>NZ_CP146369.1:1720357-2041071 GCF_037055245.1 Brevundimonas olei
CGGCCCGTCGGGCCTGCCGCACATGGGCACCTTCGGCGAGGTGGCGCGCACGACCATGGTGCGCAACGCGTTTCGCGCCCTGACCGGCGATCACTGGGCTACGCGCCTGATCGCCTTCAGCGACGATATGGACGGCCTGCGCAAGGTGCCGGAGGGCATCCCCAATCCGGAGATGCTGCGCGAAGACCTGCATCTGCCGCTGACTAGGGTGCGCGATCCGTTCGGCACCCACGACAGCTTTGGCGCGCACAACAACGCCCGCCTGCGCGCCTTCCTCGACAGCTTCGGCTTTGAGTATGAGTTCATGTCCTCGACCGAGACCTATCGGTCGGGTCGGTTCGACGCGGCCCTGCTGACCATGCTGGAGCGCTTCGACAAGGTCATGGGCATCATGCTGCCGACCTTGGGCGAGGAGCGCCGCGCCACCTATTCGCCTTTCCTGCCGATCAGCCCGATCACCGGTCACGTGCTGCAGGTGCCGACGCTGGAGCGCAACGTCGAGAAGGGCACGATCGTCTTCGACGACCCGGCTGGCGGTCGCACCGAGGTTCCCGTCACCGGCGGTCATGTGAAGCTGCAGTGGAAGCCCGACTGGGCCATGCGCTGGACCGCGCTGGACGTCGACTATGAGATGTCGGGCAAGGACCTGATCGAGAGCGTGCGCGAGTCGTCCAAGCTGTGCCGCGCCATCGGCGGGGTGCCGCCGGAGGGCTTCAACTACGAGCTCTTCCTCGACATCGAAGGGAAGAAGATCTCCAAGTCCAAGGGCAACGGCCTGACGATGGAGGACTGGCTGCGCTACGGCACGCCCGAGAGCCTGAGCTGGTACATGTTTCAGTCGCCGAAGTCGGCCAAGAGCCTGCACTTCAACGTCATTCCGCGCGCGACGGACGACTATCTGTCCTTCATCGAGCAGTACAAGACGCAGGAACCGGCCAAGCGGATGGACAACGCCGTGTGGCACATCCACTCGGGGAACCCGCCTGAGAGCGCCTCGCCGGTGTCGTTCGCCCTGCTGCTGAACCTGGTGGGCGTGGCCAACGCCTCGACCAAGGATCAGCTGTGGGCCTATTTCGCCAAATATCTGCCGGACGCCTCGCCTGAGAGCGAGCCCGTGCTGGATCGGCTGATGGGTTATGCGCTGAACTACTACGAGGACTTCGTGAAGCCCTCGAAGACTTATCGCCTGCCGGACGACAAGGAGAAGGCGGCGCTGCTGGAACTGGCGGAACGTCTGAAGGGCTTGCCGGCCGACACGACCGACGGCGAGGCTATTCAGTCCGAAGTTTATGCCGTGGGCAAGGAGCACGCGTTCGACCCGCTGCGGGCCTGGTTCGGCGCCTTGTATGAGGTGTTGCTGGGCGCGTCGCAGGGGCCCCGTTTCGGATCGTTCGCCGCCATCTATGGCCTGCCGCAGACGATTGAACTGATCGAAAAGGGCGCCGCCGGCGGCTTGGCCGAGGGCTGAGGGTGTTCGGGCCGTCGACGTTCTCGGCGGCCCGTTTTCGTTCTGGCTGTCAGGCGGCGAGGACAGCGCCGGCCAGTGAAACGACAGCCAAGGTCAGGAGCAGACCCTCAAACGGGGACGGCAGCCAGATCGATCTTCGATGGCGTCGGGTTCTTGTGCTGGGGACCATGATTTTCTCTCGCATTCCATAATGATCTGCAAGGCGAGCTCGGGAGAGCCGGAGAGCGGCAGCGGCTGGCCGTAAAGGCTGCGCCACAGCACATCCAGCGCTACGTCTGCTTTTCCAAGTGCGCCCATGAGGGTCATAGCGCCCGATATTGCAGGTCTTGCCCATCCCCCGAATGGGGGAGGAAATGAACAATATCTGTTTTTTCATATGCACTTGGGCGCATCGGACCCGCTGCGTTCGGCAAGGAAGATGAACGGCATATAACGATCAGGCTCGGGGAGCCTTCAGCTTGGCCGAGGCATTCTCATTTCATCGACAACTCGATGACAGGAGAGACTTATGTCGAAGACCTTCAAGGCGGGCCTGGCCGCCACCGCTCTTTTCGCCGCTCTGGGCTCCGCCGCCGTGCCCATGACCGCCATCGCCATGCCCCAGGCCAACGGCGTCACCAACTGTGATGCGCCCGGCGGTCGTCAGCAGGCGGGCGCCGCCATCGGCGCCGTGCTGGGCGGTCTGGCGGGCAGCCAGGTGTCCAAGAACGAGCGCGCCCTGGGCGCCGTGGTCGGCGCGGGGGCCGGTGCTGCGGCGGGCTCCTACATCGGCTGTAACCAGCAGCGCACGCGCGCTGCGGCCCAGGCCAACGCCAACATGTATCGCGCCACGTCCAACCTGCGTATCCGGTCGGGTCCCGGCACCCAGTATCGTCAGGCAGGCAGCCTGTCCGCCGGGCAGCCCTTCACCGCCGTGGGGTCGCAAGGCGAGTGGGTGCAGATCGCCGGCGGCGGGTGGGTCAACGCCCGCTATGTCGCGCCGAACTGATCGACGGCTTTCTCCCCCACGTTGATCAAGGCAAGGGCCGTTCCCGAAAGGGGCGGCCCTTCGCTATTGGCTGACCCATAGGATGCGGGCCATCCAGAGAAGCTGACGGCGGGGCAGGGTGCGTGGGTCATAAAGCGGATTGGCCGAACTCAGGGTCACCTCGCGGCTGTTCAGGGCGGAGATTTCCTTGGCCAGCGTCTCGCCGTCGATCGTGCGGACGACCACGCGGTCGCCGCGTCGGACCTCGGTCGCGTCCAGATCAACGATCACCCGGTCGCCGGGACGATAGACGGGCTCCATCGAGTCGCCGTCAATGGTCAGGCTGAAAAGGCTATCCTTGTGAGCCGGCAGTTCGGTCTGGTCCCAGCCGTCGGCCATGGGCAGACCGGCGTCATCGAAGAAACCTTCATCCCCTGCGCGTGCGAGGCCCAGAAGCGGAATGGGGCGTGGCTGGGATGAGGAATCATCGGCGAGGCCGGCGAACTCCCCCAGACTCAGGCCGCTCGTCGCCAGCACCTGCATCAAGCTTTCTGTCGAAGGCCAGCGCGGGCGCGGCGGGTCGCCTGGTCCCAGTCGTTTCGATGGATTGAAGCTGGTCGCGTCCAGCCCGGCTCGACGCGCCAATCCCGACGCTGAGAGGCCCTCACGTCGCGCCAAGGCGTCGATCGCTTTCCAAAGCTGGGAGTGGGACAGGGGCAAGGGCGCAAATTCTGAGGAAATATGCGCCTGAGGCTATCCGAATTGATTAGGAATATCTACCTATTCGTCCGCGATGCCGACCGCGCGTCGTTCCTGCCATGCGAAGAAGGTTCCCACGCCCAGCGCGATGATGATGCCGTAACCCGACATATTGATTACGGTGTAGAAGGCTGAAATCTCCGGGCGCAACTTCATCAAAACCATGAAATGGCTGGCGACCGCCAAGAGTTGAAAGGCGCTGGCCCACACGGGCCAGGTGCGAGGAGACTTCCATACGAGCGCGATAAAGATCGCTAAGGCGATGACGTCAATGATCAGCGTGGGCCACTGAACAGAGGCATAGCCGATGTAGGTTTGAGCCAACACTGAAAGAAACCATCCTCCCAGGACGGTTGCAGCGCCGATGCGCTCAGGACGCCCTCCTTTGGTCAGGGCGAAAAGACTGACCAGGACGATAAAGCCCGCTCCGATCAGTGCGGCGATGGTTTCCAGCAATGAAAAGCCCCCATTTGTCTCGCGACAATGGGGGCCAAGCTACATCATGCCGATTGGAAATCGGAGTGCCGACTCCAATCGTTACGCAGAATTCACGCCACGCGCAGGTGGCGTTCCTGGCTGCCCATCGGGCGGCTGTCCCATTCATCGGGCTTGTTGACCGGGCCAAGGGCATAGGTGCCATAGCCCAACCGACGGTGGTCCTTCTCAAGTTCAGCGTGGCACGCGATGACGGCCTCGCGAGCGGTGCTGAGAGCGGCGATCGCCTCCATGGCCTTGGTCTGGGAACCCGACGCGGCGACGGCGGAGAGGGAAAGGGCCGTACGAGCGCCGATCATGGCCTGAACCAGGGTCGTGGCGTGGGTGATGGCGTCATCCAGCGCTTTTTCAGTGGCGTGCAGTTCACCGGCGACGCCAGCGATGACTTCGTTGCGATCCATGGCTTTACCCCTCGCTAAAAGAACGATGGGAAAGAGTTAATGCATGTTAACTGTTTTGGGTAGGGATTTCTTTACAAAGTTTACAGTTGCGCTTTCGCCTGGTGGTCACGTCCCGGCGGTTTCCGGGTCAAGCAGGAAGTGAGCGGTAAGCGAGGCGATGGGCTCATGTCGTGCGTCTTGCCAGGCTTCTGCGACCACATGGGCGACGCGGCGCCCGGCCTTATTGATTCGTGCGCGGGCGTAGACGTCAACCGGGCGGCCCGAACGGAGATAGGCCACCGTGACGTTGATCGGGCGAGGCAGACGAAGGCGCGGATAGGTGAGGGAGACCTGGGCCATGGCCGTCATCTCCAGCAAGGCCGCGGTCGAGCCGCCATGCAGGGCGGGCAGCATGGGGTTGCCGATCAATTTGTCGGTGAAGGGCATGACGACGGTCACTTCGTCGCCATTCGCCTGGGTCCTGAGGTTCAGGAAGCGCGCATACGGCAGGCTGTCGAGCAGGGAAGCGGTCATGCGGCGGGCTTCGGTTTCAGATTGGCGCCGGTCCGATGCTCGCCTTCTGCGCTGACCATATAGGCCGATTGGGCGGCGGCGACGGGGTCGGTCGGGTCGTCCTCGAAAGCCCAGGCGCGGACGAAGGCGAGATTGCGAGTCAGGCGATAGCATCGGGCTTCGGCCAAGAGATCGCGTCCCGGCGCCGCCGCGCGCATATAGTCGACGCGAAGATCGAGCGTCGCCACCGGGCGGAATGCGCCCAGCCCGACCCAGACGGCCAGACCGCCGACGTGGTCCAGCAGGGTCGTGACGAGACCGCCGGCCAGCACGCCGGTCTCGGGGTCGCCGACCAGGTCCTCACGATAGGGAACGCGTATCCGCACGCGGTCTCCGTCAAGTCCTGCGAAGGCGAAGCCGAGAGCATGGGTATGGGCGGCGCCCGAGGCCAGCTGAGGCAATAAGGTGTCTAGGAACGAATCCGTCATCAAGGCGTCCTGTGTCTTGTCCCGCCTTGGTCGCCCGTCGGGGGCGCTCTTGTCCAGCGGGCGGATGATTTGATGATCCGACCTCAAGATCTTCTGCGACCCGCGCCGGCGGGCCTCTATTGCCCGATCGGCGACTTCTATGTGGACCCTGTGCGGCCGGTGGATAGGGCGGTGATTACCCACGGCCATTCGGACCATGCGCGGCCGGGCCACGGCGCGGTGCTGGCGACCGCCCAGACTCTGGCCATCATGGCCGAGCGCTACGGCCCTGACTTTGCGGGACACACTCAGGCCGCCTCCTATGGCGAGACGACGCAGATCGGTGGCGTGGGCGTGAGGTTCGCGCCTGCCGGGCACGTGCTGGGCTCGGCCCAGGCTGTGGTTGAGCGCGGCGGCCTGATCATGGTGGCGTCAGGCGATTACAAGCGGCGTCGAGACCCGACCTGCCTGCCGTTCGAGCCCGTCCCATGTCATGTCTTTATTTCGGAGGCCACGTTCGGCCTGCCGGTCTTCGTCCATCCGCCGGATGAAGAGGAGATCGCGCGCCTGATCCATTCGCTGACGCAGTTTCCCGAACGCGCTCATCTGGTCGGCGCCTATGCGCTTGGCAAGGCGCAGCGGGTGATCCGGCTGCTGCGCGAGGCGGGGTGGGACCGGACCATTCATGTGCATGGCGCGTTGGAGCGTCTGAACCGGCTCTATGAGCACGAAGGGGTCGATCTCGGATCCTTGGCGCCCGCCACGGGGCTGAAGGCCGGCGCTTTGGGCGGAGAAGTGGTGATCGCGCCGCCTTCGGCCATTCAGGATCGCTGGGCGCGCCGGTTCGCCGATCCTGTGGCCGCCTTCGCTTCTGGTTGGATGGGGGTGAGGGCGCGAGCGCGCCAGCGCGGGGTGGAACTGCCGCTGGTCATTTCGGACCATGCGGATTGGCCTGAACTGATCCAGACCTTTGAGGAACTGGCGCCGGAAGAAATCTGGATCACCCACGGCCGTGAGGAAGGCCTGCTGCGCTGGGCGGAGCTGAAGGGAGTTAAGGCGAGAGCCCTGCGCCTTGTCGGCTATGACGAGGAAGACGAAGAGCGGTCCGGAGACGAGGTCGTGGTCTGATTTGGCCGACTGACGTCCGTCAGGCGACGTCACGCGCGCGGGCGGAGGCGGCCGCCGCAGCAGGTTCCAGCGCGGTGTTCATGGCCAGGCGCAGTCGCTCCGGCTTGATGGGTTTCTCCACCACGGCGGCCATGCCCGCGGCCAGATAGGCCTTGGCGTCGTCCGGGTCGGCGTTGGCGGTCAGGGCGATGACCGGAATGTCGCGTTGAGGCCCTTCCAGGGCGCGAATGGCCCGGGTGGCGCCGACGCCGTCCAGGCGCGGCATCTTGATGTCCATCAGGATCAGGTCAAACGGACGCGACTGGACCGCTTCGACGGCCTCCTGGCCGTCCTCGACGGTTTCGGAGGTGCAGCCGAACATTTCGCACAGGGCCTGGGCGACCACGCGATTGGTGGCGTTGTCGTCGGCGATCAGCACATGGGGGCGCGCCTGGAGATGGAGGCTGTCCAGATCGGCGACATTGGTCGGCTCTTCGCGTTCGATGAAGGCGATCGGAGCGAACAGGTCAAAAGCGAAGGTGGCGCCGCGCCCGGTGTTGTTCTCGGCCCAGATACGGCCGTCCATGCACTCGACGAGGCGGCGGCTGATGGCCAGACCCAGCCCGGCGTCGTCTGTGGCCGGATCAAGCAGATCGGCGGCGCGGCGGTCGTCGACCGGGCCGTCGTCGCGAATGCGAGCCTCGATTAGGACGCGATCGCCCTGAGCCTGAGCCCTCAGGCTGGCTTCGACCATGCCGTGACGAGCGAACCTCAGCGCATTGCCGATCAGATTGTTGAACACCTGGCGCAGGCGATCGGCGTCGACCATCGCCGCCAGTTCCGTGTCGCCCTCATAGCCGACCATCAAGGTGACGCCGTCCTGAGCCGCACGCGGTGACCAATGGCTCTGCAACTCATCCATCAGGGTGCGCAACGGAGTGGCGGTTGCGGCGATCTGCAGCTCTCCGGCCTCGGCGCGCGCCAGATCGAGCGCATCGCGCAGATTGTCCAGCATGTCCTCGGCCGAATCCATGATGGTCCGGGCGTGAGCCTTGGCCGCCTCGTTCAGCGGCTGGCGATGCAGCAGCTCGGCGACGGCCAGCACCCCGTTCATGGAAGTGCTGAGTTCGCGGTTGAGCAGCCCCATGAAGCGGCTCTTATCACGCGCCGCGGTTCGGACGGCGCGCTCGGCGGCGTCGGACGCGCGGAGTTCTTCGACAAGGCGCTGGTTCTCGTGGCGCTGGTCTTCGTTGATGGCGCGAAGCAGGGCCACCGCCGTGCCGACGCCCCGATAGGCTCCGCCGCGCGTGACGATAAAGCCCCGCATCAGGGCGCCTGGTCCGCTTTTCAGGATGATGGAGGAGAAGGCGTCCACGCGAACGCCAGCCTCGATCACCGCCGGCTCCGGGTCCATCACGTGGACGACTTCGCGGGCCCCGTACAGGCTCTGGCCCAGCGGGCCCGCCAGCTTCAGCAGAAAATCCCCACGCTCGATCAGACCGATCGGACGGTCGCCGTCGACTACCGGTATCACCAGGGTGTCTGGTTCGCGCTGGAACCGCGCAAGAATCTCGCCGGTCATGGCGGTTTTCGCCACCGGCTCGACGCGGTCGGTCAGCACTTCGATCGTCGGCATTCGGCCGGCTCCTACTGAGGTTCTTTTACAATCTCAGAGAATCTTTTGCGGAAGGGTTAAGCCGCCGCGATTATTCTTCAGTCTCGCCGCCTTTGCCGAGCCTGCGTCTCTGGCGTATAGGAGGCGGTGTCCCATCTATCCGACCCCGGTTTCTTTTTTGAATGCGCGCGGCCTGCCGGCCGACCGCAGATTTGTCATGAACGCAATCGCGCAACATTCTGAAAAAACAGCTCTTGTTCTCTTTTCCGGCGGGCAGGACAGCGCCACCTGCCTGGCCTGGGCGCTGGAGCGGTTCGATCGGGTGGAGACGGTCGGCTTCGACTACGGCCAACGTCATGCGGTCGAGATGCAGGCGCGCCAGGCGGTGCGCCAGGAAGTGGTTAAGGTCCTGTCGCAGTGGGCGAACCGGCTGGGAGACGACCATGTCGTCGATCTGACCGGCTTCGGCGCCATCGGCGAGACGGCGATGACCACCGAGCGCGCGATCGAGGCGGATGCGCGGGGCTTGCCCAACACCTTCGTACCGGGGCGCAACCTGATCTTCCTGGTCGCCGCGGCGGCTCTGGCTGACCGTCGGGGGCTGGAGATCCTCATCGGCGGCATGTGCGAGACCGATTACTCCGGCTATCCGGACTGTCGAAACGAGACCATTCAGGCGACGGCGCGCGCCCTGTCGCTGGGGTTGGACAAGTCCGTGCCGGTCGAAACGCCGCTGATGTTCCTGACCAAGGCCCAGACCTGGGCGCTGGCGGACCGGATCGGGGGCTCCGCCCTGGTGGAGGCGATCATCGAGTTCAGCCACACCTGCTACCTGGGCGACCGGACGCATCGTCGCGCCTGGGGCTATGGCTGCGGCGCGTGCCCGGCCTGCGAACTGCGCGCGGCGGGCTATGCCGAATGGGCGGCTGGCGCATGACCTATTCGGCCAAGGAAGTCTTCCTGACGGTGCAGGGTGAGGGCGGGCAGGCGGGGCGTCCGGCCGTTTTCCTGCGCTTCGCCGGCTGCAACCTGTGGAGCGGGCTGGAGCGGGATCGCGCCACGGCCGTCTGCACCTTCTGCGACACCGATTTCGTCGGCGTGAACGGCGATGGAGGCGGCAAGTTCAAGACCGCCGACTTGATGGCAGACCATGTCGCCGGGATGTGGCGCGGACGCGAGGGCGATCCGAAGCTGGTGGTCTGCACGGGCGGCGAGCCCTTGATGCAGTTGGATGCGCCCCTGATCGAGGCCCTGCATGCGCGCGGCTTCGACGTCGCCATCGAAAGCAACGGCACACTGACAGCGCCGGACGGCATCGACTGGATCTGCATCAGCCCCAAGGCCGACGCGCCTGTGGTCCAGACCTCGGGCCAGGAGCTGAAGCTGGTCTTCCCTCAACCGCTGGCCATGCCGGATCGCTTCGAGAATCTCGATTTCGAGCGTTTCTGGCTCCAGCCCATGGATGGCCCTGATCAGGCCGCCAACACCGCCGCCGCCATTGAGTACTGCCTGACTCATCCGCAATGGCGGCTCAGCGTCCAGACGCACAAATACATCGGGGTGAGATAGCGATCAGCAGGCCTTGCCCTGACGCTGCCTCTGTTCGCAGCGGCGTTGTTCGCGCTCGTATTCACGCTGTTCGCGCTCGCGTTTGGCCTTGGTTTCCTCGTCCGAGGTGGTGACCGCGTCGAATCCCGCGCCGACCGCCGCGCCGGTCACCTTGGCCGCGCCGCCGACCACGGCGGCCCCCGCGCCGACGACGGCGCCCGCGACGCAACCCTGGAGCAACAGAGCGCTTGCCAGGAAGAGGGCGAGAGCAGGGAGGCGCTGGATCATGGGGACAGTGTGCCCGCGCTCTGCAGTCCTGTCAGCGCGCAAAAGAAAAGGAGCGCTTTTTCAAGCGCCCCCTGTGATCTTTCGATCAGTCGCCTCTTACAGGCTGTCGACCATCACCAGTTCGGCGTCCTGCTGGGCCGTGATGGTGATCGTCGGTTCGTCGACGATGCCGGCGCCGTCGCGGGCGTTCAGCGTCGTGCCGTTGATCTCCACCTGGCCGACCGCGGGCACCAGATAGGCGCGACGACCGGCCGCCAGGTCATAGGACAGGCTTTCGCCCGCCTTCAGCGTGGCGGCCAGAACGCGCGCATCGGCGTTGATGGTCAGGGCCTCGTCCGCCGGATCGCCCGAGGCGACGATGGTGAACTGTCCCGAGCGGTCGCTCTTCGGAAACTCGCGCTGACCCCAGGAGGGCTGAGCGCCGGGCCGATCCGTCTCTATCCAGATCTGGAACAGGGTCGTGAGCTCATTCTCCATGTTGTACTCGGCGTGGCGCACGCCGGTGCCTGCGCTCATCACCTGAACGTCCCCGGCCGCGGTGCGGCCCGTGTTGCCCATGGAGTCCTGATGGGTGATGGCTCCGGTGCGGACGTAGGTGATGATCTCCATGTCCGCGTGCGGATGAGGCGGGAAACCCGACTGAGCGGCGATCTCATCGTCGTTCCAGACGCGCAACCGGCCCCAACCCATGCGCTTCGGGTCATAATAGTTGGCGAACGAGAAGTGATGCTTGGCGTTCAGCCAGCCGTGGTTGGCGCCGCCGAGCGTCTTGAAGGGTCTGACGTCGATCATGGTGTGGTCTCCCATCTGAGGAATGCTTGAGACCTAGATAGGATCGCCGAAATCAATTGGCAACTGTACCTGTTTCATATCGAGCAGCTAACCACTTGGGCCCGATGCCGCAGCTTGGCGTCGGCCAGCACGATGGCGGCCATGGCTTCGACCACCGGGACGCCGCGCAACGCGACGCAGGGGTCGTGGCGGCCCTTGGTGCGAAGGTCGACCTCTTCGCTGTCGCGGTTGATCGTCTGTCGCAGGGTCAGGATGGAGGAGGTGGGCTTGAACGCCACGCGCGCTGTCAGCGGCTGTCCGGTGGAGATGCCGCCCAGCACGCCGCCCGCCTTGTTCGACAGGAAGACAGGCAGGCCGTCGTCGCCCAGGCGCATCTGGTCGGCGTTGTCCTCGCCTGACAGCTCGGCGGCGCCGAAACCCGCGCCGATCTCGACGCCCTTGACAGCGTTGATGGACATCAGGCCCGCCGCCAGTTCGGCGTCCAGCTTGGCGTAGAGGGGCGCGCCCCATCCGGCCGGGACGCCGGTGACCTCCAGCGCCACCACGGCGCCGATGGAGGAGCCGGATTTTCGCACACCGTCCAGATACTGCTCCCACACGGGCACGATCTCGGCCGAGGCGGCGAACAGGGCGTTGTCATAGACGGCGTCGAAATCAATCGCTTCGTCAGGAATACGGTGCGGACCGAGTTGGACCACCCCGGCGCGGATGCGAACGTCGTCGCCCAGCACCTTCCTGGCCACGGCGCCCGCCGCCACGCGGCTGGCCGTCTCACGCGCCGAGGACCGGCCGCCGCCGCGAGGATCGCGCACGCCGTATTTGGTCTGGTAGACGTAGTCGGCGTGGCCGGGACGGTAGGCGCGGGCGATCTCGCCGTAATCCTTGGACCGTTGGTCGGTGTTCTCGATCATCAGGCTGATCGGCGTGCCGGTCGTGACCGGGCCGTTCCCGTCGTCGAAGACGCCGGACAGGATGCGGACTTGATCGGCCTCCTGCCGCTGGGTGACGAATCGGCTGCCGCCGGGCTTGCGCTGGTCCAGCCAGGGCTGGATGTCGGCCTCGGTCAGCGGGATCAGCGGCGGGCACCCATCGACGACGCAGCCGATGGCCGGACCGTGGCTTTCGCCCCAGGTGGTGATGCGGAACAGATGGCCGAAGGTGTTGTGCGACATGGCCTCTCGCTTAGGCCGCCATACGCTCCGGCGTCCAGACCCGAGTGAAGCGAAGCAGCATGTCTTCCGCCGCCGACGGCAGGTCGTCCGACGGGATCAGCTTGACGAACAGGTCGCCTGCGGCGCGCTTGCCTCGGGCGGGCAGGCCGAGGCCGGGAAGGCGAAGCCGAACCGGCTCGACCATGTCTGGCACCAGCCAGGCGCTCTGGAGGCCGGCGTGCGTGTCGATCTCTATACGTCCGCCGTCCCGCATCAGGCGCGGCGCTATCGGCCAGTCCATGAACAGGTCGGCACCCAGAACCGATAATCCGTCGGCGGGCCGGATCAAGACGCGCAGCAGGGACGGGCCATCCTTCAGCCGGATGCGATCAGCGGTCCGCACGCCCGGCGGGACGTGAACCAGAAGGCTGCGTCCCCAGGCTTTGACGATCACGCTGCCCCCGGTCAGAGCCTGCATCGGCGTCAACACGACGAGCGGAGGGGGAAGGGGAGCGGAACGGGCGCCCTGAGCATGAGAGGTTTCGGACCGCTTGCGCGGCGCCGGCAGCGCGCGAGTCTCCGTCTGCAGCAGACGGTAGGCGGCGATGACGCGACGAAACCGATCTGCGTCTCCGCCGGGCTGATCCGGACGAGAGGCCTTTACGGCTATGCGAAATGCGGCGGCTAACGCCTGCGGGCCTGCCGGACCGTCGAGGCCGAGCAGGCGTCGAGCGTCCATGAATGAGGGGCTGTCCGCGCACATGGCGGCCACTGTGCAGACCACATGGTCAAGACAGGGTTAACCTTGTTTGCAAAGGCTGACGCAGGTTTGAACGGCGTGCATGTGACGTGGGCCTGAAGCGGGACTATAGGGTCGGCATGACCCAGTCCGTGATCCCGCCCAGCCCGTCTCGGGAAGACTACGCCGCCCAACTCGAGGCGAATGCGGATGAGACCATCTTCGAGCGGGACGACCCCATCGCCCTGTTCGTCGAATGGCTGGAGGTCGCGCGGGGATCGGAACCCAACGACCCGAACGCCATGGCGCTGGCGACGGTGGACGCCGAGGGCCATCCCGATGTGCGTATGGTCCTGCTGAAGGATGTCGATACGCGAGGCTTCACCTTCTTCTCCAATCAGGAAAGCGCCAAGGGCGGCCAATTGTGGGCTAATCCAAGCGCCGCCCTGCTGTTCCACTGGAAGAGTCTGCGTCGCCAGGTGCGGATCCGGGGACCGGTGGAGCCAGTCAGCGTTGAGGAGGCCGACGCCTATTTCGCCAGCCGCGCGCGCGAAAGCCGCATCGGCGCCTGGGCGTCGGACCAGTCGCGTCCCCTGGCGGATCGAGCGGCTCTCGTGGCCAAAGTGGCCGAACAGACCGCGCGTTTCGACGGCCATGAGGTTCCGCGGCCGGATCGCTGGACCGGTTGGCGGGTCAGGCCGGTCCAGATCGAGTTCTGGCGCGATCGTCCCTTCCGCCTGCATGATCGTCTACGGTTTGACCGGACGGCGGAAGATCAGGCGTGGCGTCGCGGCCGGCTCTGGCCCTGATCAAGCAGGTCAGGCGGCGTAACGGGCCAGGAAGGTCTCCACCGCGTCTTCGGCGATGGCCGCAGGCGAGCGGGCGGGAAGAACCCGATCCCCGGTCACCGTCGGCACGAAGAACAGCGGGTGTTCGACCATGCCCATCAGCTGACTAGCGGCCCAGGACGGCTTGTGAAGCTTCAGCTCGCCCTTTGCGTTCATGTCAGCGAGGGTTGAGACGAGCACCGCGCCGAAATCCTGCTTGGCCTGTTCATAGAAGGCTGTCGCCAGACTCTCGAAACGACGACGCTCGGTCATCACCAGGCGAAAAATGGCCCTGACGAACGGGTCGCTGATGAATTCGGCATAGGCGGTCAGAAAGCCGTTCAATCGCGGCCGGGGCGCGCCGGCGCAGGTCTTCACCTTGGCCATCCGCTCGGCGAAGTCGGCGGAGGCTTCGTCGATGACGGCGGCGAACAGCGCCGCCTTGTTCTCGAACATGGCGTAGAGGGTCGCCGTGGATACGCCGGCCTCCCTGGCGATCGGCTCCATCTTGGTGCCGGCGTAACCTTCTTCGACGAAGTGCAGCCGAGCCTGGCGCACCAGGGCGTCGCGTCGGGGGTCTTCGAGGGCGTGGACCGAGACGGTCATCGGATTGTCACCCAATCATTGGACGACGATCCTGCCTTTAATTTGCCACGATTGCAACGATCACGGTTAACGCCGTCAGCGACGCCGGTTAGCTCAACCAGGGTTCAAGCAACGGGTGGGCCAACACCGGCGCCGCCAGGCGCACCACGGCTTGAGGATCTTCCAGGCGAACCGCGGCGGTGGCGTCTGCGACGATGAAATCGGCATGGACCCGGGATGGTTCCGTCAGCCGCTCATGGCCGGGACGGACCGTGGCGAGATATTGCTGGATAACGGATTCGGCCGTGCGGCCGCGCTCGGTCTGGTCGCGCAGAAGGCGGCGGATGAAGCGGATGTCTGCAGGGGTGTCGACGAAGACCCGAATGTCGAACAGGGCTGCCAGGGCCGAGGTGCACAGCAGGTGCGTGCCTTCGACCACCACCACCTCAGCGGCCGGCACCGGCTCGCCGCCCGGCTCGCGTCCGTGGTGAATGAAGGAATAAAGCGGAGCGGTCACGCTGCGTCCGGCCTTCAGGTCGCTCAGATCGGAAATCAGCAGATCGTGATCACGCGCGGCGACATCGTCGAAATCGTGCGTCGCCGCATCAAAACCGGGGACGGACGCCGCGTCGAGATAATAGGAATCTTCTCGCAAAAGGGTGGCGACGCCCTCGGGCAGCGAGGAAATCAGGGCCTCGGCCAGGGTGCTCTTGCCGGAGCCCGAGCCGCCGGTGATGGCGATCAGAATGGTCATGAGCGGCTCATTCACCTGGATGGCGCGCGATGCAAGCCTTGATGACGTGCAGGAACGGCGATCTGTCGCGGCCAGCCTTCCCTTGCGTCACGTTGCCTGTCGCGGTTCACCTGTCTTAGCGTGGATGCAAGCGCCGCTTTCAACCAAGGCGCATGGACGAGGGAAGACGCCGAATGCTGGGTATGATGCAGGACTGGCCGTTGACGGTCGACAAGATCCTCGATCACGCGAAGAACTGGCACGGACGGCGCGAGGTCGTGACGCGTTCGGTGGAAGGGCCGATCGTCCGCACCACCTACGCCGCCATTCACGAGCGCGCGCGCCGCGTGTCGAACGCCTTGCTGGCCTGGGGAATCAGGCCGGGCGACCGTGTCGCCACCCTGGCCTGGAACACCGGAAATCATATCGAGACCTGGTACGGCATCATGGGCATCGGCGCCGTCTGCCACACGCTCAATCCGCGGCTGTTCCCAGAGCAACTGGCCTACATCATCAATCACGCCGAAGACCGGATCATCTTCACCGATCTGACTTTCGTGCCGCTGCTGGAGGCCATCCTCCCGCATTGCCCGACCGTCGAACGCGTCATCGTGATGACCGACGCCGCTCATATGCCTTCGGCCAAGCTGCCGAAGGGCGAGGCCTATGAGGCGGTGTTGGAGCAGGCGTCGAGCGACGTGGTCTGGGGCGGGTTCGACGAACAGACGGCCTGCGGTCTCTGTTACACCTCGGGCACCACAGGCAATCCGAAGGGCGTGCTGTATTCGCACCGCTCGAACTTCATCCACACCTTGCTGGGCCTTCAGTCCACGGTGATGGGAGCGACGCCCAATGAGGTGATCCTTCCGGTCGTTCCCATGTTCCACGCCAACGCCTGGGGCATCGCCTTCGGGGGGCCGGCGGCAGGCTCGAAACTGGTCATGCCAGGCGCCAGGATGGACGGCGCTGCGCTCTATGAGCTGATCGAGACTGAAGGGGTCACCTTCTCGGCCGCCGTGCCCACCGTGTGGCAGGGGCTGTTCGGACATATGATCGAGAACGGGTTGAAGTTCTCCACCTTGAAAAAGGTTCTGATCGGCGGCTCGGCCTGCCCGGAGGCCCTGATCCGCGGCTTCCAGGAGAAGTTCGGCGTCGAGGTGGTCCATGCCTGGGGCATGACGGAAACCTCTCCGATCGGTACCATCGCCAACCTGACGCCCGAACTGAAGGCTCTGCCTTATGATCAGCAGATGGCCTGGCGCATGAAACAGGGCACGCCGCCGCTGGGGGTCGAGCTCAAGATCAAGAACTACGGCGGTCAGGAGATGCCGCATGACGGCAAGACCTTCGGCCGGGTGATGGTCAAGGGGCCGACCATCGCCGGCGCCTATTTCAAGGGCGAGGGCGGCGACATCCTGGATCACGAAGGTTTCTTCGACACGGGTGACATCGCCAGCGTCGACCCCGAAGGCTTCATGCAGATCACCGATCGCGCCAAGGATGTCATCAAGTCGGGCGGGGAGTGGATCAGCTCCATCGACATCGAGAACATCGCCGTCGGCCACCCCAAGGTCGCCCTGGCGGCCGTCATCGGCGCGGCGCACCCCAAATGGGACGAGCGGCCGGTGCTGCTGGTCAAGCTCAAGGAGGGCGAGGTCGAGGACAAGCAGGAACATCTCGACTTCCTGCAGGGCAAGATCGCCAAATGGTGGATGCCGGACGATGTGGTCTTCGTGGACGACATCCCTCTGGGCGCCACGGGCAAGATCGACAAGAAGACCCTGCGTGAGCGAATGACGGACTACCGGCTGCCCACAGCCGGTTGATTCGACGGAGGACGCCGTGTCGACAACCCGCCCTAAGGGCCAGTCTCTGGCCGTGCTGTTGCTTCTGGTTGCGCTGCTCGCGCCGGCCTTGTTGCTGGTCGCGGTCTGCGGCGCGCGCCTGGGCGTGTGGAGCGCGGAATTCAGCCTGGGCGTGCTGGCCTTGAAAATCGGTCGGATCCTGGCCTTCGCGGGATTGTCGGCCGCTCTGGTCGCCTGCCTTCTGGCGTTCCGGGAGCGGCGCTTGGTCGGGATCGCCGGCGCGGCTTTGGCGATCGCCGGGGTGACGGTTGGGGGCTATCTGGTTCAGGAGAGGCGTTTCACCGCCGCCCCGCTCGACGTCGCGACGGACCCGTCGGATCCGCCCGCCTTCGCCCGCATCCTGGCGGCGGAGAGGCGCCTGGCGGGCGTGACGGAAAGACAGCCTCAGGGTTGCGAAGGCCTGACCCACGCGCCGACCCAGGTTGCGCCGGAGACGGCGGCCTGGGCTCTCGAAAAGGCCGGGTTCACTGTTCTGGGCACCGCGCCCTTTCGTGTGGATGGACGCAAGGAAGGTGCCTGGTTCGGCCTGACGTATGACGTCAGCGTTCGTATTCGCCCTGGGCGCACGGACGTGCGTGTCGCGGGACGCGACGACCTGGAGGTCGGGGATGAGGCCTGTCGTCTAGCCAGGGCCGTGGTCGCGCACCTGGCGCCTTAAGCTTTAGAGCGCCGGGTCGACCAACCGCCAGGTCGCGGCCAGTTCAGCCCCCGGCGAGGCGCGAACCCGTCCTTCTTTCTCCAGCTTGATCAGGTGCGCCAGCACCGAAAGGCTGGCGGCCGGCCAGAGGCGCTGGTCAACCCCGGCGTAGAGGGTGGGAACCATGTCGGCGACCCTCTGATCCCCTGAGGCCAGTCGGGCCATGATCTGAGCCTCCCGTTCCAGGCGGTGGGCGCGATAGGCCTTCAGGAAGGGCGCGACCTGGGTGATCGCTGGGCCATGCGTGGGCCAGATCGTCGAGAACCCACGGGCGAGAACGGCGTCCAGGCTCTTCATATAGTCCGCCATGTCTCCGTCCGGCGGCGCCACTACCGTCGTCGACCAGCCCATGATGTGGTCGCCGCTGAACAGGGCGTTTTCCTCGCGCAGGACGAAGGCCATATGGTTGGAGGCGTGGCCCGGCGTCGCCAGGGCCTCCAGCGTCCAGCCGTCCCCTTCGATCCGCTCGCTGCCGACCAGGATTACGTCCGGCTGAAAGTCGGCGTCGTCGTCCTCATCCAGAGCGCCCGAGGCGTGCACTGTCCGGTCCGGCGGACGAGCCGCCAGGATGGGCGCGCCGCCGACCGCCTCGGCCAGGGGGCGGGCGAGGGGCGCATGGTCCCGATGGGTATGCGTCACCAGGATATGGCTGACCGTTCGGCCTTCAATCGCGCGAATCAGGGCCGAAAGATGAGCCTCGTCCATCGGCCCGGGATCGATCACAGCGACCTCGGCGCCCGGCCGGTCGCGTCCGATGATGTAGACGCCCGTGCCGGTGAATGTGAAAGGCCCCGGATTGTCTGCGATCACGCGCTGGATCAGAGGCGAGACCTGATCCCGACGCCCATAGGCGAAATCGAACTGGCGGAGGTAAGGGATCATGACGGTGCTTCGTTTTCAATATGGACGATCTTTCCCGACATTTCACGCCTATTGCTGCCAGGACTGTGCTCACTGTCTCTTCACTCGAATGGCGCGAGCATCGCCTACATTCATAAGGTAACTGCCAAAAGCTGCGCGGCGAATACGAACCTCAACGCCGCTTTGGTCGCGAATGCGCGGTGTTTCATTGTCGATCTGCTTCCATTCGCTGCCGTCGGCGAGATGGAATGTCCATTGTCCATAGCCGTCTCTGGACGCCCTCCTCAGGGTGGTCTGGATCGATGATATCTCCTCCCGCTCTGCACTTGCTCCGAGGAATGATGGCAAGGTCACGCCGTTGAAGCCGAAGAGGTTGCGCTGCGCTTCTCGTACCTGAGCTCCATCGATGATCGTCAGCTCTCCCGCCTTATGAGCCTGGAGCAGCCTTTCGGACGCGCGGTCCAGGCAGGGCAGGCGCAGCGCGGGGTCGGCAATTGAACGGCAGGCCTCGATCTCGTCCACTGGTGAACGTTGATCAGCGGCGAAAGCTTGCGAGCTCCACATTGGGATACCGGCGATAACTGCCAGTAGGGTGGCAAATTTTGCGGAAATTTTCTGTTTTTCTGACATTTCTTCGAAGCTTCATTCTGGTCAATAAAAAGGCGCTCGCCTCTCGGTTGAGTGTTCTCTACGAAAGGCCGTGGCTATTTTGTGACATGAATGAGGTAGATTCGTTGCGTGAAAGTAATTGGCCTAGAATTCCTTCTGTGGTGCCGGTTATGGATCGTCTAGCCGTTCGTTCGATTCTCCCTGTTGGGGGGCGGGAGCGAGGTGGCCGCGCCGGCAGATGGGGTAAAAACTCCGTTGGGGGCCAGGTGCAACACAGGAGGATTTATCTTGAAGATCCAATTGAAGCGTGAGCGCCTGCTTGCGTCGACATTCATTGCCGGGTTGGCGGTGGCGGGCATGGCCAGCCCCGCTTTCGCCCAGACCACGCAGAGCGGTGAACCTGCGAGCCAGGTTTCGGACGTGGTCGTCACCGGCTCGCGTATTGTCCGCCAGGACTATGACGCTCCGAGCCCGGTCACGACGGTGACGGCTGAGACCATCGAACTGACCAGCACGCTTTCGGTCGAGAATTTGCTGAACGAGCTGCCGTCGGTTGTGGCTGGCAACATGGCCACCTCAAATAACTCGGGCGGCGAAAGCTTCGCGACCGTCGACCTGCGCGGCCTGGGGCCGAACCGCACCCTGGTGCTGATCAACGGTGAGCGCCTGCCGGCCTCTTCGACCACCGGTGTTGTGGATTTGAACACCATTCCGACGTCGCTGGTGAACCGCGTCGAAGTCGTGACGGGCGGCGCTTCGGCTGTTTACGGCTCAGACGCCGTCGCCGGCGTCGTGAACTTCGTGTTGAAGGACAACTATGAAGGCGCTGAACTGTCGGCGACCTATGGCGCGTCCTTCGACGGCATGCAGCCGGAAGTGTCGCTTACGGGTCTGTTCGGCGGCAACTTCGCCGATGGTCGTGGCAATCTGACCGCTTATGCAAGCTACTACAGCCGCGAAGGCGTGAGCCAAGCGGAACTGCCTTATTCGGCGGTTTCTGCGGCCATCGCTTATGACGCCAGCGGGCGGCCGATCGTCGTCGATTCCGCCCAGAAGTACCTGGATGCTATCGCCGGCGGCGGCGGCACCTATTTCGCGGGTGGTTCAGGCACCTCGGCATGGGGCACGGTCTACAACGATCCGAGCAACCCCTTCAGCAACCTGGGAGCGCTTGTCGGCGCCACAGGCAATACCAACTTCGGCGCAGGCGGATATGATACGAACTGCGACGGCGTGGCTAATACCGGTGCGTATAACAGTGGGAACCTGTCGTTCGACACTAGTGGGGCGTTGACGCCCTACGCCGGCAGCGGCGCTTGCGCTGTGCCTGATCGTGCGGCCGGTTCCTCGCGCTACAACTATGGTCCCGACAACTATCTGATTCTGCCGGCCGAACGCTTTAACATCACGACGATCGGTCACTACGACATTACCGATTCGCTGCGCCTGGACGTTCAGTTGAACTACGCCAATACGTGGCAGGAAGTGTCTCTGGCGCCGACGCCGGCGACCGGTCTGACCGTCAATCTGACGCCAGCCATGCGCGATCTGATTCAGACGAAGCACTCCGATCTGTGGGCCGCTCTGCAAAGCCGCGCTGATCCCGACGCGCCGTTCACCATGGACCGCCGTACGAACGAGGTCGGCGCTCGCTTCGGCGAAACCAAGAACAGCTCGCTGGCCATGCTGGCGACGCTCAGCGGCGACTTCGGCGGCTCGGGCTGGGATTGGAGCCTGACCACCAGCTACGGCAAGAACCAACTCCAGGATCTCGGCCGGAACAGCGTGAACAAGACGGCTATCCGTCAGGGGCTGGCCGGGTGTCAGGATCCGACGTCGGGCGCGCCGTTGGGGATCAACGCCCTGCCGGGCTGCGTGCCGCTGGATATCTTCGGCGAAGGCACGCTGACGAAGGAGATGGTCGACTTCATCACGGTGCCGACCTTCTCGACGACCGACATCGAAGAGTCGCGTATCGCGGGCTTCGCGCGCGGCGACCTGATGACCCTGCCTGCGGGCCCTCTGGCGGCGGTGTTCGGCTTCGAATGGCGTGAAAGCCGTGCTGAGTTCCGCGTCGATAACGAACAGCGGACCGGCAACATCTACGGCTTCAACGCCATTCAGGATCAGGGCGGTTCGATCAGCGTTTCGGAACTTTACGCCGAACTCTCCGTGCCGTTGCTTCGTGATCTGCCGGGCGCCAAATATCTGGGGATGGACTTCGGCTATCGCTATTCGGACTACTCGTCTGTCGGCGGTCTCGACACCTATAAGATCGGTCTGGAGTATCAGCCCCTCGATTGGCTGAAGTTCCGGTCGGTGTTCAACTCCGCGGTTCGCGCGCCTAGCGTGTTCGAACTTTATCAAAACGGGGACCAGGGTTTCCCCAGCGCCATCGACCCCTGCATGATTCAAGGCGGTTCTGCACCTTCAAGCGCTATCGCTGCATTCTGCGCCCAACAGGCGCCAGGGATCGATTTCGCGGGCGGCATCACCCAGAATAACACTCAGGTTGAGGCATTCGCCTTTGGTAATCCGAATCTGAAGCCGGAATCTGCCGAAACCCTCACTTTCGGGGTGGTCTTCCAGCCAGACTTCTTCCCAGTTGGCAACTTCCGCGCGACTGTTGATTATTATGATATCGAGATTACCGATATCATTGCGTCGCTCGGCGCCAACTATTGGATTGAGGCGTGTTACGACTCTCTCAGCCTGACGTCTGAAGCTTGCGGACGCGTCGTGCGTGACCAAGTTACGGGTCAGCTTGATTTCGTGAACACGACACGTACAAACGGCGGTTTCTATCGTACCAAGGGCATCGATACCCAGATCGACTGGTCTGTCGATATGGAAGAGTTCGGTCTTCCGGGGCGCCTGCGTGTCAATGAACTGTTCACTTACGTCGATGAACTGAACTTCGATGGAGATGATTCTGTCGGTTATGGCTACTCGTCTATCGGCGGCGCCAACTTCGACTGGAAGTCAGTCTTGTCGGTTACCTATGACATTGCGGATTGGACGATCTTCGCCCGGTGGAGCTATACCCCGCCGTTGAAGGATCCGGTCTTCGTCAACGCGGTGGATGACAGCGAGTATGAAATGCCGGAGGCGAGCTACTTCGACCTGTCGGCGCGGTGGAATGTCACCGATAACTTCCAGCTGACAGCCTTCATCGGCAACGTGTTCGACAAGAATGCGCCGCAGACGCCGATCGGCGTTTACAACGGCCAGGCGAACACGGACACCCAGCTGTACTATCCGGGCCTGTTGGGACGCATGTTCTCGATTTCGGCTCGCGCTCGCTTCTAAGTCTGGAAGCCAGCGTAGATATGGAGGGCGGCGGACTTCGGTCCGCCGCCTTTCTGTTTTGCGGTTAGGTCGGAATGGTGCGTCTAGAGGAGTAGGCGTGCGAATTGGATCGACGGCGACGTACCGGTCTCGAATTCTTCGATGTTCAGAGAATAGAGGAAGGGCGGTGCGCCACTCCCTCAGATCCCTGAGAGGAGTGGCGCGAGTGACGGGGCTCGAACCCGCGACCTCCGGCGTGACAGGCCGGCACTCTAACCAACTGAGCTACACCCGCGTTTCTCTCCCCACGCGGAGGAGAGGAGGGGCGAATACGGTTCGTCGCGCCGGGGGTCAAGCGCATTGTGGCGCTTCTGCAAAAAAATCTGCGAATTCAGGCTCTAGCGGCCGCAATCCAGGCCAGCGGCGTCGGGCGGCGTCGCCCCTCCGGGACCCAGCGCCTTCTGCATGAAGACGACATCGCGCCAGCCGTCGAATTTCCAGCCGGCGTCGCGAAAGGCGCCGACGTGGACGAAGCCTGAAGCCTCGTGGAGGGCGATGGAGCCAGCGTTGGCGCTGTCGCCGATCACCGCCACAACCTGACGCATTCCCAAGGTCGTGCAGGTCTCGAGCAGGGCGTCCAGCAGGGCTTTTCCGACGCCACGTCCCCGGCATGCTCGGGCGACGTAAATCGAGTCCTCGACCATGAAGCGATAGGCGGCGCGCAGGCGATAGGGAGCGGCATAGGCGTAGCCGGCGACCTGTCTCAGTCCATCGGGGCCGTCGACTTCAGCGACCAGGACGGGCAGGCCTAAGGCGGCGGGCGCGGCGAGGCGCGTCCGCATCTCGTCGGCTGAGGGGACGTCCAGTTCGAACGTCCCTGTGCCGTTCAGCACGCTGTCGGCGTAAATGGCCGTCACGGCCGCCAGATCGGCTTCCGCAAACGGTCGGACGATCACGCCTTTTCCCATCCCTTCTCCACTGCCCAGACGGCGAAGGCGTAGTCGTGGGCGATGTCTTTCAGATAATCGAACCGGCCGGACGAGGCGAAGTGGCCTGCCTCCATATTGATCTTCAGCAGCACAGGCTTGCCCGATGTGGAGGCCGGGCGCAGCTTGGCCACCCACTTCTCAGGCTCCCAATAGGTCACGCGCGGGTCGGACAGGCCCCCGGTCGCCAGCAGGGCGGGATAGGGCTTGGCCTCGATCTGATCATAGGGGCTGTAGGAATACATGTAGTCGTAGGCGTCGGCGTCCTCGATCGGATTGCCCCACTCAGGCCACTCGGGCGGGGTCAGGGGCAGGGTGGTGTCGGACATGGTGTTGATCAGGTCGACAAAGGGCACGCCGCCGATCACGCCGGCCCACAATTCCGGCCGCATATTGGTGATCACGCCCATCAGAAGCCCGCCGGCCGACCGGCCTTCGGCGACGATGTTGCCCGACCGGGCGTAATTCTCTGCAATCAGATGATCGGCGGCGGCGATGAAGTCGGTGAAGGTGTTCTTCTTGGTGAAGCGTCGGGCGTCCAGGAACCAGTTCCAGCCCTTGTCCGAGCCGCCGCGGATGTGAGCGATGGCGTAGATGAAGCCTCGATCCACCAGAGACAGCCGGTTCGTCGCGAAACTGGCCGCCATCGGAATGCCGTAGGAGCCGTAACCGTAGAGCAGAAGCGGCGCCGAGCCGTCGACCGGCGTGTCCTTGCGGCGCAGCACCGTCACCGGCACCAGTTCGCCATCCGAGGCGGGGGCGTTCAGGCGCTCGACCACATAGTCGGCCGGGTTATGGCCCGAGGGGATTTCCTGGACCTTGCGCAGGGTGCGCTCGCGCGTCCTCAGGTCGTAGTCATAGGTCGAAGTGGGGGTCGACGGCGAATTGTAGCCATAGCGCATGACCGTGGTGTCGAACTCCGACGCTCCGCCCAGCGACAGGGCGTAGGCGGGTTCATCGACGGCGATCTCATGCTCGGCGCCGGCGCGGTCGCGGATGACGATCTTGGTGTTGGCGTCGGCGCGTTCCTGACGGCCGAGATAGTCCTTGACCAGGGCCACGCCCTCGATGAAGCGGCCCGGCGTATGCGGGATCAGGTCCTTCCAGTTCGCCTTGGCGGGGGAGGCGGTCGGCGCCTCCACAACCTTGAAGTCGACGGCGTCGTCGGCATTGGTGCGGATCACCCAGCGGTCGCCCCAATGGTCCAAGTCGTACAGACGGCCCACATGGCGCGGCTCGACCACCACGGGCGTCGCCGTCGGATCGGAAGCCGGAATGATGCGGCTTTCCGAGGTCTCCTGATTGGCGATGTTGATGACCAGGAAGGCGTCGTCGGCGGTGCGGCCGATGCCTTGGAACATGCCCTCGTCGGCTTCCTCGTTGACCAGGGCGGTCTCGCCGCCGCGCGCCGGGCGACGGAAGATCTTGTCCGGACGACCGTTGTCGTCGCGGTTGGTCCAGAAGATCCACTGGCTGTCCGGCGAGAAGGTGAAGTTGGCGCTGGCCGATTCGATCGGGTTGGGCAGCACTTCGCCGGTCGCCAGGTCCTTCACATAGATCTTGTAGACTTCCGAACCCTGGGCGTCCTCGGCATAGGCGAACAGGGCGTGGTCGGGGCTATGCTCGGTCGCCGAGACCTCGGAATAGGCCTTGCCCTCGGCCAGGGCGTTGCAGTCCAGCAGCAGCTCAGGCGTCGGGGCCTTGACGAAATTCTTGGTCACGGGCTGACCGCCGACCATCCAGGTCCCCTGGCGCTCGACCCGCATATAGCGGGGGTGCTGCTCGCCGGTGCGGTACTCGGTGAAGTATTCCCACGGGCCGTCAGCGGCGGGCACGGAGCTGTCATCCTCCTTGATGCGGCCCTTCATCTCCTCGAACATCGCGGCCTGCAGCGGCAGGGTCGAGGCCATCATGGCTTCGCGATAGGCGTTCTCGGCGGTCAGGTGCTCCTTGACGTCAGCCTTGATCAGCGACGGGTCGCGCAGCACCGCCTGCCAGTTGTCGTCCTTCATCCACTGATAGTCGTCGGTGCGGACCCGACCCAATTGTTCGATGCGAACGGGGACCTTCTTGGCGACGGGCGGCGTGGGTTTGGACATCGAGGCTCCGGTAGTCTGGCGGGCAAGGGCGGGGGAGACGGCGACCACGCCGATGGCGGCGGTCGAGGCGATCAGTTCGCGACGGTTCATGATGATGGCGTGCCCCAAGCATATGATTTGAGCCGGACCTTGTGCCCGGCGACGCTCGGCGTCAAATGGCGTCATGGTCATTCAGGATCTTCCGCCCGAACAACCGGCTGTCGTCGCCGCGCCGCCGCCCGAATGGGACCTGACGGTCGGCGTCATCAACGCCACGGTGCAACTGGACCAGCCGATCAGCGGCAGTCAGAGGAAGGTCGGCACGGGCTTCCTGATCGCCGCGCCTAGACCTGACGGCGCGCCGCGCGTCGTGCTGGTGACGGCGCGGCACGTGCTGGACGTCATGCCGGGTAATGAGGCGCGGATTGGCTGGCGCACGGCCGAGGCTGACGGCGCCTGGAAGTTCACGCCCGGAACCCTGACCATCCGCGACGCGGCCGGCGCACCGCTATGGACCGCCCACCCTGAGCGCGACGTGGCGGTGATGGAGATCACGGCGCCGCCCGCTTTCGCCCAGGCGGCGATCCCGGTCGGTTGGCTGGCCGAGGCTGACGCCTTCGACCGCTGGCGGATGGGGCCGGGCGACGAACTTCTGGCGCTGGGGTATCCGCACGGCCTGTCGGCGAATCGAGCGGGCTTTCCGATCCTGCGCCTAGGCCGGATCAGTTCCTGGCCGCTGACCCCGATCCGGCATTTCCCGATATTCCTGCTCGATTTCGTGGTGGCCCAGGGTAATTCCGGCGGGCCGGTCTTCTGGACCCCGGCGGCGCGGCGCGTGCCCGGCGCGCCCGCGCCCGATCACCCTTTTATCGCCGGGGTGCTGGTGCAGGAGGTGCAGGGCGGCGGCGAAGGGCTGGACCTCGGCGTCGTGGCTCATGCCCAGTATGTGCGCGAGACGATTGAGCGGCTGGACTCAGCTCAAGGCGCGGCGTCGCCTTCCAGGGCCGGACCGCAGTCATAGTGGGCGCAGAACCGTCGACGCAGTTCGGCGACGGCTTCCGTCCCGTCAAATAGATCGGCCATTACGCTCGCCATCTCTTTTGTCCAGTCGTCCCAGTCGTCAGGCTTGGTTCGAGGGAACACGTCCAGATCTCGTTTTGCGAGCACGCGAGCCATGCCGAGGCCTCGAACTTGATCGCTTCGTGCGAACAGTTCGTCGATCCATGATTTGACGGTTTGTCGCATCTCCGGGGACATGGGCTGCAGACCCCAGGGCAGCCGTGATCGTATCAGCGGATCAGCTCGATGGCGTCGTGCATAGTCTTCGCCAGCGGCGCGTTGAGAGGGATTCGGTTCAGGTCCGTCCCAGGCCGGGGGTTTAGGCGGGAGGGCCATGGGCACGCTGAAGGGCACGCGCGCGATAATTTCGGCTTCGACCGGCCCGCTGGCGTCCTGGGCGGGCGTAACCAGTCCTGCTTCAACCAGTCGGACAGCGATCTCCTCAAAGCCAAGGTTTGCCGGACGCGCCGACATGGGGGTGCAGGCGGAGAGGCGTCCCTCGACCGAGGTGCGGCACTGCACCTGAACCTCGCCGTTGATGCCGACAACCGAAGCGAAATGAGGATAGTCGTCGGGTGTTGGCGCGGGTGGCGTGCGCCATGCAGGAACGACCGTCAACGGCGGCGCGTCCGGCAGCGATTCTGCTGTCACCGTCTGTCCCAGCAAGGCCAAGCTGAGCACAAATGGAAGCCCTGCCATCGCTGCCCTCCACAATCGCTTTTCGAAAGCGCCAGTCTATCGATCCAAAGGAACGTCGCAATCGTAACGGCTGCAATAGCGCCGGCGCAGTTCGATCTCGGCGGCGTTGAGGTGGAATTGGTCGTCGACCGCCAGTTGGATGTCCGCGAAGAGTTGGAAGTCTTTCTCGTCAAAGGTTCCGCTGGCCCAGCGGTTCAAGGTGGTCTGAGGCACGGTCCGAGCCAGGGCGCGGACGAAAATCTTGCGCGATTGTTCGGCGTTAGGCAGCACGTCGGTCAGCCAGCGCAGGACGATTTCGCGGCGATCCTCCGCGAGGCTCTGAACGACGGGGGCGAAGCTGAGCACAGGCCAGTCGCCTACGGAGCTCACATAGGCGTCCGCCGCCGCGAGATGGGCGGGCGACGGTTCCGGCTCCCGCCACGCCTTGGGCGGGGTTCGGACCTGCGGGTTGGTGGAGAACGGAAGCGACAGGGCTATGGCGCTGGCGGTGGGCACGCCGTCGACGCTGCGAGGAGAGAGACGCCCGCGCGGCACGATCGCCAGGGCCGCGGCGCCAAAACCCAGGCCGTAAGGGGTTTCGCGCGTCACCCGGCAGTCCTTGACCACGCCTTGGGCGTTGGACATGCACTCGACATCGACCCTGGCGTTGACGCCGATCATCCAGGCGAAGGGCGGATAGTCGTCATAGGAAGGCTGGGGCGCCTCGAGCCATGACGGGTTGACGATGACCACAGGCGCTTTCTCGCTCATGGAGCGATCGGCCTGGATGTCGCCGGCGCCGATGGCCGCGAGCGATAAGAGAGCGGCTAGCATCGCCCTGTCCTCCTAAACGGCCTTGGACGTTAGCCGGCCAGGGCCTCCACCGTCATCCGTTGCAGCAGGTCGCCGCCCTGACCGACGGCGGCCAGGCGGCTGGAGACGTGGCCGAGGACGTTGGCGGCATAGACCTCATAGAGGTCCAGCTTGCCCTGCAGCCAGGCGGCATCGCCGTCATTGGCGTCCAGCTTCGCCTTGGCCGCCAGGGCGCCCTTGGCCAGCATCCAGCCGCCGACCACATCGCCCATCAGCTTCAGATAGGCGTCGGCGCCCGCCAGCACATCGGCGGCGCGAGCGGCGTCCGACTTGGCGTCCAGCAGCCACAGGGTGGCGTCCTCGACCGCCTCAATGGCGGTGGCGAAGCGCTCGACCGGCTTTCCGGTATAGAGGCGGTCGATCTGGGCCAGCGTCGTCTTCATCTCAGCGATCAGGGCCTTGGCCGACTCGCCACCGTCCATCGACAGCTTGCGGCCCACCAGGTCCATCGCTTGAATGCCGTTGGTGCCTTCATAGATCGGCGTGATGCGGGCGTCGCGATAGTATTGGGCCGCGCCGGTTTCCTCGATGAAGCCCATGCCGCCGTGGACCTGAACGCCCATGGAAGCGACCTCGCAGCCGACATCCGTGGACCAGGCCTTGGCGATCGGGGTGAACAGGTCTTCGCGACCCTTCCACGCCTTGCGCTCTTCCTCGGTCGCGGCGTGACGGGCCAGGTCGGCGGCGACGCCGGTCGACAGGCAAATGGCGCGGGCGGCGGCGACCTTGGCCTTCATCACCGACAGCATCCGGCGCACGTCGGGATGGTCGAAGATCGGCGCGTCCTTCTCGCCGGTCCAGACGCTGCGGCCCTGACGGCGTTCCAGCGCATAGGCCAGGGCGTGCTGATAGGCGCGCTCGGCGACGCCGACGCCCTCGACGCCGACGGCCAGGCGAGCGGCGTTCATCATGACGAACATATGAGCCAGGCCCTGGTTCGGCTGTCCGACCAGTTCGGCGCGGGCGCCCTCATAGCTCATGACGCAGGTGGGCGAGGCGTGGATGCCCAGCTTGTGCTCGACGCCGACCGGGCGGAAGGCGTTGCGCTCGCCCAGCGTACCGTCGGTGTTGACCGCGAACTTGGGCGTCAGGAACAGGCTGATGCCCTTGGGCCCCGCAGGCGCGTCGGGCAGGCGAGCTAGCACCAGATGGACGATATTGTCCGTGGCGTCGTGATCGCCCCAGGTGATGAAGATCTTCTGGCCGGTCAGGGCGTAGGTTCCGTCGCCGTTGGGAACCGCCGTCGCCGTCAGGGCGCCCAGGTCGGACCCCGCGTGCGGTTCGGTCAGCACCATGGCACCGGTCCATTCGCCCGACACCAGTTTGGGCAGATAGGTGGCCTTCTGATGTTCGTTGCCGACCTGCTCCAGCGCCACGATGGAGGCCAGAGACAGCATGGGACACAGGCCGAAGGCCATGTTGGCGGCGTGGACGGTTTCATAGGCCGCCAGCTCCAGCGCCTTGGGCAGGGCCTGACCGCCGGCTTCGACCGAGGCGGTCAGGCTGGTCCAGCCGCCCGCTGCGAACTGCTGATAGGCGTCGGCGAAACCGGGGGCGGCGGTCACGGCGCCGTTGGCGTATTTGGCGCCCGCCAGGTCGCCGGGACGGTTCAGCGGAGCCAGAACCTCTTCCGAAAACTGACCGGCGGCGTCCAGCACGGCCGAGGCGACGTCAGCGTCGTAATCTGGAAAGGCGCCGGTCGCCGCCACCTGACCGATTCCGGCCACGGCGTCGAGGGCGAAGGCGATGTCACGGACGGGGGCGCGGTAGCTCATCGGTTATCCTCAGAAAGACGTCACGCTTCTGTCGGCCGCCGCGCTTCGGGGCGCAAGCCCGCTTGGACTTTGGTCGAGTTTCCGCGCACTCTACGCGCCTGTTTGAACGGCTGACGCCGCGTAAGGAAAGAGCGACCGTGCCCGCCGACCGACCCGCCAGGGGCGACAGCCCCGAAATCGCCGCCGAGGCGTTGAAGACGGGACGCC
Organism: Brevundimonas olei; assembly: GCF_037055245.1. GTDB lineage: Bacteria > Pseudomonadota > Alphaproteobacteria > Caulobacterales > Caulobacteraceae > Brevundimonas > Brevundimonas olei. The sequence continues at coordinate 1,749,768 of NZ_CP146369.1, forward strand.
TGGTCATCCTGCCGACCGAGACTGTCTATGGGCTGGCGGCCGACGCCTCCAATCCTCAGGCGGTGGCCCGCATCTTCGAGGCCAAGGGGCGGCCGCGCTTCAATCCCCTGATCGCGCATGTCGCCAATGCGCTGGACGCGGAAACGATCGCGGTGTTCGACGCGCGCGCGCGGGCCTTGGCCGAAACCTTCTGGCCGGGGCCGTTGACCATCGTGGCGCCGGTCCGGGATTGCGAGCGGGTATGCGATCTGGCGCGGGCGGGGCTGGACAGCGTGGCCGTGCGCGTGCCGGGCCATCCGCGCGCGCGGGCGATCATCAGCGCCTTCGGCGGGCCGGTCGTCGCGCCGTCGGCCAATCGCTCAGGGCGGCCCAGCCCGACGACTTTCGACGACGCCATGGAAGAGACGGGCCATGCCGTGGGCGCGGCGGTCGATGGCGGGCCCTGCGCTGTGGGGGTTGAGAGCACCGTCGTTTCGGTGCTGGACGGGCAGGTGGCTCTGCTGCGTCCCGGTTCCGTCACCCGCGAAGAGATCGAGGCGGTCGCCGGGCCGTTGGCCGAAGGCGGGCAAGGGCATCGCTCGCCGGGCCGCCTGGCTCTCCATTATGCGCCTGACGCGCCGGTGCGCATCGAGGCGGAAGGCGCCAGGGAGGACGAAATCCTGCTGGGCTTCGGCGCTGGCGTCGGCGACCCACGCTGGAGCCTCAGCCCAAGCGGCGACCTCCGGGAGGCGGCGGCCAATCTGTTCCGCCTGTTGCGCGAGGCGGATCGCGCTAAACCCGCCGGGATCGCCGTGTCGTCCATTCCAGCCAAAGGACTGGGCGAGGCGATCAACGACCGTCTGCGCCGTGCGGCGGGCTTCGTCGGCTAGAGGAAGCGCGCCTTCACGTCCACGCTGGACGCCTTGCCGACCTTGGGCAGGCAGTTTTCAAGCCAGGCGTCAGCCGCCGTCCGGCCGTGCTGCTTCAGCTCGTTCAGATAGCTCCACTCCGTATCGAATTTGGAATGCAGCGACTGGCCGCCCAGCCATTCGTCGGCTTCGATGACGTGGATGCGGACGCCGCGCCGGCGATCCTCACCGGGTTTCAGCTTGCCCTCGGCGATCAGGTCCTGAACGAAGGCGACGGCCCGCAGTTCGGCGACGAGCGGGGCGTTGAAGACGATCTCATTCAGCCGGTCGTTGATCTCGCCCGCTTCGCGCGGCGTCTCATCGCGCTGGAACGGATTGAGGGGCAACAGCAGAATATCGTCCGGCGTGTCGGTGTAGAACAGCGGCCACAGCGCCGGATTGGCCAGATAGCCGCCGTCCCAATAGGGTTCGCCCTCGATCTCCACCGCCTGGAACAACTGGGGCAGGCAGGCCGAGGCCAGCAACACCTCCGGCGCCATTTCGTCAGACTTGAAGATACGCGAACGACCCGCACGCACGGCTGTCGTCGAGACGAACATCTGTATGGAGGAGGCGCGCAGGGCCTCGAAATCCACCGCAGTCTCCAGCACCCGGCGCAGCGGGTTCAGGTTGAAGGGGTTGAAGGAATAGGGGCTCATCGACAGGGCCAAGGTCTGACCCGCCTGCCACATCGGCGTCCCCTTCAGCCATTCGGGCGCCAGGGCCTTGGACCAGACGGCGCTGTCGCCGAAGACGTTGCGGCCGCCGGACTGGTTCACCTCGCGCCACAGGTGGTCCAGCGCCTCGCGCCCGCCCTCGGCTCCGCCGCGTTCCAGTCCGGTGATCAGGGCGGCGGCGTTCATCGCTCCCGCCGAGGCGGCGGTGACGGCGCGCACGTCCAGAACATCAGCTTCCAGCAGCCGGTCCAGCACGCCCCATTGAAAGGCGCCGTGAGCTCCGCCGCCCTGCAGGGCCAGACAGACCGGTTTGCGTTTCGCCGCCATCAGCCTCTCCGTCTTTCGAGTCGTGCGGCTGCCGTGAAACCTATTGAGCCGTCCAGCCGCCGTCGACGGAGAAGTGGGCGCCGTTGGCCGAGGCGCCGAGGTCCGACGCCAGGTAGAGGAAGACGCCCGCCAGTTCGTCGGTCGTGACGAAACGCTTGGTCGGCTGCGAGCCGAGAATGACATTCTTCATCACGTCTTCCTCGCTCATGCCGCGGGTGCGCGCCTGGTCCTGGATCTGCTTCGAGACGATCGGCGTCTCGACGAAGCCGGGGCAGATGGCGTTGCAGGTGATGTTGTCCTGCGCCAGCTCCAGCGCCACCGTCTTGGTGAAGCCGATCACCCCGTGCTTGGCGGCGACATAGGCCGACTTGAACGGGCTGGCCACCAGACCGTGAGCCGAGGCGATGTTGATGATCCGGCCGCGACCCTGCGCCTTCATGATCGGGATCGCCGCCTTGGTGGCGTAGAAGGTCGAGGACAGGTTGATGGCGATGATCTTTTCCCACGCGTCGGCGGGGAAGTTCTCGACGGCCTCGACGTGCTGGATGCCGGCGTTGTTGACCAGGATGTCCAGGCGGCCCAGTTCGCGATGCGCCGTGGCGATCATGTCCTCGATCTGATCCGGCCGGGTCATGTCGGCGGGGTGATAGAGGACGCGCACGCCGGTTTCAGCGGCCAGATCGGCGCGCGTCTTCTCGATGGCGTCCGCGTCGCCCAAACCGTTCAGCACCACATCGCCGCCGCACAGGGCCACGGCCCGCGCCAGCGCCAGCCCGATGCCCGAGGTCGAGCCGGAAACGACCGCGACGCGGCCCTTGAGATCGTTCATCGCGAACATGACAGAAAGAACCCGTTGGATAGTGATGCTGCAACGCAACCTAACCGCAGTCGTTCAATCTGGCGATCAGGAATTTCCTTCCCTGATGAATATCCAGTCCGTATCCGTGGACAGGCTCTTGTCGAACCGATAGCCGTCGCGATCGTAACCCTTCAGGTCCTCGACCTTTTCGAGGCGGTTCTCGATGGCGAAGCGGGCCATGCCGCCGCGCGCCTTCTTGGCGTAGAAGGAGATGATGCGGGCTTCGCCGTCCTTCTTTTCCTTGAAGTGCGGGGTCACGACCGGCAGCTTCAGCGCCTTGGCGTCCACCGCGCCGAAATACTCGTGGCTGGCCAGGTTCACCAGGGTGCGTTCAGACAGCTTCTCGGCGTCTTCGTTGAGGCGCAGGGAAATCCGCTCGCCCCAGAAATCATAGAGGGTGGCGCCGCGCTTGGTCTTCAGCCGGACGCCCATCTCCAGGCGGTACGGTTGGATCGCATCCAACGGCCGCAGCAGGCCGTAGAAACCCGACAGGATGCGCAAGTGATCCTGGGCCCAGTTCAGGTCGTCGGTCGACAGGGTGCGCGCCGACAATCCCTCATAGACATCGCCGGCGAAGGCGAAGACGGCCTGAAGCGCGCCGTCGGAGGTTTCGTTGTCGAAGGCCTGGAAACGTTGGTAGTTCAGTTCGGCCAGGGCGTCGGAGATAGACATCAGGCGACGCAGATCGGCCCGGCTGAGCTTCTGCGTCACCTTGGCCAATTCGGCGGTCTCGCCCGCGCATCGCCGCTGCGTCACGGGGGCGTCGATGGCGGGCGGGTTGAAGTCCAGCTTTTTGGCCGGGGACAGGACGATCAGCAAGACGATCGACTCCCTATGCGTCTCAAGAGCGGGCCTCATAGGCCGCTTCCATGACGTTTTGAACCGCCTGAAACGTCACAGACGGTCGCAAGTCATCAGAAGAGGACCGCCGGATTCATGATGCGCCTGGGGTCGAGGGCCTGTCGGATCGCCTGCATGGTCGCGATCTCGAGCGGGGATTTGTATCGCCGCGCCTCACCGGTTTTCAGCCGTCCCAGGCCGTGTTCAGCGGAAATCGACCCGTCGTAACGGGCGACCACATCGTGGACGACTTCTGACCCCTCCATCCAGCGGGCGATGAAGGCCGAGACATCCTCGCCCACGCCGGGGATCACATCATAGTGAAGATTGCCGTCGCCGACGTGGCCGAATACCGACACGCGACAGCCTGGATGGAAGCGTTCGACTGCGGCCGTCGCCTCGTCGATGAAGTCGGCGATTCGCGATACGGGAACTGACACGTCGTGCTTCCAGCCGCCGCCTTCGGGCTTGAGGGCCGCAGAGTGTTCTTCGCGCAGACGCCAGAACTCGGCCTTCTGGGCGTCGTTCTGGGCGATGGCGGCGTCCACGATCAGCCCTTCCTCGAAGGCGGTTGTCAGCAACCGCTCCATCGCAGCCTCGGCGCCGTTCGGCTCGCCCGAGGCCAGTTCGATCAGCACATACCAGGGCGGCGTCGATTCCAGCGGTTCGCGCGTGTCGGGGATGTTTTTCAGCACCAGGCTCATGCCCAGCCGCTTCATCAGCTCGAACGCCTCGACTCCGCCGCCGGTCTCGGCCTTGGCGCGAGCCAGAAGCTCCACGGCGTCGTGGTGGCTCTCCAGGCCGACGATGGCCGTGGCGCGGCTGCGCATGATCGGAAACAGCTTCAGCGTCGCAGCCGTGACGACGCCCAGGGTGCCTTCGGCGCCGATGAAGAGCTGCTTCAGGTCATAGCCGGTGTTGTCCTTGCGCAGCCGCTTCAGGCCGTTGAACACTTGACCGTCGGGCATGACGGCCTCGATGCCCAGCACCAGGTCGCGCATCATGCCGTAGCGCAGAACCGCCGTGCCGCCCGCGTTGGTCGAGATGACGCCGCCGATGGTGGCCGAGCCTTCGGCTGCGAGGCTGAGGGGGAAGAAGCGGTCCTTCTCCTTGGCCAGTTCCTGCGCCTCGAGCAGGGTCACGCCCGCCTCGACGGTCATGGCGTCGTCCAGCGGCGTCACGTCGCGCACGGTCCGCAGCTTGCGCGTGGACAGCAAGACCTCGCCATAGGGAATCTGGCCGCCGACGAGGCCGGTGCCGCCGCCTTGGGTCACCATGGCCACGCCGTGACGGGCGCAAATCTCTACGGCGCGGGCGACCTCTTCGGTCGTGCGCGGTTGCAGCAGAAGCGGCGTCTCGCCCGTCCAGCGGCCGCGCCATTCGGTCAGCCACGGCGCCATCTCGGCGGCGTCCTGGGTCCAGGCGCCGGGCAGGGCGGCTTTGAGTTCAGCGAGCGATTCTGGCGTCGGGAGGGTCATATCGGCCTTGTGGCAAAAGGCGCGCCGTGGTGGAAGCGCAAAACCTTGCCTTCTGGCGGTCAATTCAAGGGCAAAACATGATTCCGACGCCGGCTGTGGGCGTAGTGTGCCTGAAAGGCGATGATGTGCTGCTGATCCGTCGCGGAACGCCGCCGCGCGTGGGGGAATGGAGTCTGCCCGGCGGGCGTCTGGAGCCGGGCGAACGTCTGGCTGACGCAGCCCTGCGCGAACTGCGGGAGGAAACCGGCGTCGAGGCGGAATTGATCGGTTTGGTCGATGTGGTGGACGGGCTCTTTCCGGAGGCGGGGCGACATTACGTTCTGATCGACTATGCGGCCCGGTGGCTGTCTGGCGCGCCAGTCGCGGGCGACGATGCGGCCGAGGCGGCCTTCTTTCCGTTCGAGACCGCCCTGGCCAAGGTGGACTGGGAAGAGACGCGCCGCATTATCGGGATCGCGCGCACGATGGCTGACGCGGATGTCATGCTGACGGAACCGGATTCTGTAGCGCGCCGTCGTCGGGGCGGTTAAGCTCTCCTTCCAACTGGAGGGCCTTATGAATTTTTCGCTGATATTCTTTGTGATGTTCGCGGTCTTCGCGCTCATCTTCCTGTTCAGCGTGATCAAGATCGTGCCGCAAGGCCGTGAATTCACGGTGGAACGGTTCGGCAAATACACCAAGACCCTGACGCCGGGCATCCACATCCTGACTCCGTTCGTCGAGCGTATCGGCCGTCGCATGAACATGATGGAGCAGGTGCTGGACGTGCCAACCCAGGAGGTCATCACCCGCGACAACGCCATGGTGAAGGTCGACGGCATCGTCTTCATCCAGGTGATGGACGCGGCCAAGGCGGCCTATCGCGTCGATGACCTGACCTACGCCATCGCCCAGCTGTGCATGACCAACCTGCGAACCGTGGTCGGCTCGATGGAGCTGGACGAGGTGCTGAGCCAGCGCGACAGCATCAACACCCGGCTGCTGCACGTCATCGACGCCGCGACCGAGCCGTGGGGCATCAAGGCCAACCGCATCGAGATCAAGGATCTGACGCCGCCGGTCGACATCACCAACGCCATGGCCCGTCAGATGAAGGCCGAGCGCGAGCGTCGCGCCGTCATCACCGAGGCGGACGGCGAGAAGCAGGCCGCCATCGCCCGCGCCGAGGGCGCCAAGCAGGCGGCGATCCTGGAGGCCGAGGGCCGCCGCGAGGCCGCCTTCCGCGACGCCGAGGCCCGCGAACGTGAAGCCGAGGCCGAGGCCAAGGCCACCGCCATGGTGTCGGAGGCCATCGCCCGCGGCGACGTCAACGCCATCAACTACTTCGTGGCCCAGAAGTATGTGGAGGCCTTCGCCGAACTGGCGCGCAGCCCGCAACAGAAGACGGTCATCGTGCCGTCGGAAATGGGCGCCCTGGTCGGCACCATCGCCGGCGTCGGCGAATTGGTCGGCCTGGCCAAGGAGCAGCAGCAGGTCCGCACGGACGCGCGTCAGGCTGCGCCGCGCGCCGCGCGTCGTTCGGGCGGCGCCGTGCCGACGACGGAGTAGGCCATGGATTGGTTCGTCTCCCTCTACGCCGCCCAGCCGTTCTGGCTATGGCTGGCGGTCGGCGTCGTCCTGCTGGGGATCGAGGCTACGGCTTCGACCGAGTGGCTGTTGTGGCCGGCGGTGTCGGCGGGGCTGACGGCCCTGCTGTCGGCGCTGGCGCCGCAACTGGGCCTGCCGGTCGAGATCGGCGTCTTCGCCGCGTTGACCGTGGCGTCCACCATTCTGTCGCGCCGTCTGATCAAGCGGGTGAACCCCAAGGATCAGCCCGACATCAATGATCGCGACATCCGTCTGGTCGGCGAACGCGCCCGCGTGGTCGAAGCCTTCGTCGGCGGTCGCGGCCGGGTCTTCGTGTCCGGCTCGGAATGGCCGGCGGAAATCGAGGGCGCCTCGCCCCTGGCGGGCGAGAGCGTCATCATCGAATCAGTATCCGGTCCCCTGCTGAAGGTGCGGGCGGTCTAGCGCCCGCGCATCTCCGCCACCCCGCGATTGGCCAGGCCGTCGGCGCGTTCGTTCAGGGCATGACCGGCGTGGCCTTTGACCCAGTGCCATTTCACCTCGTGGCGGCTGCGAGCTTCGTCCAGGCGCCGCCACAGGTCCTCGTTCTTGACCGGTTTCTTGTCGGCCGTCTTCCAGCCGCGCGCCTTCCAGCCGCGAATCCACTCGGTCACGCCCTGCATGACGTATTTGCTGTCGGTGTGCAGGTCGACGCGGCAGGGGCGTTTCAGCGCCTCCAGGGCCATGATCGCCGCCATCAGCTCCATGCGGTTGTTGGTCGTCAGGGGCTCGCCGCCCCAGAGTTCCTTTTCGTGCCCGCAGGCGGTTTGCAGGATCGCCCCCCAGCCGCCAGGGCCAGGATTGCCCTTGCAGGCGCCGTCGGTATGGATGATGACGTGATCGTTGAGACTCATGGCCGCGATGCGTACAGCGTCCCTTGGCGCGTCGCCATCACTCAGCCTATATGACGCACAACAATCAGTTGGTGGGGCCGCGTCTCGGTGAGTCCCCTTGAGGAGGTATCGCCATGGGCTCCATGAGCATCTGGCACTGGGCCATCGTCGTCGTCGTCGTGCTGGTCCTTTTCGGCGGCCGCGGCAAGCTGTCGGGCATCATGGGCGACGCCGCCAAGGGCATTCGCGCCTTCAAGGACGGCCTGAAGGACGACACGGACGCCAAGGGCAAGGAAGCCCCGGGCGCCTTGCCGCGCACCGAGGCCGAAAAAGAAGAACTGAACCGCTGATCCTCGCCGAAAGACGCTGAATCATGGGTGGTCTTGGCCCCGGAATCGGCGGGTTCGAAATCCTTGTCATCGGTCTGGTGGCCCTGCTTGTCGTAGGGCCAAAGGACTTGCCTATGCTGATGCGCAAGGTCGGCCAGTTCGTCGCGAAGGCGCGCGGCATGGCCAATGAATTCCGCGCCAGCTTCGACGAGATGGCGCGCCAGTCCGAGTTGGACGACCTGCGCAAGGAGGTCGAGGCGCTGCGATCGGGGCAGGGGATGTACGTCCTCGGCGCCGAGGCGGACGAAGCCTTCAAGGATATCCGCAAGGAGCTGGAGGCGCCGATCGAGACGCCGGCCGTCGCCACGTCCGCCGCAACCAAGACGGACGAGGCAGCCCAAACCGTGGCCACGGGCGTCGACGAGTGGCCGGATACGGCGGCGGCGCCTGCCGTCCTGAATCCTGAGCCCAAGCCCGCTCCAAAACCGCGCGCCAAGAAGGCGAGCGCCGCTTCTGCGGACGGCGGCGCCAAGGCCAGGACGCGAAAGACGGCCGCAAAGCCTTACGCTAAGACATCCTCGCTGAAACCGCCGGCTTCACGGCCCAAGGTCGCGCGTACCAAGAAGGTCGACCTATGAGCCGCGCCGACCACGATGAAGCCGAGATCGAGGCTTCGCGCGCGCCCCTGATGGATCACCTGATCGAGCTGCGTTCGCGGCTGATGATCTGCGTGGTCGCCTTCATCATCGCCTTCATCGGCTGTTTCGCCTTTTCGGAGACGCTCTACCTGTTCCTGGTGAAGCCCTATGTCGTTTCGGCCGCCTTTCATCAGACGGTAGGCGCACACGGCCATGTGTCGCCGTTCAACCTGATCCTAGGCACCGCCGGTCTGATCCCGGTGCCGGACGTGGACCACAACAGCGTGCGCCTGATCTACACCGCGCCGCTGGAGATCCTGTTCACCAAGATGAAGCTGGCGGGCCTGGGCGCCGTCATCGTGGCCTTCCCGGTTCTGGCCTGGCAGCTGTACCGCTTCGTCGCGCCGGGCCTTTACCGCAACGAGAAGGGCGCCTTCCTGCCTTTCCTGATCGCAGCGCCGGTGCTGTTCCTGCTGGGCGCGGCGCTGGTCTATTACGTCATGCTGCCCTTCGTGATGTGGTTCTCGTTGAGCCAGCAGATCATCGGCGAAGGCGTGGCGGCTGAATTGTTGCCCAAGGTGTCGGATTATCTGAACCTGGTGACGGCGCTGATCCTGGCCTTCGGCCTGTGCTTCCAGTTGCCGGTCGTGATGACCCTGCTGGGTCTGGCGGGCCTGATCAACAGCCAGATGATGGCCAAGGGCCGTCGATACGCCATCGTCGCCGTGGTCGTGGTCGCCGCCGTGGTGACGCCGCCCGATCCGATCAGCCAACTGATGCTGGCGGTGCCGATGGTCCTGCTCTACGAGGTCTCCATCTGGTGCGTCCGCATCATCGAGCTGCGCCGCAAGAAGGCCGATCAGGCCGAGGGACTGACGGCCTGATCCATGGAGCGGTGAGGCGATCCGGACGCTGACAAGCATCTTGAGGTCGCTTCATGTCCCATACCGCCCCGGATCGGCACTGGTCCAAGGTTGAACTGCTGCACGAGACGGTCGCCAACCCGAACATCCACATCAAGGGCCGGCGCAGCTACTACAGCAACGCCTGGAGCGGTTCCTTCGAGGAAAGCGTCGTCCGCTATCTCTATGGCGATGCGTACAGCCTCAAGGCGTGGACGCCGCAGTGGCCGATCGACCAACTGTTCATCGGCGATTGCGTCTGCATCGGCGCAGAGGCGGTGATCCTGCTGGGCGGCAACCACACGCACCGAACGGACTGGTTCAGCCTCTACCCCTTCGCAGAGGTCATCCTCGACGCCTATCAGGGCAAGGGCGACACCGTCATCAAGGACGGCGCCTGGATGGGGATGCGCGCCATGATCATGCCCGGCGTGACGATCGGCGAGGGCGCTGTCGTCGCCTCAGGAGCCATCGTCACCAAGGACGTGGCGCCTTACGCCATCGTGGCGGGCAATCCAGCGGTTCCGATCCGCAAGCGGTTCCCGGACGCCGTGATCGAGGCTCTGCTGGCGCTCGACGTCTATAGTTGGTCCGAAAGGAAGTTCGAGGCCCTGCGCCCCCTGTTGTGTGCTGACGACATTGAGGCTCTGATCGAAGCGTCGACCCGCTACGACCAAAGCTAAGAAAAAGCCCCGGCGGCGAACCGTCCGGGGCTTCTGCATCAGGTTGATCCGAGGATCAGCAGCTATAGTACATGTCGAACTCGACCGGGTGCGGGTGCAACTGCAGCCGGGCGACTTCCTGCTGCTTCAGCTCGATGTAGGCGTCGATGAAGTCGTCATCCATGACGCCGCCCTTCTTGAGGAAGGCGCGGTCGGCGTCGAGGGCGTCCAGGGCTTCCCGCAGCGAACCGGCGACCTCCGGGATCGAGTGACGCTCTTCCGGCGGCAGATCGTACAGGTTCTTGTCGGCGGCCGCGCCGGGATCGATACGGTTCTCGATGCCGTCCAGGCCCGCCATCAGCAGCGCGACGAACGTCAGATAGGGGTTGCCCATCGGATCGGGGAAGCGGGCTTCGATACGCTTGGCCTTGGGCGACGAGACATGCGGGATGCGGATCGAGGCCGAACGGTTGCTGGCGGAATAGGCCAGCTTCACCGGCGCCTCATAGCCGGGCACCAGACGCTTGTAGGAGTTGGTGGTCGAGTTGGCGAAGGCGTTGATAGCCTTGGCGTGCTTGATGATGCCGCCGATGTACCACAGGCATTCCTGCGACAGGCCGGCGTACTTGTCGCCGGCGAATTGAGGCTTGCCGTCCTTCCAGATCGACATGTGGACGTGCATGCCCGAGCCGTTGTCGCCGAACATCGGCTTGGCCATGAAGGTCGCCGACTTGCCATAGGCGTGGGCCACGTTGTGGATCACGTACTTATACAGTTGCATCCGGTCGGCCATGGTCAGCAGGTCGCTGAACTTCAGGCCCAGCTCGTGCTGGGCGGGGGCGACCTCGTGGTGGTGCTTCTCCGGATCTAGGCCCAGGTCCTTCATGACCGCCAGCATCTCGCCGCGCAGGTCCTGACCCGAGTCGACCGGATTGACCGGGAAATAGCCGCCCTTGGCGCCTGGGCGGTGCCCCAGATTGCCCTCGGCGTATTCGGCACCGGTGTTGGCGGGCAGTTCGGTCGAGTCGAAGCTGTAGCGGGTGTCGTGGGCGGCCGTGCTCCAGCGCACGTCGTCGAAGACGAAGAACTCGGCTTCGGGGCCGAAGTAGACGGTGTCGCCCACGCCCGACGATTGGACGTAGGCCAGGGCCTTCTTGGCCATGGAGCGGCTGTCCCGGTTGTAGGGCTCGGCCGTGTCGGGGCTCAGCACGTCGCAGAACAGGAACAGCGTCGTCTGCTGATAGAAGGGATCGATGAAGGCCGTCGCCAGGTCGGGCTTCAACAGCATGTCGGACTCATTGATGGTCTTCCAGCCGGAGATGGAGGAACCGTCGAACATGGTGCCTTCTTCGAGGAAATCCTCATCGACCATGCCGATGTCGAAGGTCACGTGATGGACCCGCCCACGCGTGTCGGTGAAACGGAGATCGACGTACTGGACGTCCTTGTCCTTGATGTCTTGCAGGATCTTTTGGGCGGCGCTCATGGGGAGGAGGTCCTGTAGCTGGAGAATTGAAATCGGCCGCCCCGAGAGGCGGCCGTTGGTCTAGATGGCCTGGGCGCCGGTTTCACCGGTGCGAATGCGGATGACGTCTTCAAGCGTGGTGATGAAGATTTTGCCATCCCCGATCTTGCCGGTGCGGGCGGCGTTTTGAATCGTCTCGACCACGGCGGGGGCCAGGTCATCCGACACCACGACCTCGATCTTGATCTTGGGCAGGAAGTCGATGACGTACTCGGCGCCGCGATAGAGTTCCGAATGGCCTTTCTGGCGGCCGTATCCCTTGGCCTCCAGCACGGTCATGCCCTGCACTCCGATATCCTGGAGAGCGTCTTTTACTTCATCTAGCTTGAATGGCTTGATGACGGCTTCGATCTTCTTCATGGCGGATCCCGAGGCGGCTCCTTGTTTGGTCCGACGCTCGGGCGGTAAAGGGACATTGCATCGCACAATTTGGCAAGCGATTTTCGTACCCAGAGGCCATCCGTGAACGGAAATCCACATGAAGTTCGGTAACACCCCTTCGGAATGGCGCCATCTGCTCCCTCAGCCGGGGCCGCAGAGCCACAAACACGCCCGTGGGCGGCTGGGCGTCGTCTCGGGCGGCCCCTTGTCCACCGGCGCGGCTCGGCTATCGGCCAGGGCCGGGCTGAGGATCGGCGCAGGTCTGGTCAAGGTCTTCTGCCCGCCGGACGCGGCTGCGGTTCTGGCGCCCACGCTGGAAGCGGTGATGCTGGCCAGTTTCGCGACGCCGGACCAGCTTCAGATCATGGCCGACCCGATGGACGCCGTCGTGATCGGCCCGGCCGCCGGGTTGAACGAGAACACGGCGCTGAACCTGGCGGCTCTGGCGCGTACGGGCGCGGCTCTGGTGGTCGATGCGGACGCGCTGACGCTGTTTCGCGACAGGCCTGAGCAGTTGTTCGCCTGGCTGGACCGAGACGATGTCCTGACGCCTCATGAAGGCGAATTCGAGCGGCTGTTTCCCGGCTTGCTGGAGAGACAGGGACGGGAAGGCGCGGCGCAGGAGGCGGCGCGGCTAGCAGGCGCGATCATCGTGCTGAAGGGCGCCGCGACGGTTATCGCTGCGCCTGACGGCCGCCTGGCGGTCAACGGCGACGGCTCCCCCTGGCTGGCGACGGCGGGCAGCGGCGATGTGCTAGCCGGGATGATCGGGGGGCTGATCGCCCAGCACATGGACAGCTTCGACGCGGCGCGGGCGGCGGTGTGGATGCATTCGGAGGCCGCGCGACGCTTTGGACCGGGGCTGATCTCCGAGGATCTGCCGCAAGGGCTTCCGGCGGTCCTGGCTGATCTTATGAACGGCTGAAAAGCCTGGTGCGGATGAGAGGACTCGAACCTCCACGCCTCTCGGCGCCAGAACCTAAATCTGGTGCGTCTACCAGTTCCGCCACATCCGCATAGGTTCGCCGGAGGCTGTAGGCGAGGGCGGCGGTTTCGGCAATCCCGTGCGAGCATGAAAAAGGCCCCGGATCGCTCCGGGGCCTTTCTCATTATTTGGCCTACCGCGCTTCGCGCTGCTTGAGGCCGAAGGACCGACCGGGATCAGTCCTTCTTGTTGTCGACGCCGTGGCCTAAGGCCTCGACCGCCGATTCAAGCGCGGTGTCCTCGGTAATGTCTACGCCCTTGGCCAGCTTCGAGTGGGCGAAGCCGTACAGGCCGTAGATCAGGGCGCCGACCAGGGCGTAGACGCCCAGGATGGTCAGCGGCAGGGGGTTGTCGTTCAGCGCGTGCTGCACCATCGGCACGAAGTTGAACGACGCCAGCGTCAGACAGGCCAGAATGCCCAGAACGGCGGTGACCATGCCGCCCGGAACGCGGAACGGACGCTCCATCTCCGGGTGCTTGATACGCAGGACGATGACCGACAGGCAGACGATGGCGAAGGCCGTCGCAGTGCCCAGCGACACCAGGTCGCCCAGGATCGAGATTGGCAGGAAGGACGCCGCGATGGCGATGACGATGCCCAGCAGGATGGTGCCGATCCACGGAGTGCGGAACTTCGGGTGCACCACGGCGAACGCCTTGGGCAGCAGGCCGTCGCGCGCCATGGTGTAGAAGATACGCGTTTGGCCGTAGCACAGCACCAGCATGACGGAGGACAGGCCGGTGATGGCGCCGATCTTGATCAGGAAGGCGATCATGTTCAGCTTGCCGCCCGGCGCGCCGGCCAGCGGAACGTCGGCCCAGCTGAGCGCCATGCGGTCGATGGCGACGGCGATCGGGGCCGGCGAAGCCAGCTCGAGGTAGGGCACCACGCCGGTCATGACGGCGGCGACGACCATGTAGATCAAGGTGCAGACGAACAAGGCGCCCAGAATGCCGATCGGAACGTCCTTCGACGGGTTCTTGGCCTCGGCGGCGGCGGTCGAAACCGCTTCAAAGCCGACATAGGCGAAGAAGATGATCGAGGCGCCGCGGAAGATGCCGCCCACGCCGAACTGGTCCCAGCTGTCGCCCTGCGGCGGGATGAAGGGGTCCCAGTTGGCCGGGTTGATGTACTGCAGGCCCACGGCGATGAAGGTCAGCAGGACGATGATCTTGATGACGACGATGGCGTTGTTGATGTTCGCCGATTCCGACACGCCCAGCACCAGCAGACCGCACACGGCGGCGATGCCGACAGCCGCCACCAGGTTGAAGGTGCCCGTCAGCGGGAAGCCCGCATCGGCGCCCGAGGCGACGTACTGGATCAGCGGAGTGGCCCACTGGGGCCCTTCTCCGCCGGGATAACTTATTGTCGGGAACAGACTGGCGCTGACCCCGAAGTCGCTCAGGATCGATACGACGTAGCCGGACCAGCCGACCGCGACGGTCGAAGCCGCCACGCCGTACTCCAGCACCAGCAGCCAGCCCATGATCCAGGCGAAGATCTCGCCCAGGGTGCCGTAGGCATAGGTGTAGGCTGAACCCGACACCGGCATGGTCGACGCCAGTTCGGCGTAGCACAGGCCCGCCAGACCGCAGGCGATGCCGGCGATGACGAAGGAGAACATGATGGCCGGGCCGGCATGGGCCGAAGCCACTTGACCCGTCAGCACGAAGATGCCCGCGCCGATGATGGCGCCGATGCCCAGGCTCATCAGATTGAGCGGACCGAGGGTCCGTTTCAGCTCGCTCTTGGCGGCTTCCTTCTGAATCTGGGCGATGGATTTTTTAAGAAATAGCCGGTTTCCGGCAGGCTTTACGCCGTCTGCAGACATGCAGGTGCGCCCCCAACATTTATGCGACGACCCCTCCCGGGTCGCCTTCTTGGGCGGGGACGCTAGCCATCTGAGGGCCTCGGCGCAACGCGGTTTACGAAGGATGACGCGCCGACGACGCTTTCGTGACCCCGGCCGAAGGCGCTACAGCGCGTGTCATGTTGCCGATTCACGCCGTTCTGGAGCCCCTCAAGGTCGCCCTGGCTCAGACCTCTGCGGTCGTGCTGGCCGCGCCGCCGGGCGCGGGCAAGACGACGGTCGTGCCTCTGGCGTTGCTGGATCAGCCGTGGCTGGGCGGCGGCAGGATTCTCGTGCTGGAGCCGCGACGACTGGCCGCGCGCGCCGCCGCCGACCGCATGGCCGCCAGCCTTGGCCAGAAGGCGGGAGGAACCATCGGATACCGCACTCGCCTGCAAAGCCGGATCGGCCCGGACACCCGAATCGAGGTGGTGACCGAGGGCGTCTTCACGCGGATGATCCTGGACGATCCGGGGCTGGAAGGCGTCGGCGCCGTCCTGTTCGACGAATTCCACGAACGCAGTCTGGACGCTGATCTGGGGTTGGCGCTGGCGCGTGACAGCCAAACCGTGCTGCGCGACGATCTGCGCCTGTTGGTCATGTCGGCGACGCTCGACATCGCGGGCGTGTCCAAGCTGTTGGACGGCGCCCCCGTCATCGAGGCCGAAGGGCGGATGTTCCCGGTCGAGACCCGCTATCTGGGCCGCAACCCGGTCGAACGATTCGAGGACGCCATGGCCAAGGCCGTGGTTCAGGCCCTGCATGACGAGACCGGCTCGGTCCTGGCCTTCCTGCCGGGGCAGGGGGAGATTCACCGCACGGTCCAGCGCCTGAAAG
Organism: Brevundimonas olei; assembly: GCF_037055245.1. Lineage (GTDB taxonomy): Bacteria > Pseudomonadota > Alphaproteobacteria > Caulobacterales > Caulobacteraceae > Brevundimonas > Brevundimonas olei. The sequence continues at coordinate 1,765,386 of NZ_CP146369.1, forward strand.
AGCGGCTGCGTGATCCGTCGGTCGACGTGGTCGCCCTGTATGGCGCGCTGGACAAGGGCGAGCAGGACCGGGCCATCGAGCCCGCCGCACATGGTCGCCGCAAGGTGGTGTTGGCGACCTCGGTGGCCGAGACCAGCCTGACGATTGGGGGGGTGCGCGTCGTCATCGACGGCGGCCTGTCGCGCGTGCCGCGTTTCGAGCCGTCCAGCGGCCTGACCCGCCTGGCCACCGTCAAGGTCAGCAGATCCTCGGCGGAGCAGCGGCGCGGCCGGGCGGGGCGTGTCGAGCCCGGCGTCTGTTACCGCCTGTGGGACGAGGAGCAGACACGTGGTCTGGTCGGGCATCAGCGGCCTGAGATTCAGGAGGCGGACCTGACCGCGTTCGCCCTCGATCTGGCGCGCTGGGGGGCGAAGTCGGTGGAAGGGTTGGCCCTGCTGGACCCGCCGCCTGCCGGAGCGATGGCCGAGGCGCGCAAGGCGCTCGCCCGTCTTGGCGCGCTGGACGCCAAGGGGGATCTGACGGCCCGTGGTCGACGTCTGACGCGCATCCCCCTGGCGCCGCGCCTGGCGCATATGGCGGCCGTCGCCTCGGATCAGGGCGATGCGCTTTGCGGAGCGAGGATCGCGGCGGTGCTCAGCGAGCCGGGCCTGGGCGGGAACGGGGTCGATCTGCTCGACCGGCTCAGGGGGCTGGAGCGGGACCGGTCGCCGCGTGGACGCGACGCGATGAAGTTGGCCGAGCGCTGGGCGCGGGCCGCAGGCGCAGGGCGGGACGGCGAGGCCGATGCAGGGCTGCTGCTGGCTGAGGCTTTTCCCGAACGCATCGCGCGCGCCAGGGGCAAGCCGGGCGAACTGTTGCTGGCCTCGGGGCGCGGCGCCTTCATCGAACCCACGGATCATCTGGCGCGCGAGGCCTGGCTGGCCGTAGCGGAACTGGGCGGCGGCGACACGTGTGATCGCGTCCGCCTGGCGGCGGCGCTGGACGCGGCGACGCTGGAGCGTAACCTGGCGCATCTGATCGAGGTCGAAGATCGGCTGACGCGCGAGCCGTCAGGCAAGCCGGTGATCCGCCGCATTCGCCGCATCGGCGCCCTTGTGCTGGATGAAAAGATCGTCGGCGCGCCGGATCGGGCGACGATGACGGCGGCGCTGAAGGCGGAGATCGAGACGGACGGCCTCGGCGCCCTGACCTGGGGCGAACAGGCGAGGGCGCTGCGGGCGCGCCTGGCTTTCCTGCGGGGGCTGGATGAGGCTTGGCCTGATGTTTCGGACGAAGGTCTGCTGGCGTCGCGCGAGGACTGGCTGTGGCCGCTGCTGGACGGGGCGCGGTCGTTGGCCGACATCAGCGACGGTCGGCTGGCGGAGGCTCTGCGCGGCCTGATCCCCTGGGACCTGCAGCGCAAGCTGGATGATCTGGCGCCCACGCGCCTGACCACGCCGCTGGGCAGCGCGGGCATCGACTATGCCGCCGCGGGCGGGCCGCGCGTCGAAATCCGCGTGCAGGAGCTGTTCGGGGTGAAGGCCCATCCGACCGTCGGCGGCGGGCGTGCTCCCCTGACGCTCAGTCTGCTGTCGCCCGCCCGACGGCCGGTTCAGGTGACCAAGGACCTGCCGGGTTTCTGGGCTGGATCGTGGTCGGCGGTGCGTAGCGAGATGCGCGGGCGCTATCCGCGCCACCCATGGCCGGAAGACCCGGCCAATGCGACAGCCACCAGTAGGGCCAAGCCGCGCGGAACCTGATCGTCCGCTTGACGCCTGACGGCGGCGCGCCGCAATGATCGTGCGTCAATCGTAAGGATTTCGCGTGACCGACGCCGCTGTTTCACCGCCGTCCGCCTCCAAGCGGCGCGTTCTGTTCGCCAGCCTGATCGGCACGACGATCGAGTTCTACGACTTCTACATCTACGCCACAGCGGCGGTGCTGGTCTTTCCGGATCTGTTCTTCCCCGGCGGCGACCGGATGACGGCCATGCTGGCCTCGTTCGCGACCTTCTCCATCGCCTTCTTCGCTCGGCCGGTCGGCGCTGTCGTCTTCGGCCATTTCGGCGACCGGGTGGGACGCAAGGCGACCTTGGTGGCGGCCCTGATGACCATGGGCCTGTCGACCATCGCCATCGGCCTGTTGCCGACCTGGCATTCGGTCGGGGTGATGGCGCCCCTGCTGCTGGCCCTGTGTCGGTTCGGTCAGGGCTTGGGCCTGGGCGGCGAATGGGGCGGGGCGGTCTTGCTGGCGACCGAGAACGCTCCGCCGGGCAAGAAGGCCTGGTTCGGCATGTTCCCGCAACTGGGCGCGCCGATCGGCTTCATCCTGTCGACGCTGTCCTTCATCGTTCTGGGTCAGCTGATGAACGAGGGCCAGTTCATGGCCTGGGGCTGGCGCATCCCCTTCATCGCCAGCGCCCTGCTGGTCATCGTCGGCCTGTGGATGCGGCTGAAGATCACCGAGACGCCTGAGTTCAAGCGCGCCATCGATCGCGCCGAACGGGTCCAGGCTCCCGCCCTGACCCTCGTCGCACATCATAAGTTCGCCTTGCTGACCGGGACGCTGGCCGGGCTGGCGACCTTCGTCCTCTTCTACCTGATGACCGTCTTCGCCCTGGGATGGGGCACGACGGCGATGGGCTATACGCGAGAACAGTTCCTGCCGATCCAGCTGCTGGGCGTCTGCTTCTTCGGCCTGTTCATTCCGCTGGCGGCGCTGGCGGCGGATCGCTGGGGGCAGGGGCGGACGTTGCTGGCGACGACGGTCGCCATCGCCCTGTTCGGCCTGATCCTGGCGCCCCTGTTCGGGAGCGGAGGCATGGTCGGAGTGATCGCCTTCTTCATCATCGGCTTCAGCCTGATGGGCTGCACCTACGGCCCGCTGGGCGCGGCGCTGGCGCGGCCGTTTCCGACGGCGGTGCGATACACCGGCGCGTCCATGACCTTCAATCTGGCGGGCATCCTCGGCGCCTCGTTGGCGCCCTATGCCGCGACCTGGCTGGCGGGCCATTACGGGCTTCAGGCGGTCGGCGCCTATCTGACGGTCGCAGCCCTGCTGACGGCTCTGGCCCTCATCGGCATGGGCCGCATCAGGACCGAGGGCGAGGCCTAGAGGCTGGAGCCGTAGGCCGCGTCGGTCACGGCATAGACCATGATCCCCGTGGCGACGGCCAGGTTCAGGCTGTCGGCGCGGCCGCGCATGGGAATCTTGACGTTCACGTCGCAGGCGGCGGCCAGGTCGTCGGTCAGGCCCGCCTGCTCGTTACCCATTAGGATCAGCGCCGGGTGGCGAACCGGGCTGTCGCGATAGCCGTGCGTCGCATCGAGGCGGGTGCCGATCACGCTGCCAGGCCATGAGGCGCGCCACGCCAGGAATTCCTCGCGCGTCGTCTTGCTGATGGTGACGGCGAAGACCGAGCCCATGGTGGCCCGCACCGCCTCGACCGAGAAGGGATCGACGCAGTCGCCGATCAGGATCACGCCGCCGCACCCGGCCGAGTCCGCGGTGCGGATGATGGTGCCCAGATTGCCCGGATCGCGCACCTGCTCCAACGCCACCCAGCAGGGCTTGGCGTCAGGCCGGATGGCGTCCAGCGGCGTATAGACCTGTTCGAACACGCCCAGCACCGTCTGCGGATTGTCGCGACGGCTGATCTTTTCGAGGATGGCGTGGGTGACGACGATGATCTGGCCGCCGGCCTTCTTCGTCTCGGCCTTGGCGCGGTCCAGCAGGGGGTGCGACCGGGCGTCCTGGCCGACCAGCAGCATGACCGGGGCGCGGCCCTGATCCAGCGCCTCGCCGATGAATTTCAGCCCCTCGGCCAGAAAGCGGCCGGTCGCCTCGCGCTCCTTGCGCATGTGCAGGGCGCGGACGGCCTTGATGGTGTCGTTGGTCAGGGAGGTGATGAGACGTTCGGACATCAGGCGCTCCATCTGGCGAAGAAGCTGAGGCCGATCGCGCGTGCGTCCGGCCCGTCCTCTGACAGCGCCAATTCGCCCCAGTCGATGCGGCCGCCGCGATCCTGCGTCGCCTCGGCCATCATATGCGCCAGCGACAGGCCGGAAATCCGCGCTGCATAGGCGTTGAGCAGCAGGAAGGAGGCGTCGTCGGACAGCAGGGCGGCGCAGTCCTTGAGCAGGTCCGGCATATCCTCGAACAGGCGCCAGACCTCGCCATTGGCGCCGCGCCCGTACTTCGGCGGGTCGAGGATGATGCCGTCATAGTGGCTGCCGCGCCGCACTTCGCGAGCCACGAATTTGCGGGCGTCCTCGACGATCCAGCGGATGGGACGATCAGCCAGGCCTGACAGTTCGGCGTTTTCGCGGGCGTAGGTCACGGACTTCTTCGAGGCGTCCACATGGGTGACGTGCGCGCCTGCCGCCGAACAGGCCAGGCTGGCGACGCCGGTATAGCCGAACAGGTTCAGGATCTTCGGCTGCTTCAAGGTGCGGACGCGGGCGTCCAGCCATTCCCAGTTGGCCGCCTGTTCGGGGAAGAAGGCCAGGTGCCGGAACGGGGTGAACCGGCCCATGAAGCGCACATCGCGCCATTTCAGCGGGAAGGCGTCGATCGGGCCATGCGTGTCGAAGCGCCAGCGACCGGAATCCTCTTCCTCCTGCTGCGGATCGAACATGGCGTTGGCGCGCGCGAAGGCCGCTTCGTCATGGGCCTTCCAGAAGCATTGCGGCTCGGGGCGCACCACGGTGTAGCGGCCGTAGCGCTCCAGCTTGCGGCCATCGCCGCTATCCAGAAGGGCGTAGTCCGACCACCCGCGCGTGACGAGGGTTTCGGGCGTGGGGGAAAGAACCGGAGCCATGGGCGCTGATTAGGCGCTCAGGCGGCCGCTCGTCCAGCGTCTGCGCCGTCGATCGCGCTTATCTCTGGATCGGGCTCCGCATGATGGGGCGTCTTGTCCCAGTGATGAGGTTCCAAGATCAGCCGGATGACGGCATGGGCGAAGGCCAGGCTGAGCAGGCACCAATAGGCGAGGGAGGCCGCCATATCGCCCAGGCCATAGGCGCCGCCCGCCTGTCGCGCTCCTCGATGCTTCAAAAGCCATGCGGCGGCGATGCCCGACACAAGGACGACGCTGCCTTGCGGCGAGAAATGAGGCAGGCCTCCGGCTACGAGGGCGGTCAGGGCCACGCAGAACACCCAGGCGGCGCAGATGGCGTGGATGGCGGCGGACGCAACCCCGGCGCCAACCGTAGCCGCCAGTGCGGTCCAGCCTCTCCAGCCCATCCCTTCCGCATAACGCGTATGGACGGCCAGGGTCTGCAGATAGCCCTTCAGCCAGCGCGTGCGTTGCGGAAGCCAGAGACGCAAGGGGCCTGGCGGAGGCTCGTAGGTCGGTCTCTCGATGACGCCCAACCGATGGCCGGCGCGCCAGATTCGAAAGCCCAGGTCCGCGTCCTCGGTGACGTTCCAGGCGTCCCAACCTCCCAGTGCTCGCAGCACCGGGACGCGGAAATGGTTGCTGGTGCCGCCGAGCGGAAAGGGCAGGCCGAGGCGGCTCATGGCCGGTAGGGTGACTTCAAACAGGGCGGCGTATTCGGCCGCGAACTGTCGATCGAGGAAGGGGCTGGCGCTGTCCTTGCCCCGGCGCCGAATGCGAAGCGGCGCCTGAAGGCACGCCAGGCCTTGTCCCTCGTGGCTGAACCGCGCCGCCGCCTCACGCAGTTGGAACGGATCCGGATCATCCTCAGCGTCATAGATGGTGATGAGGTCGCCGGTGCAGCGGGACAGGGCGTGGTTCAGCGCGCGAGGCTTGGTCTTCGGCGCGCCCGGTGGCACGATCAGAACCCGAAGCCAGTCGGGACGGGCCAGATCCTGCGCCGCCCTGATCGTCTCGACGTCGTCGGCCTCGAGCGCCAGATAGCCCTCAAGCCGGTCGCTGGGATAGTCGATCTCGGAAAGCCGCTCGATCAACTGCGGCAGGATGGCGGTCTCCTGATACAGGGCGGCCACAACGGTGTAGCGCGGCCATTGATCCGGCGGTTGGGGCGATGCCTCAGGCTGCCTCCAACCCCGGCTGGTCCAGAGCAGGAAGAGTCTCCAGGCGGCCAGGCTCATGAAGCCGATCTGCAGGCCCAGCAACACGGCCGAACCGGATACCGGCGCAAGGGCGGCGGCGACCAGACCGCTGGCGAGGAACAAGGCCAAGCTCGCGGCCTGACCAAGCGTCAGCGTGATGCGCGCGGACCTTAGAGCATCGCCGTCCGCTGGAACGATCGTCCCCCTTCGCATTCTCGCCCTCCCTGATAGATATCAAGGTTATATTGACAAGACTGTAAAGTGAAATATTTGGCCTGAACGGGCATTTGCGGCTATCACGGCCCTCTCACAGGAGTTCCAGGTTGGGGAGCACTCAAGTGTCGGTCGCACCTGCCGCATCGTCGCGTTCGACCCGCAAGCCCAAGGGCGAAGGGCACGAGCGCCGCGCGGAAATTCTGGCGGCGGCGGAGGGCATTTTCGTCGAGCAGGGCTATGAGGGCGCCACTATCCGCAAGATCGCGGATGAAGTGGGGCTGTCGTCGACCGCCCTCTACATGCACTTCGCGGACAAGGGCGAGATTCTCAATGAGATCTGCCGCAACGCCTTCGACACCCTGGCCGAGGAGCACCGTCGAACCCTGGCGGAAGACGCGCCGCCGCTGGCTCGGTTGCGTCGGATCATCGAGAACTACATGGCGTTCGGTTTCGCCAATCCCAACGCCTATCGCCTCGCCTACCTGACACCGCCGGTGCAGACGCGCCACGGCGCCGAGACCGTGGCTCAGCAGAGCGGCGCGGAGTTGTTCAGGGCTTTCGTCAGCGTGGTGGAAGAGGCGGTCGATCAGGGCGCGTTGCGAGGCGAGCCGCGCACTCTGGCGCAAGTCATCTGGGCCAGCGCCCATGGCCTGGTCTCCATCATGACGACCAAGCCTTACTTCGACTGGGCGGACCGCGAGACGCTGGTTCGCACGCAGATGGACGCCCTGTTCGCGGGACTGACCGCCTCGTGAGGTCCATGATCGGGGCGGTCGCCCTGGCCTTGGCGATTTCCGGCTTCGGCGGTGACGAGGCGATCCCCGCTCCCCTGCGCGTCATGGCTCTGGACCAATGCGCCGATCAGTTCGTCCTTGCCTTGGCCCCGGATGCGGAACTGGGCCTGTCGCCCAGGGCTGACGACCCGGACTCCTGGCTGCGCGCGCAGGCCGAAGGACATCGGCGGGTCCGCCCGACCTTGGAGGCTGCTGTCGGGTTCGGACCGGACGTGGCGGTGCGCTACTGGGGCGGAGATCCGCGCCTGCTCGCGGCCTTGAAGCGGGATGGGGTTCGCACGGTGACGATCACCGACGCTGCGGACATGGATGGGGTTCGCGCCAACATCCGCGCCGTGGCCGAGGCCGTGAGCGCCGTCGAACGCGGCGAGGCCCTGATCGCGCGTATGGACTCTCGACTGGCGAAGGCGGAAGGGACGGGGCGGGGGCGGAAGGCCGTCTATGTCACTGCGGGCGGATTCACGACCGGGCCAGGCTCCCTGATGGACGCCGTTCTGCGCGCCGCAGGGTTTCGCAACGGCGTTGAGCGGCCCGGCTATCAGCCGTTGGGGCTGGAGGGGGTGTTGCTGACGCCGCCCGCCCTGTTCGTGAAGGGCTTCTTCGATCTGGCGCGCTCCGACTGGCGCGGGGCGGGCCGGCATCCGATGATGCGTCGCGCCATGCAAGGACGGACGGCGGCGGAGCTGCCTGGCGCGGTGCTGACGTGTCCCGCCTGGTTCGCAGCGGACGCCGCCGCCCAGCTGGCCGAACAAGCCTCATGAGCAGGGTCTGGGTGTTGAACCTCGTTCTGGCGGGCGCGATCGTGCTGGCCGTCGCGCTGGCTGTGACGCTGGGCGAGACCCGGTTCAGCGCCACTGACTACGCCGAAGCCTTGAGTCGTCCCGCTTCCGGACCCGGCGAGGTGCTGTGGCTGGTGCGGGCTCCGCGCGCCATCGCCGCTCTCTTCGTGGGAGCCGCCTTGGGGCTGGCCGGCGCGGTGATGCAGGGCTTGTTGCGCAATCCCCTGGCCGAGCCTGGCGTGCTGGGCGTATCGGCCGCCTCGGCCCTGGCGGCGGCGACGGCCATCGTTCTGGGGTTGGCGGCCGTTCCCGGCGCGGTCGAGGTTTCGGCGCTGTTCGGCGCCGCGGCGGCCGGCGGGCTGCTGATCGCCCTGGCTGCGCGGGTGCGGACGCCCGAGGCGCTGATCCTGTTCGGCGTGGCCTTGTCCAGTTTCGCAGGCGCGCTGACCGCGCTGATCTTCAATCTTTCGCCGTCGCCCATCGCCTCAGCCGAGGTGATGAACTGGCTGCTGGGGTCGGTCGAGAACCGCAGCTGGATCGACGTCGCCTGGGTCGCGCCGGCCGTCCTGATCGCCGCCCTGCTGGCGCGAAGCGCGTCGCCCGGCCTGCGGATGCTGACGCTGGGCGAAGAGGCGGCGAGGGCGTCTGGCCTGTCGATGGGCCGGATGCGGGTCCTGGCGCTGGCGGCGGCGGCCCTGGCGGCGGGCGCGGCGGTGGCGGTGGCGGGCGTCATCGGCTTTGTCGGCCTGGCGGCGCCGCATCTGGTGCGCGCGGCGGTGCGCGGCGATCCGGGCAGGCTGCTGCCGCCCTCGGCGCTGGCGGGCAGCCTGATGCTGGTGATCGCCGATCTGGCGGCGCGGATGCTGCCCACGGATCAGGAGTTGAAGCTCGGCGTCTTCACCGCCCTGGTCGGCGCGCCCTTGTTCGCCCTGATCGCCTGGCGCGCCGCGCGGGAGTGGCGGCTGTGACGGCGGTGCTGCTGGAGCTTGCGAACGCGCACGCCCGTGTGGGCGGCGCGGAAGTGCTGAAGGGCGCTTCCCTGTCCGTGCGGCCGGGCGAGGTCGTGGCCCTGTGCGGGCCGAACGGTGCGGGCAAGTCGACGGCGGTGCGCGCCGCATTGGGGCTGGTCCGACTGACGCAGGGCGCCGCGCGTCTGGGCGGCGACGAGGCGCGACGGCTGTCCGAGCGTCAGCGGGGCGAGCGCGCGGCCTATCTGCCGCAGGACCGTTCCATCGCCTGGAATCTTCCTGCGGTCGAGCTGGCGGCGCTGGGCGCGCCGTTCCTGGCGGGCGCCGCCGCCCTGGACCGGGCTCGCGCCGCGCTGGACGAGTTGGGCGTCGGCCATCTGGCGGATCGCGGCGTCGCCGAGATGTCGGGCGGTGAGCGGGCGCGCGTCCTGCTGGCCCGCTCCTTGACGGCTCCAGCGCCCTTGCTGGCGGCGGACGAGCCGATCGCGGGACTGGACCCCGACGCCCAGCTTCTGGTGCTGGAGCGGCTACGGGCCCGGGCCGACGCCGGACGCGGGATATTGGTCAGCCTGCACGATCTGACCCTGGCGGCCCGTTTCGCCGACCGGGTGGTGGTGCTGGATCAGGGGCGCACGGCGGCTGAAGGCGCGCCGGCCGAGGCTCTGTCGCCGCGCATTCTGAAGACCGTTTTCAACCTCGACGCCGTTTGGCTGGAGGCGTTGGACGGGCCGATTTTGGCGGCCCGCCGCCCTGTAGTCAGGGTTGATAGGGCCGCGGGCCTGCGTTCGGCGGCGTGCCGCGCGCCAGATCCGCCGACGGGGTGAGGGGGGCCGAGCCGCCGTTCAGCCGAGCGCGATAGACCTGCATGTTCTCCATCACCCGCATCATGTAGTTGCGCGTCTCGGTGAAGGGCGCGCACTCGATGAAGTCGATGGGATCGACCTGGGCCTGACGCGGATCGCCGCAACGGGCGGTCCATTGCGGCGGGCGCGCCGGTCCGGCGTTGTAGCCGACGGCGGCCAGCAAGGGCGATCCGCCGAAATTGTTCATCAACTCGCCCAGATGATAGCTGCCCAGAGTCATATTGATCTCGGGGTCCCACAGCTGTTCGGCGCTGAACGCGCGGCCCATGCGGCGCGCCACGCCCTGCGCCGTGGCTGGCAGAAGCTGCATCATCCCCCGCGCATCGGCGCCCGAACGAACCAGAGGGTCGAAGCTGGATTCCTGACGGGTGATGGCCAGGGCGAACTCATTGGGGGCCATGCCCGGAACCTGCTGCGGAAGGCGAATCGGATACATCCGCTCCGGCATGACGAAGCCGCGCTGGCTGGCCGCGCGGCCGACCATCATCGATCCGAACTGATCGCCATAGCCCTGCATCAGGTCGAACAACTGCGACAGATCGTAGGGCGAGGGCAGGGTGTCATCCAGGTGGTAGGCGAAGACCCGCATCAGGTTCTTCTCGCCGATCTGGCCCAGGATGCGGGTCGCCCGCACCACCTCATTACCCTCGAAGCGATTGACGTCCTCGGGCGAGGGAGTGGGCTCGCCGGGCAGGGTCAGGGTGGTCGCGCCGGCCTTTTCCGCGGCAAGCTGGCCGTAGAAGGTCTGCCAGTGCGCGGCGCCCGCCTGATACCAATTCTGGGCGCCCTGTCGGTCGCCGCGCGCCTCGGCCGCACGACCCAGCCAGTAGAGGGCGCGCCCCTGGGTGATCGGGGTCGAGGAGGCGTTGCGCAGCGCCTCGAAATGTTGGGCGGCTGTCGCCGGGTCGTTCAGCTTGGTGAGGGCTACCCAGCCGGCGAAGAATTCGGCGTCGACCTTGCGTTCGCCCGAAGGGAAGCCGTGGCCGTTCATCGCGGCGTAGGCGGCGCGAGCGTTCCCCTGTTGCAGCGCGTCGAGGAAATAGTTGCGGCGTTCGCTCCACAGGGTGTTCTGGCCGTCCGCGTGCGAGGGGGCGGCGGGCAGGGCGGACAGGAGCGGGAAGGCCTCGGATTGACGACCTGCGGAGCGCAGCAGGCGCACCCGCTCCAGCACCACGGCCGGGTCGTTGGCCTGAGCGGGCGACAGGCCGGCGACGATGGCGTCCGGGGCGTAGGCCGTTCGAAGCGACATCACGGCGTTGGCGACGGCCTGGCGGTCGGCCGGAACCAGGGCGACCATGGCGCGCGTCGCCGGGCCGTGCGGTCCCAGCAGCAGCATGTCCAGCCGCGCCACATGGTCGTCGCTGGTCAGCCAGCCGCTCCAGCGCGAATAGATCCGACTTTGCTGGGCTTCCTCAAAACTCTGGGTGCGCCACCAGTCGCGAATCAGGGCCTGGGCCTCATGGCGGCGGCCCGTCTGCTCCAGCGCGCCGGCCAGGGCGATGGCGCCCTGGGCCGTGGTGGGGGCGGTTCCGTTGAAGAAGGCCAGGACGGCGTCCGGCGACTGGCCCGCCATGTCCAGAGCGCGCTCGCCCGCCGCTCGACGAGAATCGCCGCGGGGCCAGCTCGCCAGATCGGTCTGAGCCAGCGCCAGGTCGCTGTAGGACATCTGCTTGTCCGAGGTGTCCACCAGGGCCCATTCGACCAGCTTGCGTGCGGTCGGATCGGAAATGCGGGCCATGATGGACTGGGTTCCGACGACGTCGCGCGCCCGCGCAGCCGTCAGGCCCTGCTGCACCAGGGCGGCGTCCTGGCTGTTGATGATTCCGCCCTGACTGGCGGAGTAGGGGACCGGCGCGCTGTTCAGCACATCCTGAGCCGGTGGAGTCAGTATCGCCAGGGCGGCGGCCACGGTCGTCGCGATCATCAGATATCTGATCCTCATTCATCTTTGGTTGCGGCCAAGCGGCGGGCAACCTACCCTTTGCCGATTAGTGACGGGCGGACCGCCGCCCATTCTCCGCGCAGGTATGTTGTTCCCATGACCGCCCCCTTGTTCAAGGGCGTGATCACCGCCCTGATCACACCTCTTCGTGACGGAAACGTGGACGAGGCCGCTTTCAGGCGTCTGTTGGAACGCCAGATCGCCGCCGGGGTTCACGGCGTCGTGCCGATGGGCACCACGGGCGAAAGCGCGACCTTGCACCTGGACGAGCACAAGCGCGTGGTTGAACAGTGCGCGGAGATCGCCGCCGGGCGCATCCGCGTCATCGCCGGCGCCGGTTCTTCAGCGACGGACAAGGCGATCGAACTGACCCGTTTCGCCAAGACGGTCGGCGCCGACGGCGCCCTGGTGGTCACGCCCTATTACAACCGCCCCTCGCAGGCCGGGATGCAGGCCCATTTCGAGGCCGTGGCCGATGCGGTGCAACTGCCGATTCTGCTCTACAACGTGCCCGGTCGTACCGGCGTGGACCTGTCGAACGAAACCGTTGCGGCCCTGGCGGCGCATCCGAACATCGTCGGCATCAAGGATGCGAGCGCGGATGTGGCGCGGGCCAGTTGGATGCGAGCGAATATCCACGGCGCCTTCGACCTGATCTCGGGGGATGACTCCAGCTATCTGGGCTATGCCGCCCACGGAGGCGTCGGGGTGATCTCGGTGACCTCGAATGTCGCGCCGGAGGCCATGGTCGCCCTGTATGATGCGATTCAGGCCGGCGACTTCGCCGTCGCCCGATCCTGGCAGGAGCGCCTGATCGGCCTGCATAAGGCGCTGTTCCTCGACAACTCCCCGTCGCCGGCCAAATACGCCCTCGCCAGGCTGGGGCTATGCGAGGAAGAGGTCCGGCTGCCGCTGTCGCTGACGGCCGACGCCGTGAAGCCAGCCATCGACAAGGCGCTGACCGAGGCCGGGGTCGCCTGATGGCCGCTGACGCGCCCAAGCAAAAGACGATCGCCGAAAATCGGCGCGCACGCTTCGACTACTTCCTCGAGGACTACATCGAGGCCGGAATCCAGTTGTTGGGCACCGAGATCAAGGCCCTGCGCGACGGGCGGGCGAACATCGCCGAAAGCTATGTCTCGCCGGAGGGGCGTGAGATGGTGCTGATCAACGCCGATATCCCGCCCTACAAGATGGCGAACCGCTTCAACCATGAGCCGCGCCGCCACCGGAAGCTGCTGCTGCACCGCAAGCAGATCGACAAACTGATCGGCGCCGTCCAGCGGGACGGCCGCACCATCGTTCCGGTGCGCCTGTATCTGAACGAAGCGGGCAAGGCGAAGCTGGAAATCGCCCTGGCCAAGGGCAAGAAGCTGCACGACAAACGCGAGGTTTCGGCCGAACGGGACTGGCAGCGAGACAAGGCGCGCCTGCTGCGCGACAAGGGATAAGTGCGGTTCCGCTTTGCGCGCCGCGCGACGCGCGATAAACGAGCGATGATGGGGTGCGTCTTGCGGAGTTCACGGTGAAGATAGCCGAACGCTGGTTCGTCATGGCGGGCGTGGCCCTGCTGGGCGCCATCGCCGTGGCCGGGGTGGTGGTGGCGATCTACGCCGCCTGGGTCCTGCACGACATGCCCGACGCGTCCGAACTGGCGGACTATCGCCCGGCGACGGCGACGCGCGTCTACGCCGGCGACGGGACCCTGATCGGCGAGTTCTCGGATCAGCGCCGGATTTACGTCACCTATGACCAGGTGCCGCAGACGGTCGTTCACGCCTTCCTGGCGGCCGAGGACCAGAACTTCTTCAGCCACGGCGGCATCGATGTGTCCGGCATCGGCCGGGCCATGTTCAAGAACGTCTTCAACGTGCTGTCCGGTCGTCGCCTGGAAGGCGGCTCGACCATCACCCAGCAGGTGGCCAAGAACGTCCTGCTGACCAGCGAGACCAGTCTGAACCGCAAGCTCAAGGAAGCCGTCCTCTCCAGCCGTCTGGAAGCGACGCTGAGCAAGGAGCAGATTCTCGAGCTGTACCTGAACGAGATCTACCTGGGCTATCGTTCCTATGGCGTCGCCTCGGCGGCTTACAACTATTTCGGCAAGTCGCTGGATCAGCTGACGCCGGACGAGGCGGCCTTCCTGGCGGCCCTGCCCAAGGGGCCGACCAACTATCACCCCAAACGCTACCCCGAGGCCGCGCTGGGACGGCGGAACTGGGTGCTGGGCGAAATGGCCGACAACAAGTGGCTGACGGACGTGCAGTTGCAGACCGCGCTGGCGCGTCCCTTGAACACCCGTTCGGCGCCGCGTCGAGCCGAGTACGCCGACGCTGACTTCTTCGTGGAAGAGGCGCGTCGTCGGGCCATCGCCCTGTTCGGTCAGGAAGAGGTCAATCGCGGCGGCTACTATCTGCGCACCACCCTGGACCCGCAGCTGCAGTCGGCGGCGCGCGACGCGCTGATGCGCGGCCTTGAAGACTACGACCGTCGCCACGGCTGGCGCGGCGCTTGGGGCACGACCGATTTCGCCGATGGTTGGCAGGCCGAAGCCCAGAAGCGCACGACCCCGCCCGAGCGCCGTTCGTGGCAGGCCGCCGCCGTCGAGAACGTCAGCGGAAGCACGGTTCGGGTCCGCACGGCCAGGGACGATCAGACGGGCGCGCTGCGCGCCGCCGACGTGGCCTGGTCCAACGCTGGACGCCGTCCCCTGAAACGCGGCGATCTGATCTTCGTGGAGCGCCAGGGCGGACAGTTCGCCCTGAAACAGGTCCCCGCGGTCAACGGCTCCCTGGTCGCCATCGAGCCGCAGTCGGGTCGCGTCCTGGCGATGGTCGGCGGCTATTCCTACGCCCTGTCCAGCTTCAACCGTGCGACGCAGGCGCGTCGTCAGCCGGGTTCGGCCTATAAGCCCTTCGTCTATGCGGCGGCGCTGGAAGGCGACTTCACTCCGGCCTCCATCGTGCTGGATGCGCCCATCAGCTTCCCCGGCGGCCCCGGCGGCCGCGCCTGGACGCCCCAGAACTACAGCCGCCAGTTCTACGGCCCGCAGACTTTGCGGCGCGGGTTGGAGCTGTCGCGTAACGTCATGACCGTGCGCCTGGCCCAGGCGGTCGGCATGAAGAACGTCGTCGACCTGTCCAAGAAGATGGGCGTGGTCGATGATATGTCGCCGAACCTCGCCATGTCGCTGGGCGCGGGCGAGACCACGCCCTATCGCATCACTGCGGCCTATGCCGCCTTCGTCAACGGCGGCCGGCGGATCGATCCCTATCTGATCGAACTGGCTCAGGATCGGAACGGCCAGACCATCCATCGCGCCGATCGACGCCAATGCCGCGACTGCGGCCGTGGCTTCAGCGGCCAGGAGTCGCCGCGCCTGCAGGATCGTGGAACCCAGGTGATCGACCCGATCACCGCCTATCAGATCACCTCGATGCTGGAGGGCGTGATTCAGCGCGGCACCGGCGCCCGGGCGCGCAGCCTCGGCCCCTGGGTCGGCGGCAAGACCGGCACCACCAATGAGTACCGTTCGGCCTGGTTCGTCGGCTTTTCGGCGGACGTCGTCGTGGGCGTCTTTGTCGGATTTGACGACAACCGCTCGCTGGGCGGCGGCGAGGCGGGGGCTTCGACCGCCGTGCCGATCTTCATCGACTTCATGGAAGACGCCTTGAAGGAGCGCCCGGCGCGGCCGTTCGTGAAGCCGAAGAACGCCATCTTCCGCACCGTGAACGGCATTGAGGAAGCCTTCCGTCCGGGCACCGAACGCCAGTTGCGCGAAGAAGCGCCGCGCCCGGTCCAGCCGGAGGGGCCGCAGAACTATTACGACGTCATCCGTCGTGAGCAGGAAGCCAGGTCCCAGGCTCCGGCGCCGGTCGCGCCGCCGCCCGTGGCTCCGCCGCCGCCCAAAAAGCAGCCGGCCGAGGACTTGAGCGACCTCTACTGACGCTCTAGTTACACCCCTCTTCGGCGCGCCGGATGCCCTGGCGCGCCCTTTCACCCCCGTATCGCTGGAGATTGCGATGAGACCGGATGTCGAGGCCATGAAGGCCGACATCGAGCAGAGCGTCGCTCTGCTCAGGAGGCGACTTTGACTGGGATGTCGCTCTAAGAAAGCTCGATGAGCTGAACGCGCGGGTCGAGGATCCGACGCTGTGGGACAATCCCGAACAGGCCCAGGCCGTCAGCCGTGAACGCTCGCGCCTTGAAGCCCAGGTCAGCGCCGTCAAGGACATGGAGCAGGGTCTCGAAGACGGGATCATGCTGGCCGACATGGCGGACGAAGAGGGCGACGAAACCACTTTCAACGAAGCCCGTGAACAGCTGAAGGCGATCAAGGACCGCGCCGCGCGCGCCGAGCTGGAAGCCCTGCTGTCCGGCGAGGCCGACGGCAACGACGCCTATCTGGAGGTCAACTCGGGCGCCGGCGGCACGGAGTCGAACGACTGGGCCGGAATGCTGCTGCGCATGTACAGCCGCTGGGCGCGCTCGCACGGCTATGAGGTCGAGCTTCAGGAAGAGGAATCCGGCGAACAGGCGGGCATCAAGTCGGCGACCCTGCTGGTCTCCGGCCCCAACGCCTATGGCTGGCTGAAGTCGGAATCGGGCGTTCACCGTCTGGTCCGCATCAGCCCCTATGACGCAGCGGCCAAGCGGCACACCTCCTTCGCTTCGGTCGGGGTGTCGCCGGTCGTCGACGACAGCATCGAGATCGACATCAACCCGTCGGACGTCCGCACGGACACCTATCGCGCGTCAGGCGCGGGCGGCCAGCACGTCAACAAGACGGACTCGGCCGTGCGCCTGACCCACATTCCGACCAATACCGTGGTGGCTTGTCAGGCGGGCCGCTCGCAGCACCAAAACCGCGATCAGGCGTGGAAGATGCTGCGTGCGCGTCTGTATGAGCTGGAGCTTCAGAAGCGTGAAGCCGCAGCTCAGGCCCTGGCCGACGCCAAGACCGACATCGGCTGGGGTCACCAGATCCGATCCTACGTCCTGCAACCGTATCAGATGGTGAAGGACCTTCGGACAGAGGTCGAAACCTCCGACACCCAGGGGGTTCTGGACGGCGATCTGGATCCGTTCATGGGCGCCGCCCTGGCGGCCCGCGTGGGCGAGACCCGCGAGGGCTGATCGACTTCGCTCGATCGATACCAAAAAAGGGCGGCCTTTGCGGGCCGCCCTTTCTCGTTATCAGTGTCCGCACCGATCAGGCGGCGGGCTTGGCCTCGACCTTGGCGTCCGTCTTGGCGGGCGCAGGCTTTTCGGCGGGGGCGGGGGCTTCCAGCATGTTGGCGCCCGGCGTGTCCCGCTTGGCCTGGGTGCAGCGGCCCTGGAACCAGGCTCCCTGTTCGATCGACAGCTGCTCCTGGGTGATGTCGCCCTCGACGCGAGAGGTGGCGAACAGCTTGACCTGCTTGGCGACGATGGCGCCCGAGACCCGACCGCGCACCTCCAGGATGTCGGCGTGGACCGTGCCCTCGACCGCGCCGCCTTCACCGATCACCACGCGCACCACGCGGATGTCGCCCTTCAGAGAGCCGTCGACCTGAAGTTCGCCCGCGCCGGAGATATTGCCCTCATACTTCACGCCCGCCGACAGAGTCGAAAGGCTGGATGAGCGGGCGGCGGCCGGCCGCGCCGGTTCAGGTGCTCGAGCAGGCGTGGCGGCGGCGGCGGCGGGCGCCGGGGTTGGAGCGGTGGGCTCGGGCGGCTTCGGAATGCCCAACCCGCTCAAAGGGTTGCTGTCGAGGGGTTTGTTCTTGTTGAACATCTTTACTCTCCGCGTCACGCCGGGACGACCGGCGTTTGGTCAATGTCAGCCCCTGAGGATACAATCCCTGACAATACTTAGGGGGGGCTGAGACGGAGAGGTCAAGCGGGGCCTTCCGAACCCCGCTCGCCGATCAGAGCGTTTCGACGGCGGCCAGCACCTCTTCGGCGTGCCCCTTCACCTTGACGTTTCGCCAGGCGCGATGAACCACGCCCTGACCGTCGATCAGGAAGGTGGCGCGCTCAATGCCCATATATTCGCGGCCATAGAGCTTCTTCAGCACCCACACGCCCCAGGCCTCGGTGACCGCGCCGTCTTCGTCCGAGCCGAGCACGACCTTGAGGTCATGCTTGGCCTTGAAGCGGTCCAGCTTCTTCACCGTGTCGCGCGACACGCCGATCACCACGGCGTTAGCTGCCGTGAACCGGTCGATCAGGACTGAGAAGTCCTGTCCCTCGGTCGTGCAGCCGGGCGTGTCGGCCTTGGGATAGAAGTAGAGGACGACGTTCTTGCCCTTCAGGTCGGCCAGGGACAGGCGGCCGTCACCATCGGTCGCCAGGTCGAAGGCGGGGGCGGGGGTGTTTTCGGTGATGTCGACCATCAATCTCTCCGTTCATCCCGGCGGACGCCGGGACCCAGTAAGAGCCCCGGCCGCGCCGATTGAAAGCCGCAAGACGTTCTCGCCGCGCTTGAAGCCAAAGCACTGGGTCCCGGCGTCCGCCGGGATGAGCGGGTTAAACGGGCCGCACCAGCACGATCTTCTTCTTGCCGGCGCCGAGCTTGAGCACGCCGTCGGCGTTGAGGTCGGCCTCTTCGATCAGGCGGGCGCCGTCGTTAACCACCTCGTCGTTCAGGCGAAGGCCGCCGCCCTGGGCCAGACGACGCGCTTCGCCGTTGGAGCCGCTGAGGCCAGCCTTGGTCGTGACGGCGGCGATCATGGCGCCGATGACCTCGTCGCGCGGCAGTTCGACGGTCGGCAGGTCGGCGGACAGCTGGCCCTTTTCGAAGGCGGCCTCGGCGGCGGCGCGGGCGGCCTGTGCGGCCTCGACGCCGTGCAGCATGGAGGTGGTGGCGTCGGCCAGCGCCTTCTTGGCGTCATTGATCTCGGCGCCTTGGAGCGCCTCATAGCGTTCGATCTGATCCAGCGGCAGGTCGGTGAACAGGCGCATGAAGCGGCCCACGTCGCCGTCCTCAGTGTTGCGCCAGTATTGCCAGTAGTCGAAAGGCGACAGGGCGTCGGCGTTCAGCCATACGGCGCCGCCGACCGTCTTGCCCATCTTCTGGCCAGAAGCGGTGGACAGCAGCGGCGTGGTCAGGCCGAAGGCGGCCTTGTGATCCACCTTGCGGGTCAGTTCGACGCCGTTGATGATGTTGCCCCACTGGTCCGACCCGCCCATCTGCAGCGAACAGCCGTAGCGGCGGTTCAGCTCCAGGAAGTCGGTCGCCTGCATCAGCATGTAGTTGAACTCGAGGAAGGTCAGCGGCTGCTCGCGATCCAGGCGCAGCTTGACCGAGTCGAAGCTCAGCATCCGGTTGATGGTGAAATGCGTGCCGTAGTCGCGCAGGAACTGCAGGTAGCCCAGCTGCGAAAGCCACTCGTCGTTGTCGAGCATGACGGCGTCGGTCGGGCCGTCGCCGAAGGTCAGGAACTTTTCGAACACGCCTTTGATGCCGGCGATGTTCTCGGCGATTTTTTCCTCGGTCAGCAGGGGGCGCTGGGTGTCCTTGAACGAAGGGTCGCCGACCTTGGTCGTGCCGCCGCCCATCAGGACGATCGGCTTGTGTCCGGCCTGCTGAAGACGACGCAGGAGCATGATCTGGATCAGGTGGCCGACGTGCAGCGACGGCGCCGTCGCGTCGAAACCGATATAGCCCGTGACCACGCCGGCCGCCGCCGCCTCGTCCAGTTCCACCGGGTGGGTGATCTGGTGGATATAGCCGCGCGCCTTCATCAGGCGCAGGAAGTCCGACTTGAAGGCGGTTTCGGAAACGGTTTGGGTCGTGGGCTCGGTCATGGTCGGGTCCGTAGCATCAGAACCGGCGGCCGTCTTCCGAGGAATATTGCCGCCGAGGGAAGGGCGGCAAGGATCGCGGCCGCTCTCTAGTAGAGGCCGTAGTAATAGGCGGCGAAAAGGGCCGGTTGCGCGATCATGGGCGCTAGCTACGTCGCCCCTGACGTGGCAGTCAAGCCGCCATGACGACCTCCCCGAAAAACACCCTGCGCGTGCTCGGCTTCATGACCGGCACCTCGCTCGACGCCGTGGACATGGCGGTGATCGAGACGGACGGCCACGACATCCTGTCCTTCGGCCCCGCCGGAGAGATGAAGCTGGACGGCGAAACCCGCGCCATCATCGAGGACGCGATCGAGGACGCCTTCGACTGGGAACGCGACGAAGAGGAACCGGACAGCTTTGAGGACTCGCGCATGGCGGTGGCCGACGCGCATCTGGCCGCCGCGCTCGGCTTCATGGCGGTGAACGGGGTAAAGTCCGGCGCGCTGGATCTGGTCGGCGTCCACGGCCAGACCGTGCTGCATGAGGCGCCGACGCCCGAGCGGCCCGGCCGCACGGTCCAGTTGATCGACGCGATCAGCGTGGCCGAGGGGCTGGGCGTGCCGACGGCCTTTGACTTCCGCAGCGCCGACGTGGCGGCGGGCGGGCAGGGCGCGCCGCTGGCGCCCGTCTATCACGCGGCCCTGGTCCGCAAGGCGGGAATGTCGGGCCCGGTCGCGGTGCTGAATCTGGGCGGGGTCGGCAACATCACCCTGATCCGCGCCGACGGCCATTTGGAGGCCTTCGATACCGGTCCGGCCAACGGCATGGTCGATCTGCTGGTCCAGTCCCGCATGAAGAAGCGGATGGACGAGGGTGGCCGTCTGGCGGCGGCCGGGACGGTCGATCAGGCCGTGCTGGACGCCTATCTGGCCCATCCCTATTTCGCGGCGACCGGGCCGAAGTCGCTGGATCGTTTCGACTTCTCGCTGGATCCGGTTGCAAGCTTGTCGCTTGAGGACGCTGCCGCGACCCTGACAGCCTTCGCGGCGCAGGCCGTGGCGTTGGGCGTCGCCCGTTGTTCGGAGCAGCCGAAGGAGATCGTCGTCTGCGGCGGCGGTCGCCATAATCCGGTGTTGCTGGCCGCCATTCGTGATCGCGTGGGCGCCCCCGTCTCGACGGCCGAGAACAAGGGCTGGCGCGGCGACTCCATTGAGGCCGAGGCCTTCGCCTTTCTGGCGGCGCGCTGCCGTCTGGGCCTGCCGATCAGCTTCCCCGGCACGACAGGCGTTCCGGCGCCGATGACTGGCGGCCGGATCGTCGAGCCGGGAGCGGAATAGTGGCGGCCTCGTCTCGTTTCTGGGGCGTCGCCAGCGGTCTGGCGGCGGGCGCTCTGTGGGGGCTGGTCTTCCTGGCGCCCAAGGTCGTGCCTGAGGCCTCGCCCCTGCTGCTGACGGCGGGGCGTTACCTCGCCTATGGCCTGATCGCGGCTCTGTTGATCGCGCCGCGCTGGCGTCGGGTGACGGCGGCCCTGACGCGCAAGGCGTGGGGCGCTCTGGTCTGGCTGAGCCTCGCCGGGAATCTCGTCTACTTCGCCTTCCTGGTGGTCGGCGTGCATTACGCGGGCGTCGCGGCCTCGGCCCTGATCGTCGGCATGGTGCCCGTGGTGGTGGCTCTATGGGGCCTGAGGGACAAGGAGTCGCCGCCGCTGTCCCGTGTCGCTCCGCCCATCGCCGTGGCGGCGCTGGCCGTCGGCCTGATCGGGTGGGAGTCGCTCAGCCAGGGCGGCGGCGCAGCGGCGCAGAGCGGCAGCGCCACCCTGATCGGTCTGGTCTGCGCGGTTGCGGCCCTGCTGTCCTGGACCGCCTTCGCCGTCGGTAACAGCCGCTGGATGGGGCGGTTGCCCGACATCACCCCGCATGAGTGGTCGCTGCTGACCGGCGTGGTTACCGGCGCCCTGGCGCTGGCGCTGGTCATTCCGTCGTTGTTCATGCTGGGAGGCATGACGGATGACGCCTGGATGCGCCTGATCGGGGTCAGTGCGGGCGTGGCCGTCTTCGCCTCGGTCATCGGCAACGCCTTCTGGAACCAAGCCAGTCGCCTGCTGCCGCTCACCATGCTGGGCCAGATGATCGTGTCCGAGACCCTGTTCGCCTTCATCTACGGTTTCATCTGGGAACAGCGCGGGCCGACTGTGATCGAGGTCGTCGCCATGATCCTGATGATCGTCAGCGTCGTCTGGTGCGTCCGCGCCCATCGCCCGGCAGCCCTGGCCGCCGCTGAAGGTGATCATTGAGCAACGCCCGCAGGCCTCAGGCGTTGGGGTAGGGCGGACCGGGCCCCTCTGGCGACCCTTCATCGCGATGTCGGCCGCGTCGTTTGAAACGGCTCGCGAAGGCGTCGATGGACCTGTTGCTGTTGGAGTGGTTGGGCAAGCCAGTCTGGATGTGGGCGGGCTTTATGGCGGTCGTTCTCGCCCTGCTGGCGCTCGATCTGGGGCTGTTCAATCGGCGCGATCATGAAATCGGCGTGCGGGAAAGTCTGGGGCTCTCCGCCTTCTATATCGCCGTGGCCCTGGCCTTCGGGGCGTGGCTGTGGTCGTGGCTGGGGGCTGACAGTGCGATCGACTACCTGACCGCCTATGCCGTCGAGAAAAGCCTGGCGATGGACAATGTCTTCGTCATCGCCTTGATCTTCAGCGCCTTTTCCGTGCCCCGGCTTTATCAGCATCGCGTGCTGTTCTGGGGCGTGCTCGGCGTCATCGTCCTGAGGGCGATCATGATCGGCGGCGGTGCGGCGCTGGTCGCCCGCTATCACTGGGTGCTGTACCTTTTCGCAGGCTTCCTGATCCTCACCGGCGTACGGATGTTCTTTGCCCGCAGCGAGGAAACGGACATCGCCGATAATGCGCTGCTGAAATGGTTCCGGCGGCGGATGCGGGTGACGAACGACCTGCGCGGTCATGCCTTCTTCGTCCAGGCGCCAACCCGTTCGGGCGAGATGAAGCTGCACGCCACGCCGCTGTTGCTGGCCCTGGTGACGATCGAGATCGCCGACGTGATCTTCGCGGTGGACTCCGTGCCGGCGGTCTTCGCCATCACGACGGACGCCTATGTCGTCTACACGTCCAACATCTTCGCCATATTGGGGCTGAGGGCGCTCTATTTCGCCCTGGCGGCGGTGATCCACCGCTTCGCCTACTTGAAGCAGGCGTTGGCTGTCCTGCTGGTCTTCATCGGCGCCAAGGCGTTCGCGGCGCCCCTGCTGGGGATCGAGAAGACGCCGCCCGCTGTCTCACTATCGGTGACGGCGGCGATCCTGGCGACGGGGGTAGCCTGGTCCCTGTGGCGGACCCGCGCGGAGGTTGGACCTCCGCGCTGATCGTCAGGATGTCAGGCCGGCTTTTCGGCCAGACGCTTGTCCAGGTAGGCCCCGACGCGGCGCTCGACGGCGCCGATGTGGTCCTGCCAGAAGTGGGTCGCGCCTTCTTCCAGCTCGTAGTCGATGACGATGCCCTTTTGGGTGCGCAGCTTGTTGACCACGCGCTCCACCTCGGCCGGGGGCACCACGGTGTCGGCGGTGCCGTGCAGGAACAGGCCCGAGGCCGGGCAGGGGGCCAGGAAGCTGAAATCGTAGATGTTGGACGGCGGCGACACCGAGATGAAGCCGTCGGTCTCGGGGCGGCGCATCAGCAGTTGCATGCCGATATAGGCGCCGAACTGATAGCCCGCGACCCAGGTCTGAGTGGCGGCCGGGTTGTTGGCCTGCAGCCAGTCCAGCGCCGTGGCCGCGTCGGCCAGTTCGCCGATGCCGCTGTCGAACTCGCCCTGCGACTTGCCGACGCCCCGCGAATTGTAGCGCAGGGTGGCGAAGCCGCGCTGAACGAACAACTGGTGCATCGTCAGAGCGACCGGATTGTTCATGTGCCCGCCCGCCTTCGGGTGCGGGTGCAGGATCAGGGCGATCGGCGCGTCGGGGCGCTTGCCGGGCGAGTAACGGCCTTCGATGCGGCCAGCGGCGCCGGGCAGGATGACTTCAGGCATGGATCGCGATCCCTACAATCAACAGAGGTTTCGCCGGACGGATAATACTTGACCAGGGAGGTAGGACTTTCTAAGTCCCCGGTGCGCGACGCACTCGCCAGCGAGGCCGGGGGTCTTAGCATGACCGCTCCGAAAAGCGTTAGAATTTTGAGGTTATAGGGATGCGCCTGTCGACAAAGGGACGTTACGCCGTGATGGCGATGGCCGATCTGGCGAAAAACGGCTCGGGCCGGGCCGTGTCCCTGGCTGAAATCGCGGCGCGTCAGGAGATTTCGCTCAGCTATCTGGAACAGCTGTTCGCGCGACTGCGCAAGGGCGGCCTGGTCAAGAGCATTCGCGGGCCGGGCGGCGGCTATCGCCTAGCCAAGGGGCCGGACGAGACAGTCGTGGCCGACATCGTCCTGGCCGTCGATGAGCCGATCCGCGCTACCCGCTGCGCCGCCCATGGCACGCCGCGAGGCTGCATGAACGGCGGGGCGCGCTGCATCACTCATGATCTTTGGGAAGACCTCGGTGCTGAGATCCATCGCTATCTGGCCGGGGTCAGCCTGGAGGACGTGATCGAAAAGCGGACCAGCCGCGCCCGTATGGGACAGAAGGACGTCGGGTCCATGGAGGCGGCGGCGTGAGCGTCTATCTGGATTACAACGCTTCCGGCCTGGTTCGTCCTGAAGTTCAGGACGTCATGGCCAAGGCCTTGGCTGACAATGGAAACCCTTCGGCCGTTCACGCCGCCGGCCGCCGTGCGCGTGCGCGCGTCGAGACGGCCCGTGCTCAGGTGGCTGATCTAGTGGGCGCCGATCCGACGGCGATCATCTTCTCCTCGGGCGGAACCGAGTCCAACGCCCAGGCGATCCACAGCGCCCTGGCCGCCGGTTGCGAGCGGCTGATCGTCGGCGCGACTGAGCATCCGTGCGTGGCCGAAGCCGCTACGGCGAGCGGCGCGCAGGTCGAAGTTCTGCCGGTGGACGCCAATGGCGTGGTCGATCTGGCCTGGCTGGCTGAGGCGCTGGCGCATCCGGGGCGAGCCGTCGTCGCCATTCATCACGCCAATAACGAAAGCGGCGTGATCCAGCCGATCGCTGAGGCGGCGGCGCTCGTCCGCGCGGCGGGCGGCTGGCTGCACGTCGACGCCATCCAGTCCGTAGGCAAGATTCCGGTGACGATGCGGGCGCTCGGCGCCGACAGCCTGACCCTTTCGGCGCACAAGCTGGGCGGGCCTCAAGGCGTGGGCGCCCTGGTGCTCAAGGACGGCGTATCCGCCGTTCGTATTCTGCACGGCGCCGGTCAGGAGCGCGGCCTGCGCGCTGGGACCGAGAACGTTCCGGGCATCACCGGGTTCGGCGTCGCCGCCGACTGCGCGGCCCGTGATCTGGACGCCGCCGGGGCTCATGTCGTCTGGCGCGACGCGGCCGAGGCGAAAGTCAAGGCCGCGGGTGCGACCATCATCGGCGGCGCAGTCGAGCGGCTGCCCAACACCCTGTTCATGGCGGTCGAGGGCTGGGACAGCCCGCAACAACTGATCACCCTGGATCTGGTCGGTGTCATGGTCTCGGCCGGTTCGGCCTGCTCGTCGGGCAAGGTCAAGCCGTCCAAGGCGATCAGCGCCATGGGCCTGCACCACCTGGCGACCGGGGGCGTGCGCGTCTCCGGGGGCTGGGGCACGACCGAGGCCGACTGGACCCGGTTCGCCGACGCCTGGGTCGCGGCCTGGGACAAGCACAAGGCGCGCTTGCAAGAGCGCGTAAAGGAAGTCGCGTAAGTTATGGCTATTGTTCAGGAAACAATCGATACGGTCGCGGAACTGGAGCGGTACAAGTACGGCTTCACCACGGACGTCGAACAGGAGTTTGCCCCCAAGGGCCTGAACCCGGACATCATCCGCTTCATCTCCGAGAAGAAGGGGGAGCCGGAGTGGATGCTGGAGTGGCGCCTGGCCGCCTATGAGCGCTGGCTGGCCATGGAAGAGCCGACCTGGGCGGCGGTGAAGTACGATCCCGTCGACTATCAGGACCTCTACTACTACGCCGCGCCGGTGAAGAAGGAAGGGCCGAAGTCGCTGGACGAGGTCGATCCCGAACTGCTGGCCGTCTACGAAAAGCTGGGCATTCCGCTGAAGGAGCAGGAAGTCCTGGCCGGCGTTCAGGGCGCGCCCAAGGTGGCGGTTGACGCCGTGTTCGACAGCGTCTCCGTCGTCACCACCTTTAAGGAGGAGTTGGCCAAGGCGGGCGTGATCTTCATGCCTATTTCCGAGGCCTTGCGCGAATATCCTGATCTTGTGCGTCAGTATCTGGGCACGGTCGTCCCGGTCAGCGACAACTATTTCGCGGCCCTGAACAGCGCGGTCTTTTCCGACGGCAGCTTCGTCTACATTCCGCCGGGCGTGCGCTGCCCGATGGAGCTGTCGACCTATTTCCGCATCAACGCCAGCCAGACCGGCCAGTTCGAGCGGACCCTGATCATCGCCGACAAGGGTTCCTACGTGTCCTATCTGGAGGGCTGCACCGCGCCCATGCGCGACGAGAACCAGTTGCACGCGGCGGTCGTGGAGATCATCGCCCTGGACGACGCCGAGGTGAAGTACTCGACCGTTCAGAACTGGTACCCCGGCGACGCCGAGGGCAAGGGCGGCATCTACAACTTCGTGACCAAGCGCGCCGACTGTCGCGGCGACCGTTCCAAGGTCAGCTGGACCCAGGTCGAGACCGGCTCGGCCGTCACCTGGAAGTACCCGTCCTGCATCCTGAAGGGTGAGGAAAGCTCGGGCGAATTCTACTCCATCGCCATCACCAACGGCCATCAGCAGGCCGACACCGGCACCAAGATGCTGCACCTGGGCAAGAACAGCCGCAGCCGCATCATCGCCAAGACGGTCTCGGCGGGTAAGTCGGACTCGACCTATCGCGGCCTGGTGTCGATCCATCCCAAGGCGACCGGCGTGCGCAACTTCACCCAGTGCGACAGCCTGCTGATCGGCAAGGAATGCGGCGCCCACACCATCCCCTACATCGAGGTCCGCAACGGTTCGGCCCAGCTGGAGCACGAAGCGACCACGACCCGCCTGTCCGAAGCTCAGCTCTTCTACGCCCAGCAGCGCGGCCTGTCGGAAGAAGAAGCCGTGGCTCTGCTGGTCAACGGCTTCGTCCGCGATGTCCTGCAGGAGTTGCCGATGGAGTTCGCCGTCGAGGCCCAGAAGCTGGTGGCGATCAGCCTTGAAGGCTCGGTCGGCTGAGTGAGTTGAAGAAGAAAAACAATGCTTAAGATCAATAACCTCCACGTCTCCGTCGCCGATAAGCCGATCCTCAAAGGTCTGACGCTCGAAGTGCCTGCGGGTGAAGTTCATGCGGTCATGGGGCCGAACGGGGCGGGCAAGTCGACGCTGGGCTACAGCCTGTCGGGCCGCCCCGGCTATGAAGTGACAGACGGTTCCGCCTTGTGGAACGGCGTTGACCTGCTGGATATCGAACCGGCCGAGCGCGCGGCGGCGGGCCTGTTCCTGTCGTTCCAGTATCCGATCGAGATCCCCGGCGTGCCGGCGATGACCTTCATTCGCACGGCGCTGAACGCCCAGAAGCGCGCGCGCGGCGAGGATGAAGTTTCGGCCCCGGCTTTCCTGAAACTGGTCAAGGCGGCGTCGCAGTCGCTGAAGATGGACTTCGACATGCTGAAGCGGCCGCTGAACGTCGGCTTCTCCGGCGGCGAGAAGAAGCGGATGGAGATCCTGCAGATGGCCCTGCTGGAGCCTTCGCTGCTGATTCTGGACGAGACGGACTCCGGCCTCGACATCGACGCCCTGCGCATCGTCGCCGACGGCGTGAACGCCATGCGCAGCCCGGAGCGGTCAATGCTGGTGATCACCCACTATCAGCGCCTGCTGGACTACATCAAACCGGACCGCGTCCACGTCCTGGCGGGCGGCCGCATCGTCGCCTCGGGCGGACCTGAGCTGGCGCATGAGTTGGAAGCGGAAGGCTACGACAAGTTCCTGCCGGAGGCGGCATGAAGGCGCTCGCCCGGCTGGACCTGACCGACGCCGCGACCTTCCCTTCGCGGCGGGTCGAGGAGTGGAAATACAGCGACCTGAAGCGTTTTCTTCGTGAAGCGCCTGAGCCGTCCGGCACCGCCGTCGTGGGCGCGCCGGGGCCGTTCTATGATCTGGGCGGCGACGCCGTCGTCTTCGCCAACGGCCGACCGGTCGGGGTGAAGGACTACATCGCCTCGGGCGATCAGACGCTACGCCTGCGCTTCATTTCGGATGCAACGGGCACCGGTCATACGGCGGCGGCACGCATCGTCGCCCGTCCCGGCGCGCGCCTGCTGCTGCTGGAGACGCACGAGGGCAAGGGCTCGGCCTATGTCGCCCACAACAAGGTCGAGATCGATGTCGCGGCCGACGCCGAGGTGACCCGCATCGTCCTGACCGACGAACCCGCCGACGCCATTTCCGTGGCCGAGGCCGAGGTGCGACTGGAGGCGGGCGGCCGTTATCGCCAGACCATCGTCGCTACCGGCGCCAAACTGCAGCGTCACGAGACCCGTCTGCGTCACGGGGCCGAGGGCGCCGACGCGCGCGTGGACGGGCTCTATCTGCTGAGCGGCGCGCGCCATTCGGACCAGACTTCGGTGATCGACCACGTCTCGCCGAACGGCACGACCAGCCAACTGATCAAGGGCGTGGTCCGCGACGAGGCGCGCGGCGTTTTCCAGGGCAAGATCCTGGTCCAGAAGGGCGCGGACGAGACCGACGCCCGCATGGGGCACCACGGCCTGATCGCTTCGGATCGCGGCGAGATCGACGTGAAGCCCGAACTGATCATCTACGCCGACGAGGTGCAGTGCGCCCACGGCGCGACCGTCGGGACGCTGGATGAAAGCGCCCTGTTCTACATGCAGCAGCGCGGCATTTCGGCTGATGAAGCCCGCGCCCTGTTGACCCACGCCTTCCTGATCGAGGTCGTCGACCGCATCGAGCATGAAGGCGCCAGAGAGGTGGTGCGGGAATGGCTGACGGCTCGCCTGTGACCAACGCACCTGTGAACAAGGTTGGCGTGACGGGGTTCGACCCCTATGCCGCCCGCGCGCAGTTCCCGATCCTGTCGCGTCAGGTGAACGGCAAGCCGCTGGTGTATCTGGACAGCGCCGCCTCGGCCCAGAAGCCGCGCGCGGTGATCGACGCCCTGGTCGCGTCGATGGAAGGCTCTTACGCCAACGTCCACCGGGGCCTGCACACCCTGTCGAACGAGGCGACCGAGGCCTATGAGCGCGCGCGAGAGATCGTCGCCCGCTTCCTGAACGCGCCGTCGGCCGAGACCATCGTCTGGACCAAGGGCGGGACCGAGGCGATCAACCTGGTCGCCAACGGCGTCGGCCTGTCGATCCAGCCGGGCGACGAAATCATCGTCACCGAGATGGAGCACCACTCCAACATCGTGCCCTGGCACATCCTGCGCGAGCGGCGCGGGGCGGTGCTGAAATGGGCGCCGATCAAGGATGACGGCTCGCTGGACATGGAAGCCTTCGCCGCCTTGCTGGGGCCGAAGACGAAGCTGGTCGCCGTCACCCACATGTCGAACGTGCTGGGGGCCATCAATCCGGTCGCCGAGATCACCCGTCTGGCCCATGCGGCCGGGGCGCAGGTGCTGATCGACGGCTGTCAGGGCGCGGTTCACGCGGCGCCGGACGTGCAGGCCATCGGCTGCGACTACTATGTTCTGACGGGGCACAAGCTGTTCGCACCCACGGGCATCGGCGTCCTGTACGGCACGGCGGAGGCGTTGGAGGCCCTGCCGCCCTATCAGGGCGGCGGCGAGATGATCGAGACCGTGGAGAAGGAGCGCGTGACCTATGCGCGTCCGCCGCACCGGTTCGAGGCCGGCACCCCGCCGATTCTGGAAGCGATCGGCCTTGGCGCGGCGATCGAGTGGCTGGCGCAGTATGAGCCGGCGACGATCCAGGCGCATGAGAAGGCTCTATATCATCATGCCGTCGAGCGTCTGCGCGAGTACGACTGGCTGCGGATTCTGGGCGAAGCAGAAGGGAAGGGCGCCATCCTGACCTTCTCCGTCGAGGGCGCGCACGCTCATGACGTCGCCCAGATCATGGACCGATACGGCGTCGCCGTCCGGGCCGGTCTGCACTGCGCCGAACCGCTGGCGAAAAGACTGGGCGTGCCCTCGAGCACGCGCGCCTCCTTCGCCCTATATAACACCATGGAGGATGCAGACGCCTTCGTGGACGCGCTGATCAAGGCGCGCAACTTCTTCGTGTGACGAGTATGGACGCCAAGACCGACAACGCGATCAGCGACAGCGACGCCTTCGCCGCCAGCTGGGATGAGCCGCAGAAGAGCGCCCTGTCTCAGGCCGAGCTGGACAAGCTGACGGACGACCTGATCGAGGCGCTGAAGACGGTGTACGACCCGGAAATCCCGGTCGACATCTATGAGCTCGGCCTGATCTACAAGGTCGACGTGTCCGACGATCGCGACGTGCTGGTCGAGATGACGCTGACGGCGCCGGGCTGCCCGGTCGCCGGCGAAATGCCCGGCTGGGTCGAGACGGCGGTGTCCAAGGTCGAGGGCGTTCGCAGCGCCAGGGCCAATCTGGTGTTCGATCCGCCGTGGGACGCCTCCAAGAT
Organism: Brevundimonas olei; assembly: GCF_037055245.1. GTDB lineage: Bacteria > Pseudomonadota > Alphaproteobacteria > Caulobacterales > Caulobacteraceae > Brevundimonas > Brevundimonas olei. The sequence continues at coordinate 1,795,409 of NZ_CP146369.1, forward strand.
GAGCGACGAGGCCAAGTTGGCCCTGAACATGTTCTGACGAGGCCATGATGACCGAGCTTCAGACCACGACCCGACCCCGACGCCCCCGGCCCAAGGCGGTGACCCTGACGGACGCCGCCGCCGCGCGCGTGCGCGAAATCATGGACAACGCTGAAAAGGATTACGTCGGGCTACGCGTCGGCGTGAAAAACAGCGGCTGCGCGGGGCAGGAGTACACCTTCGCCTATGCCGAAGAAGCCCTGCCGCTGGACGAGGTGGTCGAGGACAAGGGCGTCACCATTCTGATCGAGCCCAAGGCGGTCCTGTTCCTGATCGGAACCGAGATCGACTATGAGGTGACGAAGCTGGCCTCCAAGTTCGTCTTCCGCAATCCGAACGAGACGGACGCCTGCGGTTGCGGCGAGAGCGTCACCATTATTCCCGCCGCTGCTCTGGACGCCGACTGACATGATCCGACTGGAGGGGGTGACCCGGCGCTATCGCAGCGCGGCGGGCGACCGCACGGCGCTGGACGCCGTCGACCTGCACGTCGCGCGCGGCGAGGTGTTTGGCGTGGTGGGCCGTTCGGGGGCGGGCAAGTCCACCCTGATCCGCGCCATCAACCGACTGGAGACGCCTGACGCGGGCAAGGTCTTCGTCGATGGGCAGGAGATCACCGCCCTGAACCCCGCCGAACTGCGCGCTGCGCGGCGCGGCATCGGCATGATCTTCCAGCATTTCAACCTGCTGAACGCCAAGACGATTGAAGACAACGTCGCCTTCCCCTTGCGGCTGGAAGGACGGCTAGAGGCTGAGGTGAAGGCGCGCACGGCCGAACTGCTGGCCCAACTGGGGCTGGCCGATCACGCGAAGAAGCATCCGTCCCAACTGTCGGGCGGCCAGAAGCAGCGCGTCGGCATCGCCCGCGCCTTGGCCTGCGGCCCCAGCGTCCTGCTGTGCGACGAGGCGACCAGCGCCCTCGACCCTGAGACGACCGAGGACATCCTAACCCTGCTGGACGGGTTGAACCGCGACCTGGGCCTGACCATCGTCCTGATCACCCACCAGATGGAGGTGGTGCGCCGCGTCTGCGACCGGGTGGCGGTGCTGAAGGACGGCAGGATCGTGGAACAGGGCGCGACGGCCGACGTCTTCCTGCATCCGCAGCACGCCGTGACTCGCGCCATGCTGGCCGAGGGCGAGGAGGCGGTCGACGCCTCTGTCGCGCCCGCCGGGGCTCGCATGGCCCGACTGACCTTCCGCGGGCCATCGACCTATGAGCCGGAGTTGAGCCGTGTGGCGCGCACTGTCGGCGTGGATTATTCGATCCTATCGGGCCGCATCAGCCGCATCCGGGGCGAGCCCTATGGTCAGATGACGGTGGCCTTCACCGGCGGCGACGCCGAGACGGCTCTGGCGCAACTGGTCGCGCGCGGCGTCGTGGTGGAGGCCGTCTGATGTTCGCCAATGTGGACTGGGCCGATATCGGCAAGGCGACGATAGACACCCTGCTGATGCTGGGCGGATCGATGGTGCTGACCGTGATCCTGGGCGTGCCGCTGGGCGTGCTTCTGTATCTGTCGGGCAAGGGGCGGCTTGCGGCCAACCCGGTGCTGAACGCCGTCTTGTCCTTTGTGGTCAATGTGCTGCGCTCGGTGCCCTTCATCATCCTGCTGATCGTCATGCTGCCGGTGACGGTGCTGCTGGTCGGCACCTCGCTGGGCGTGGCGGGGGCCATTCCGCCGCTGGTGGTCGGGGCCGCGCCCTTCTATGCGCGTCTGGTCGAGACGGCCTTGCGTGAAGTCGACAAGGGCGTGGTTGAGGCGACCCAGGCCATGGGCGGCTCGACCTTCCAGATCGTGACGCGGACCCTGCTGCCCGAGGCCATGCCGGGCATCATCGCCGGCGCGACCGTCACCGCCATCGCCTTGGTCAGCTACACCGCCATGGCGGGCGTGGTGGGGGCGGGCGGTCTGGGCGATCTGGCCATCCGCTTCGGCTATCAGCGGTTCCAGACCGACGTCATGGCCGTGACCGTAGTTCTGCTGCTGATCCTCGTACAAATTCTGCAGATGATCGGCGACCGTCTGGTCGCTAAGGTCTCGCACCGCTGATTTTACGAAAGCCCGCCCCATGATCCGCCGTTCGCTGCTGCTGTCCGCCGCCGCTGTTTTGACGCTCGCCGCCTGCGGTCAGGGCGCGGGCAAGAAGGCGGGCGGCGAGGGCGCGCCTCTGCTGGTCGGCGCCACCGCCGTGCCGCACGCCGAAATCCTGGAGCAGGTGAAGCCGATTCTGGCCGCCGAAGGCGTGCCGATCGAGATCAAGGTCTTCAACGACTACGTTCAACCTAACGTGCAACTGGCTGAAAAGCGGTTGGATGTGAACTACTTCCAGACCAAGCCCTATCTCGACGAGTTCAACACGGCGCGCGGCACGAACCTGATCACGGTCGCCGGCATCCACGTCGAGCCGCTCGGCCTCTATTCGCGCAAGCACAAGACCTTGGCCGAGTTGCCGAACGGCGCCCAGGTGGTGTTGCCCAACGACGCCTCCAACACCGGCCGCGCCCTGCTGCTGCTTCAGGCGGCGGGCCTGATCACCCTGAAGGATCCGCAGAATCCGCTGCAGACCGTCCGTGACATCGCCGCCAACCCCAAAGGACTGAAGTTCCAGGAGGTCGAGGCCGCGACCATCCCGCGCATCCTGCCTCAGGTCGATGGGGCGGTGATCAACACCAACTATGCTCTCGACGCCGGGCTGAAACCCAAGACAGACGCCCTTCAGCTTGAAGGCGCCGACAGCCCCTATGTCAACTATCTGGTCGCGCGACCGGACAATCAGGACGACCCGCGAGTCCAGGCCCTGGCCAAGGCCCTGCGCGGCCAGGCGATCAAGGATTTCATCGCCTCAAAATACGAAGGCGCGGTGATCCCGGCGGCCTAGGCTGCGGCGCTGACCGCCTTGGCCGCTGCGGCGGCCTTGGCGCTTTCATCGTCGGAGGCGACGAGGACGGCGGGCGTGACCGGCTGTCCGGTCGCCTCGGCGATCAGTTCGGCTGTCCTGCCCTCCACGGCGGCTTCCAGGCGTTCCAGAAACTCGGCTTTGGGCAGCCCGGTCGGAATGGGCTCGAGGAATTCCAGCGTCGCCGTGCCGGGGTTCTTGTGGAACTCTTCCAATGGCCAGAACAAGCCCAGATTGGTCGCCAGCGGCACGACCGGCATGTCGAAGTCGCGATACATATGCCAGACGCCCGAGCGATAACGGAACTTCTCTCCGACCTTGGCCAGATGGCCTTCGGGATAGATCAGGATCTTGCGGCCTTCGCGATGGGCGTCGGCGGCGCGTTCCTTCAGGGCGGCGCGGGCGGCGTGGCCGCCGCAGTTGTTGACGACGATGGCGCCCAGCTTCTTGAGCACCGTTCCCAACAGGGGGAATTTCTCCAGATGGTCGCCGGTGACGAAGGCCACGTCGTCGAACTGGTCATAGGTGGCGAAGCCGTCGCCCCAGCTCTGGTGCTTTGAGGCGATGATGAAGGCGCCCTGCGGCAGGCGTTCCTTGCCGCGCGTCTCGATGCGGATGCCCGCGAACAGACTCATGGCCTGCACCATGCGCCGGACATAGCGTCGGATGATCCAGCTTGTGGCCTTGCGGCCGGGCGCCAGGGCCGCAAAGGCGGCGGCCAGGCCGTAGGTGATGGAAAGCGCCCAATAGGCGATGTTGAAGAGCAGGCTTCGCATCAGGCGACTATGCCAGCCTGACATTCAGAGGCGAGCGTAAAGTGAAGCCTGGCGACGGCGGCCGCCTCGGTCCTGAATTCAGGCGGGCAGTTCGATCGAAACGGCGGCCTGGGCGGCCAGACCTTCGCCACGGCCGGTGAAACCCAGGCCTTCGCTGGTCGTGGCTTTCACGCTGACGGCGTCCAGCGGCAGCTTCAACAGGGCCGCCAGCCGTTCACGCATGGCCTGGCGATGGGGCTTCACCTTGGGCTGTTCGCAGATCAGGGTCACATCGACATTGACGATGCGCCCGCCGCGCAGCGCCACCCGTTCGGCGGCATGAACCAGGAAGCGGTCCGATGACGCCCCCTTCCACTGAGGATCGCTGGGCGGAAAGTGGTCGCCGATGTCGCCGTCGGCGATGGCGCCGAGGATGGCGTCCGTCAGGGCGTGCAGACCGGCATCGGCGTCCGAATGGCCGATCAGGGTCTGGTCATGCGGAATCTCGACCCCGCACAGCCAGACCGACGTGCCCGGTCCCCAGCGATGAACGTCGAAACCCTGGCCGATGCGGATGGTGGTGCGGGCAGGGGACAGGGCCTCGGCCATGGCGAAATCCTCAGGATAGGTCAGTTTGGTCAGGCGCCCGTCGCCTGGGATCAGTCGGACGCGGCCGCCCGCGCGCTCGACCACGGCGGCCTCGTCGGTGGCGGCTTCATCGGCGGGCCACACGGCATAGGCGTCGCGGATGGTCTTGAGTCGAAAGGCCTGCGGCGTCTGGGCGCGCCACAGGTTCTCCCGATCGACGGCGCCGCTGACCATGCCCTCACGCCCTCGGCGCAAGCTGTCGGCGACAGGCAGGGCGGGCAGGACGCCGTCGGCGTCAACGAGACCCGCCAGCAGGCGCGCGATCACCTCGGCGCTCAGGAAGGGACGGGCGGCGTCGTGGATCAGCACCGGCTCGTCGTCAGCTCCGCTTAGCGCCGCGAGGCCTGCGCACACCGACGCGGCGCGTGTCGCGCCGCCGAGAACCGCGCGCCATCCGTCCAGACCGGCCAGGGCCGCGTCGGCCTCTTCGCGGGCGTCAGCGGCGATCACGACGACGACATCGCGCGCGCCGGCGTCCAGCAGCGCCTCGACCGACCAGCGCACGACCGGCTTGCCGGCCACCCTGCGCCACTGTTTGGCGCCGCCCGCCCGAGAACCCGAGCCGGCGGCCACGACGATCGCTGAGAATCCCATGCGGGTCTTCTAGGCGTCCCGGTTCCGCTTGACGAGAGGGGCCTTCTTCGGTGCTAAGGAGCCTCATGACCATCGGGTTGCAGATTGGCGATGTGAAGATCGCGGGGCGGGTGCTGATGGCACCCATGACCGGGATCACGGATTTGCCGTTCCGCGTGCTGGCGTCAAGGCTGGGCGCCGCCTATGTGGCGACCGAGATGGTGGCTGCGGCCGAGCTGGCGCGCGCGCGTCCCGACGTGGTGCGCCGCGCCGCCGTCGGCGGTGGCCTGCCTCTGACAGTGATCCAGCTGGTCGGAGGCGATCCGGCCGCCATGGCCGAGGGCGCGCGCATGGCCGAGGCGGCGGGCGCCGACATCATCGACCTGAACTTCGGCTGTCCGGCCAAGGAGGTCACCGGCGCCGCCTGCGGCTCGGCCCTGATGCGCACGCCGGATCAGGCGGCGCAGATCATGGAGGCCGTCGTTCAGGCCGTCAGCCGCCCGGTCAGCGTGAAGATGCGGCTGGGCTGGGACGAGAGCAGTCATAACGCCCCTGACCTGGCGCGCCGGGCCGAAGACCTGGGTGTCGCCGCCGTCACCGTGCATGGCCGCACCCGCAAGCAGTTCTACACCGGCGTCGCCGACTGGGACGCGGTGGCCGAGGTCAAACGGGCGGTCGCCATACCCGTCATCGTCAACGGCGACATCATCACGGCCGAACAGGCACGCGAGGCGCTGAGCCGATCCGGCGCCGACGCGCTGATGCTGGGGCGCGGGGTTTACGGGCGGCCGTGGCTGGCGGCGCATCTGGAGCGCGCCCTTGCGGACGGGACGCGCCTTCGAGAGCCGGATCGCGAAGAACGACTGGCGATCGTCATCGAGCATCTGCGAGCGTCGGTCGCCTTCTATGGCTTGCCGCTGGGTCTCAAGATGTTCCGCAAACATCTGGGCTGGTACATCGAGCAGGCCCCCTGGCCGGCCGATCCAGCCCAGCGTCGGGCCGCCAAGGCCAGGCTGTGCCGGTTGGAGACGCCGGGCGAGGTCGAAACGGCGCTGGCGACCTTGTGGCGAGATGTGACGTATTTGGGCAACTTCGCTGTTGAAAACGAGACACAGGTGTCCGAAGTTGCGGCGTAATGTCGGACACGCCCGTCGCCCCGGTTGAAGAACAGGTCTCAGAGCGCTCGCTCTGGGGGCGTCTCGCTGACGGTCGGGCGCGGGCCTTGTTCGGCACCGCCTATGTCGTCGCCTTCCTGGTCACGGCGGCGGCCATCTGGCTGGTGGCCATTGCGCCGGGAGCCGCCGCAGGCGGGGACGCCCGGACGGCGGCCAGTCGCGCGGTTCTCTATGTCCTTCTGGCCAATCTGGTCCTGATTGCCGGACTCGCGACGGTAATCGGCGGACGGGTGCTGCGCCTGACGCGCAATCGGAACGATCCGGGCGCGCGTCTGCATCTGCGGTTCGTCACCCTGTTCTCCCTGGTCTCGGTCGTGCCGGCGGTGCTGATCGCCCTGGTCTTCGGCCTGCTGGTCAACCGGGGGGTGGATCAGTGGTTCAGCACCAACGTCCGTTCAGCTGTCGAGAACGGGGCCGAGATCGGCCGCGCCTATGTCGCGGACGTGGGCGCCGGGCTTGAGGTGGACCTGGATACGATGGCGACCGAGTTGGGCGGCGTCCGGGATCTGTTCGACAATCGAATCCAGTTCTCGCGCGCCCTGTCGCAGATCGGCGACTTCTTCGGCTACCCGGCCCTCTATATTCTGGACGAGCAGGGACGCGTCCTGGCCAGCGGCGAGCAACCGGGCGCGCCGCCCTATGTCGCCCCGCCGCGCGAGGCTTTCGAGACGGTGGCGGGCGGCGAGGTGGCGCCGACGACGGTGACCGAGAACCCTGACATGGTGCGGGCGCTCTATCCGCTCCCGGATTACGGTCACGCCTATCTCTATGTCGTGCGGCCGCTGGCGCCGGGCCTGATCCAGCGAATGCGCAACGGCGAGGAGTCCATCACCGCCTATCGTGCGGCCGAGGAAAGCCGCGCTCGCATCCAGGGAGCCTTTGCGCTCAGCTATCTGGAAACGGCGCTGCTGGTGCTGGTCGGGGCGGTCTGGCTGGCCATGTCGGCCGCCAGTTCGATCTCGGCGCCGATCGGACGGCTGGTGCGGGCGGCGGATCAGGTGGCGGGCGGCGACCTCGATGCGCGCGTCGATAACGACGGCGCGCCGTCCGAGATCATCGTCCTGTCCGAAGCGTTCAATCGGATGACCGAGGACATCAAAACCCAGCAGGCGGCGCTCAAGACCGCTTCGGACGAGGCTCAGGGACGCAGCCTCTTCATTGAAACGGTCCTGTCAGGCGTCAGCGCGGGCGTGATCGGCCTGGACCGCCAGCGACGGATCTCCGCCATCAACGACAGCGCCAGCCAGCTGCTGGGCCTCGACCCGGAACAGGTCCAGGGCCGGCGTCTGGCCGAGGTGGCGCCCGAGCTGGGCGAACTGTCGGAACGGGGCGAAGCCCATATCGAGGAGGATATCGACGTCAGCCGCGATGGCGAGGCCCTGCGCCTGCGGGTCCGCATTGAGGGCGGGCAGGGCGGCGAGATGGTGCTGACCTTCGACGACATCACCCGCCTGGTCACGGCTCAGCGTAATGCGGCCTGGCGTGACGTGGCGCGCCGCATCGCCCATGAGATCAAGAACCCGCTGACGCCGATCCAGCTCTCGGCCGAGCGGCTGCGCCGCCGCTATCGCGAGCGGGTGGGCGATGATGTCGAGGTGTTCGATCGCTGCACCGAGACCATCATCCGTCAGGTGGGCGACATCGGCCGGATGGTGGACGAGTTCTCGTCCTTCGCCCGGATGCCGGCGCCGCGCTTTTCAATGGAGAATCCTGCGGAAATGCTGCGCGAGGCGGTTTTCGCCCAGCGTGTGGCCATGCCCGACATCGGCGTGGATCTGATCGAACCTCTACCGGAAGTCGTGCTTCAGTGCGACGGTCGCATGGTCGGTCAGGCCTTGGCCAACATTCTGAAGAACGCGGGCGAGGCCGTAGGCGCCAAACGTGCGCTCGAGCCGGTGGCCGAAGGGACGCTGGGCGTCATCGCCCGGCTGGATGTCGAAGACGGACGCGCCGTCTTCGTGATCGAGGACGACGGCGTCGGCTTGCCGGCCAAGGATCGCGACCGGCTGACCGAACCCTATGTAACCACGCGCGAGAAGGGCACGGGCCTCGGCCTGGCCATCGTCAAGCGCATTTGTGAAGACCACGGCGGCGAGCTGCGGCTGGCTGACGCGGAGACATTGTCGGGCGCGCGCGTATGCCTGATCTTCCCCCTGACCCAGGACCACAAGTCCGCCCATCGCGCCTCTGGCGTGGCGGCTGCGGCGAGTTAAGCGAGGCGTCATGCGTAATACGGGTGCTGATATTCTGGTCGTCGACGACGAGGCCGACATCCGCGAACTGGTGTCAGGCCTGCTGGAGGACGAGGGCCATTCGGTCCGCACGGCCGCCAATTCGGACGAGGCGCTGGCCGCCATCCGCGCGCGCAAGCCTTCCTTGGCCGTACTCGACATCTGGATGCAGGGCGGCGGTCTGGACGGGCTGGAACTGCTCGATGTCGTGCGCGAACTGGATGAGGACCTGCCGGTCGTCATGATCTCGGGTCACGGCAACATCGAAACGGCGGTCAGCGCGCTGAAGCGCGGCGCCTATGATTTCATCGAGAAGCCGTTCAAGTCCGACCGCCTGGTCGTGGTGGTGGAGCGGGCCCTGGAAGCGGCCGCGCTGAAACGCGAGAACCGGCGCCTGCGCGCCCAGACGCTGACGCCCACCGGACTGATCGGCAAGTCGGTCGCCGCCCAGGTGCTGCGCACCACGATCACCAAGGTGGCGCCGGCCAACAGCCGCGTCCTGATCTCGGGCCCTCCTGGTTCGGGCAAGGAACTGGTGGCCCGGCAGATTCACGAAGCCAGCCCCCGGGCGAAGGCGGAGTTCGTCGCCATCTCGGCCGCCGGCATGACGCCCGAGCGCCTGGACGTCGAATTGTTCGGCGAGGAGGGCGGCGACGGCCGCCCACGCAAGATCGGCGTCTTCGAGCGGGCCCATAACGGCACCCTCTATCTGGACGACGTGGCTGACATGCCTCGCGAAAGCCAGAGCCGCATCCTGCGCGTCCTGGTCGAACAGAGCTTCCGCCGCGTCGGCGGCGAGCAGGACGTGCAGGTGGACGTGCGCGTCGTCACCTCCACCGCCCGCGACCTGCGCACCGAGATCGCCGAGGGGCGTTTCCGCGAGGACCTGTTTCACCGGCTGAACGTTGTGCCGATCCGCGTGCCGCCGTTGTCGGAGCGACGCGAGGACATCGCCGAATTGGTCGAATACTTCGTCGACAATCTGTCGGCCTCCCAGGGCTTGCCGCATCGTCGCATCGCCGACGACGCCCTGGCCGTGCTGCAGGTTCATCCGTGGCCGGGCAATGTCCGCCAGTTGCGCAACAACATCGAACGTTTGCTGATCCTGGCCACCGGCGGGCCGGACGAGCCCATCACCGCCGATATGCTGCCGCAGGAGGTGGCTTCATCCGCTAGCCCCGCCTCGCTCAGCGCGGACCGCATCATCGCCCTGCCGTTGCGTGAGGCGCGCGAGGTGTTCGAACGGGAATATCTGTCGGCCCAGATCATGCGGTTCGGCGGAAATATCTCGCGCACGGCCGCTTTCATCGGCATGGAGAGATCTGCGCTGCATCGCAAGCTTAAGTCGCTGGGCGTATCGCCTGCACGCGGCGGAGACGAGGAAGGAGAGGGCGCCTGATGTCCAGGGTCGCCTATGTGAACGGCGTCTATCAGCCGCACGGCCAGGCTGTGGTCCATATCGAGGATCGCGGGTTCCAGTTCGCTGACGGCGTCTATGAGGTCTGGTCGGTCTTCGACGGCAGGCTGGCCGATTATCAGGGGCACCTGAGCCGTCTGGCCCGCAGCCTGACCGAGCTGCGGATCGACATTCCCATGTCGGCCGAGTCGCTGGGCATCGTCCTGCGCGAGACGATCCGCCGGAACCGGGTGCGCAACGGCATCGTCTATATCCAGATCACGCGCGGCACGGCGCCCCGCGATCATGCCTTCCCGACGGACGTGGCGCCCAGCGTCATCATCACCGCCAAGTCTATTGACCTGAGGAAGGGCGAAGCTCTGGCCGCCAGGGGCGCGGCCGGCGTCACCCAGCCCGACATGCGCTGGGGCCGCTGCGACATCAAGACGGTCGGCCTTCTGCCCAACGCCCTGGCCAAGCAGGCGGCGCGTGAACGCGGCGCTTACGAAGCCATCCTGTTCGATGAAATGGGCATGGTGACCGAGGGCTCCTCGACCAACGCCTGGATCATCGATGAGAACGGCAAGCTGCGGACCCGCGACACCCAGGCCAACATCCTTCGCGGCATCACCCGCGCGGCGATCCTCAAGCTGGTCGAGGCGGAAGGTATCGAGCTGGAAGAGCGCGCCTTCAGCGTCGAGGAGGCCAAGCGCGCGCGCGAAGTCTTCGTCACGGCGGCCAGTTCCTTCGTCATGCCGATCGTTTCGCTGGACGGAACCCGCATCGGCGACGGCAAGCCGGGCCCGGTTGCGACCCGTCTGCGCGAGATTTATCTGGAACAGGCGCGCCGCGAAGCCATTTAAGGCGTTGCCGCACCGGCGGGGGCTTGGCTAAAGTCGCGGATGCGGGCGATGTTCCGCCTCGCGGCCATTCCGCCGCTGATGAAAAAGACCAAGAACAGGATCAACCTGCCATGTCGCAAGACAAACGACAGAACCTCCAGGACACCTTCCTGAACAGCGTCCGCAAGACGAAGACGCCGCTGACCATCTTCCTGGTGAACGGCGTCAAGCTTCAGGGCATCGTCACCTGGTTCGACAACTTCTGTGTGCTGCTGCGTCGCGATGGCCAATCGCAGCTGGTCTACAAGCACGCCATCTCGACCATCATGCCGTCCGCGCCCGTGCAACTGTACGAGCCCGACGCCGAAGAAGACTGATTGACCTCCAAACTCATTGACCACGCCGTCCCGCTGATCCGGGCCGTCGTCATCCATCCTGACCGTCGTGGCGACAATGCGCGCCATGCGTCCGAACGCCTGGAAGAAGCCGTGGGCCTGGCCCAGGCGCTGGACCTTGACGTGCGGGCGCAGGAAATCGTGCGCCTGCGTTCGGTCACGCCCGCCACCCTGATCGGTCGAGGCAAGCTGGAAGAGATTTCGGCCCTGATCCTGGCCGCCGACGCCGAGGCGGTCGTCGTCGACGACCAGCTGACGCCGGTGCAGCAGCGCAACCTGGAACGCTTCTGGGACATCAAGGTCATCGACCGCACCGGTCTGATCCTCGAGATCTTCGGCCGCCGCGCTCGCACGCGCGAGGGGCGGCTGCAGGTCGAGCTGGCGCGGCTTGAGTACGAACGCTCGCGCCTCGTCCGCACCTGGACCCACCTGGAACGCCAGCGCGGCGGGACGGGCGGCACGGGCGGCCCCGGCGAAACCCAGATCGAGCTGGACCGGCGCATGATCGCCGACCGCATCGTGCGGCTGAAGGCAGAGCTGGAAGAGGTGCGCCGCACGCGCGGCCTGCACCGCAAGGCGCGTCGACAGGTTCCGTTCCCGTCGGTCGCCCTGGTCGGCTACACCAATGCGGGCAAGTCGACGCTGTTCAATCGGCTGACCGGGTCGGAGGTGCTGGCCAAGGATTTGCTGTTCGCCACGCTGGACACGACCCAACGCACCATTCGTCTGCCCCAGGGGCGGCCGGCCATCATCGCCGACACCGTGGGCTTCGTCTCCGACCTACCGCACGAACTGGTGGAGAGCTTCCGCGCCACCCTGGAGGAAGTCGGCGAGGCGGACCTGATCCTGCATGTGCGCGACATCGCCTCGCCCGACAGCGCGGCCCAGGCCAAGGACGTCGAGGCCGTGCTGGAGCAGATTCCAACGCCCGAGGGCAAGACGCGCCGCATCCTCGAAGTCTGGAACAAGATCGACCTCCTGGAGCCGGAAACCCGCGAATCCATCGTCGGTCAGGCCGAGCGTCTGGCGCGCGACGGTCAGGCTGTCGCCGTGTCCGCGTGGACGGGCGAGGGGATCGAGACCCTGCGCGAGACCATCGCCGGTCTGATCGACGACGATCCGGAGACTCATCTGACGGTCGAGCCGCATCGCGGCGACCTGCTGGCGTGGCTGTACGCCAACGGCCGTGTGACGAGGCGCGAGACGGATGATGACGGCCGGGTCCATCTGACGGTCCGACTGCATCCCGCCGCGCTGGGGCGACTTGAACGGCTGTATCCGGACGTGATCGACTAATCCTGTCATGCACCTGATCGAGACCATCCTCTTCCTGTTGCTGGCCGTGGTGCTGTCAGGGTGGTTGGCTCGGATCACGCGCATCGCCCTGCCGCTGGTGCAGATCGCGCTTGGGGCGGGGGTGGTGCTGATCACCGGCGAGTCGGTCGATCTGAAGCCGGATATCTTCTTCCTGCTGTTCCTGCCGCCCCTGCTGTTCGTGGACGGTTGGCGCATACCCAAGGAGGCGCTGTTCCGGGACAGGGTGGTGATCCTGGAGTTGGCGCTGGGACTGGTGGTCTTCACCGTCCTGGGGCTGGGTTTCCTGATCCATTGGCTGATCCCGGCCATGCCGCTGGCCGTGGCCTTCGCCCTGGCGGCCATCCTGTCGCCGACCGACCCGATCGCAGTCCAGGCCATCGCAGGGCGGGCGCCGATCCCGAAGCGGCTGATGCACATCCTGGAGGGCGAGTCGCTGCTGAACGACGCCAGCGGCCTGACCTGCATGCGGATCGCCGTGCTGGCGGCGACGACCGGCGCCTTTTCCCTGAGCAGCGCTTTTGGAACCTTCGCCTGGCTGGCCTTGGCCGGCGTGGCCGTCGGCATCGTCGTGACCCTCGTCATCGGCCTGGTGAAGGCCTTCATCAGCCGCCGCTGGGGCGAGGACGTCGGCGGGCAGATCCTAATCAGTCTGCTGATGCCCTTCGCGGCCTATCTGGCGGCGGAAGCCATCCACGCCTCGGGCATTCTGGCGGCGGTGGCGGCGGGCGTGACGATGAGCTTCACCGAGCGGCAGGGCTCGGCCCTAGCCGCGACCCGCATTCGGCGCGCCGTGGTGTGGGACACGGTGCAGTTCGTCGCCAACGGCCTGATTTTCGTCATCCTGGGCGAGCAGATGCCGTCCATCATGGCGCGTGCGGCCGAGGTGATCCGTTCCACCGATCATGACGAGATCTGGTGGTTGGGCGTCTATGTCTTCGCCATCGTCGCGGCCCTGGCGGCCTTGCGTTTCGTCTGGGTGTGGACGTCGCTGAAGCTGACCCTGTTCCGTCGAAAGGGCCGCAGCGCCCCGCCCAAGGTCGGGCTGCGGTTGGTGGCCGTCATGTCGCTGGCGGGGGTGCGCGGGGCGATCACCCTGGCGGGCATTCTGACGCTGCCCTTCTACCTGAGCGACGGTTCGCCCATGCCGGCGCGGAACCTGGCCATCTTTCTGGCGGCGGGCGTGATCATCGTCTCCCTGGTGCTGGCCACGATCGCCCTGCCTCGTCTTTTGAGGGGCGTGCAGCTTCCGCCGGAGGATGACCATCAGGCCGAAGAGAACCGATCCCGCGTAGCCGCCGCTTGGGCCGCAATCCGAGCCATTGAGGACGCTCAGCACGCCATGGCCGAGGGCAAGGTCGATCCCGACTTCTATGCCGAAACCGCCACGCGAGTGATGGAGGTCTATCGCCACCGCATCGACATGCGCACCAGCATGGAGGAGGACGCCGTGGTCCAGGCGCGCCGCGCCGATGACATCGAGCGCCGCCTGCGCCTGACCGGCCTTGCGGCGGAGCGTGAGGAACTGGTGCGTCTCGGCCGCCAGCGACTGATCGACGAAGAGACGGCGCGCAAGCTGATCCGCGAGATCGACCTGCAGGAATTGCGCTACGTCTAGGCCGTCTCGGCGATCCAGCCTGCCAGGTCGGCGTAGCTGTCGAACACCTGGTGCGCGCCGGCCTGTTTCAGACGTTGAGAGTGATCGCCGCGGACATGGCCGCCCGCGCACAGGCCGACGATTGTCATGCCCGCCGCCACACCCGCCAGCACGCCGGTCGGACTGTCCTCGATCACCAGGGTGCGCTCCGGCGCGGCCTTCATCGCCTCGGCGGCGTAGAGGAACAGGTCAGGATGCGGCTTGCCCCGGCTGACATGAACGGCGGCGCTGAAGATCGGGCCGCCGAAGACGTCATGAGCCCCGAAATGGCGCAGACCCAGCTCGATCCAGTCGGGCGGACTGGAGGAGGCGATGCAACGCGGCTCCTCGCGTCCCGCCAGGAAGGCGTCGAACCCCGCGACGGACGTCAGGTCGCGCCGGGCGCGATCGTGACAGCGCCGCGTCCATTCGTCTTGCAGGCCAGGCGGGCAAGGCGCGCCCAGTCGTTCCGAAATAAGCGCCTCGCAGTCCAGCCAGCGCTTGCCCAGATAGGTCGCCAGGGCGTCGTCCAGCGTGGTCGGCAGGCTGATTTCGCTGAGCAGTTCGGCCATGACCGCATTGTTCAGCAGTTCGCTGTCGGCGATGACCCCGTCATAGTCGAAGATGATGAGGTCGAACGGGCTTCGGTTCACGCTCGCTCGGCGGCCTTGGCGGCGTCCCACAGGGCGTCCATCTCGGACAGGTCGGACTGCTCCGGCGTGCGGCCGTCTTTCTTCAGTTCGGCCTCGATGAACTCGAAACGGCGAACGAATTTGGCGTTGGCGGCGCGCAGGGCGTCTTCCGGCTCGACCTCCAGCTTGCGGGCCAGATTGGCGACGACGAACAGCAGGTCGCCCAGCTCCTCGCGGGCCTTCTCCTTGTCGCCGGCGGCGATCTCGACGCGCAGTTCCTGAACCTCTTCGGCCAGTTTGTCGAAGACTTCGTCGGTGGAGGGCCAGTCGAATCCGACACGCCCCGCGCGCTTGGTCAGTTTGGCGGCGCGGGTGAGGGCAGGCAGGCCGACCGGCACGTCGTCCAGCACGCCGTGCTGCTCCTTGGCCTTGCGCTCGGCGGCCTTGATGTCTTCCCAGCGGTCCTTCTGGGCCGGGCCGGTGGCCTTGGCGGCTTCGTCGCCGAAGACGTGCGGATGGCGGCGAACCAGTTTGTCGGCCATGGCCTCGGCCACGTCTTCCAGCCGGAAATGCCCGGCTTCCTCAGCCATGCGCGAGTGGAAGACGACCTGGAACAGCAGGTCGCCCAGTTCCACCCTCAGTTCGTCCATGTCGCCGCGCTCGATGGCGTCGGCGACCTCATAGGCCTCCTCGATCGTATAGGGAGCGACGGTCTGGAAGGTCTGCTCCACGTCCCAGGGACAGCCGCCGTTCGGATCGCGCAGGCGAACCATGATGTCTTTCAGGCGGTCGACGGGGTGAGTCATTCAGGCGTGTCCGGCGTCTCTTTGCGCCAGGGCGGCGCGGATTTCATCGTGCCTGCGTGCGGTCAGGGGATAGCCCTTCAGCACCCAGGCCGTGGCCGCCAATAGCAGGCCCGGCACGGCGATGAACAGGATCTGCAGGATCAGCAGCGAAAACTCGCTGTTCCCCTCCGGCCCCGGCAGGGCCTTGAACCCGACCAAAGGCAGGATGGCGTAAGGCAGCAGGGCGAAGACGTGGCCCATCTTGGTCGTGGCGGACAGGATGGAGAACATCAGGCCGGTGCGGTCCACGCCCGTCTCCAGCCGCACCTCATCGCCCGCGTCCGCCATCATGGCGCGCAGCAGGAACAGGCCCGCCGCATAGGGCAGACCCGCGATGAACATCGCGACCGCCGTCAGGGCGAAGTTCCCGCCGGGAACCAGCGTCGCGCCGACGTAGAAGACGGCGAAGATCAGGCTGGCTACGGCCAGGGCGCGATCCTTGCCGATCCTCGTCGCCAGCCAGGCCCAGACGGGCGCCCCGACCAGGCCGGCCATGAAGTAGATCAGCATGAACAGCGACGCCTGGGTATGGCCGTAGCCCTTGATCTGGCCGAAGAAGAAGAACAGCAGCGACCCCGTGATGCCCGGCGCAATGCCCAGCAGCAGGTCGGCGATCAGCAGCTTGCGCACCGTCTTCATCCTGAACAGGGCCAGATAGGCGCGCGGCCCGCCATGCGGCGCGGCGCCGGCGTTGACGGGCTCGGGCACGGCGACCATGGCCAGGCCGATGGTGAGGGGCAGGGCGATGATGATGGCCCAGCCCATGATGCGCACCCCGTCCACGTAGTTCCCCAGGCCCGTCTTCACCACGATGGTCGGCAGGATCAGGATCAGGATCACGCCGATGATGTTGAACACCTGCCACCAGCCGTAGACCCGGCTGCGCTGGTCATACTGCGGCGCCAGAACAGCGGCCCAGCCCAACTGCCCCAGCGTGCCCATCGAGAAGCCGAGGTAGAGCACCAGCAGCCAGGCGAACAGATAGATCGGCCCCGCGCCCGGCTGGACCGTCACGAACATCATCAGCGCCGCCAGCATCAGGATCGGCGTGGCCACGGCCATCCACGGGCGATAGCGGCCCAGGCGCGTGCGCGTCCGGTCCATGCCCCAGCCGATGAAGGGATCGAACAGGATGTCGATCAGCCGCACCGCCATGAAGACGGCGGCCACCATGCCCATCTCTATGCCGACGTGGGTGGCGTAGAATTCCGGCAAGGTGACGGGCAGGGCCACGCCGAAAGCCGCCAGCGGCAGGCAGGGGCCTGAGAAGGCGGCCAGGATGGCGTTGGAACGACGCGGCGCGTCGGGCGCGGCGAGGGCGGACGAAGGCGCTGCGGTTGCGGTCATGCGGTCACGGCCTGTTCGCGGCGCGAGTCGGCCGCAACGGTCACCATGCAGGTTTTCGGCGCAGGCGCGAAGACCGCGGAGGGCTTGCGGCGACTCTCAACCTGAGGCCTGCTGTGGTCATGTGGAAAGCGTCCGCCTTCGTTATCGCCGCCTTGATCGCCGCCTTCGCCGGACAGGCTCACGCCGAGGCTCCGGAACCTGTGCCGACCGCCCAGATCTGCGACCGGGCGTCCGGCGCCTGGGACGATACGGCCGAGGCGAACGCCATCTCCCTTTATGCGCTGGAGTGGGTTCCGTTCGGGCCGTCCGAGTTGGGCTGGGAAGCCTATGTCCCGTTGATCCAACAGGAGGTCGGTTCGCCCTGCGATCCGACATCGGCAGGCTTTGCCGAATCTCTGGCCGCGTTCCAGGCGCGCTATGGGGTCACGGCCAGCGGCCGGTTCGACCAGGCGACCTTTCAAGTGTTGCGGGGCCTGTGGCAGGAGCGGCGACCCTTCGTCATGGCGCGGGTGAGGGGAGAATGCCCGGATCCGCCCCCCGTCGCCGACCTGGCCTATCTGACGACAGGAGAGGAACACGCCGAACGCCTGACGCGTCTGCTGCGTCGCGACGTGCTGGACGCTTATCGCGCCATGGCGACGGCGGCCCGCGCCGAAGTTCCGGAGATCGCCGCCGAACCGGAACTGCTGCGCATCTTTTCCTCGTTCCGCGATCCGGAGGCCGACGCGGCGCGATGCGCGCGCGACGGCAACTGCGACGGCTTGAGACGCGCCGTCTGCTCGCCGCACCGGACAGGCGCGGCCGTCGACCTCTATGTCGGCCACCTGCAGGGCATGGGCGTCGATTCCACTGACGTTCACAGTCGCCGCTACATGAGCCAGACGCCGACCTATCGTTGGCTGGTCAAGCACGCCGGGCGGTTCGGCTTCGTCCCCTATGTCTATGAGCCCTGGCATTGGGAGTGGGTCGGTCGATGATCCGACCGCTTGCGCATGGCGAGGCGGCGCTGGCGCGCGAAGTGTTCGGGCGTGACTTGCGGCTGGACGGCATCCGCTTCCTGGGCTCGCCCTGGCCGTTCAACCGGGCCTTCGTGCCGGGACGCTGGTTCGGCCGCGACTGGATCGTCTGGCCCAGGGCGACCTTGGCGCCGGATTTGTCGCAGGCGTCGCTGCGAACTCAGGCGGTCTTCATTCACGAACTGGTCCATGTCTGGCAGGCCCAGAACGGCGTCAATCTGCTGACCGGCAAGCTCAAGGCGGGCGACGGGCCGGGCGCGTACGTCTATCCTGTCGATGAGCGCTGCGAATGGATCGGCCTGAACATCGAGCAGCAGGCCATGGTGGTCGAACACCGCTTCCTGCTGTCGCGGGGCGCGCGGGTTCCGGGCGAAAGCGCCTTTTACGATCGCGTTTGTCCGATCGGCGATCGTTGAGAAAATTGACAAGAAGGCCTTGCGGCGCCGCAACATGACGTTAAATCAGGCACTGATGCTGTTGCTGTATGCATCGTTTCAGTTTTGCCGGAGCGGCCATGCCCAAGATTCTCGTCCTCTACCACTCGACCTACGGCCACATCGAACAGGTGGCCGAAGCCGTCGCCGAAGGCGCGCGGCAGGTCGAAGGCGCCGTCGTGGACATCAAGCGCGTCCCCGAAACCGTGCCGGAAGAGCTGGCGCGCAGTTCAGGCTACAAGATGGATCAAGCCGCGCCGATCGCCACGGTGGCGGAACTGGCCGACTATGACGCCATCATCCTGGGCGCCGGCACCCGCTTTGGCACCGCAGCCTCGCAGATGCGCGCCTTCCTGGATCAGACGGGCGGCATGTGGGCGCAGGGCAAGCTGGTCGGCAAGGTCGGCAGCGCCTTCAGCGCCTCGGCCACCCAGCACGGCGGCCAGGAGACGACCTTCCTCGGCCTGCATCATTATTTCATGCACCAGGGAATGGTTGTCGTCGGCCTGCCGTACGCCTTCGCCGGCCAGATGAACATGGACGAGATCACCGGCGGCACCCCATACGGGGCCACGACCCTGACCAAGGGCGACGGCTCGCGCATGCCGAGCCAGAATGAACTGGACGGCGCCCGCTTCCAGGGCAAGCATGTCGCGGAAATCGCCAGGAAGCTGCACGGTTAAGATCATGCGCCAGCCCGCACTCTTCTTTGGTCACGGCTCCCCCATGAATGCGCTGGGCGGTCCCTTCGCGGACACCTGGCGCGCGTTGGGGCAGGAGATCGGCAAGCCGAAAGGCGTCGTCATGGTCTCGGCTCACTGGGAGACGCGCGGGCTGGGCGTGACGGCGCAGGAGCTGCCGGAAACCATCCATGATTTCGGAGGCTTCCCGGCCGAACTTCACGCCATGCAGTATCCTGCGCCCGGCTCGCCCTCGCTGGCGAACCGGGTGGCGGAACTGACAGACGCAGTGCAGACGACGCAGTGGGGACTGGATCACGGGACCTGGTCCGTCCTGGCCCATGTCTGGCCGGACGCCGACGTGCCCGTGGTGCAATTGTCGCTGGACCGCACCCTCGACGCCCGCGCCCATTATGAACTGGCCCAGCGCCTGCGCCCCTTGCGGGACGAAGGCGTCATCGTCGCCGGTTCGGGCGATTTCGTGCACAATCTGCGGACGTGGAAGCGGGCGGGCGGCGAGCCCTATGACTGGGCCGTCGATTTCAATGAGGCGGTCAAGCGCGCCTTCATGGCGGGCGACCACGACGCCTTGATCGACTGGGTCCACCTGGCCGAACAGGCGCAGCTCAGCGTTCCGACGGACGAACACTATCTGCCGTTGCTTTATGTCGCCGCGCAGCAGGCGTCGGGCGAGTCCGCCCGCTTCTTCAATGATGTGATCGAAGGCGGATCGATCTCGATGACGGGCGTCCGGATCGGCTGACCGGACGCCGCGTTTCGTTTCTTAGCGTCGGCCGCCGCGCAGGGCGTTGTCCAGCGACCACGGCCCCGGCCCGACGAAGACCAGGTACAGGAAGACGAAGCAGTAGAGGGCCGCCAGCTCTCCGCCGTTGTTGATGGGGTAAGGGCTCTGCGGCGCGTGAACCATCCAATAGGCCACGGCGGTGAAGCCGGACAGGATGAAAGCCGTCGGGCGGCTGAACAGGCCCAGCGCCAACAGGACGCCGCCGACCAGTTCAATGGGACCGGACCAACCGGCCAGAGTCGACAGATCGACTCCGCCGCCGCGACCGCCCGGCGGAAAACCCAGAATCTTCTGCGCGCCGTGCTGAAGCAAAAGCAGGCCGGAGACAATTCTCAGAAGGCTGAGAAAATGCGGCTCCCAGCCGGCCAGGGATGTCGAACGTCGGGCCATGAAACCTCCTCGGCCGTTGCGCCCCGCGAGCGGGACCGGACGGCCGAGGTTATGACACTGGCGTCGAACGGCAAGCGCCTTGTCAGGCGCTCTTCAATTCATCCTCGACCTTCTTCTGGATGGTCACATAGTCGGTCTTGCCGGTGCCCAGGACCGGAATGCTTTCGACCTTGATGATCTTCTTCGGCACCGCCAGTTCGGGCGCGCCGTTGTCACGCGCCCATTCGGTCAGGCGTGAGCTCTCGGCCTCCGCGACGTCGGTGACCAGTACCAGGCGCTCGCCCTTCTTGCTGTCAGGCACGGCGACGACGGCGTGGTGGCCGGTCGGCCAGACGGTGCCGGCCATGCCTTCGACCGCCGTCAGGGACACCATCTCACCGCCGATCTTGGCGAAGCGCTTCACCCGGCCCAGGATGGTGATGTAGCCCTCGGCGTCGATATCGACGATGTCGCCGGTGTCGTGCCAGCCGTCCGCCAGGGGCTCCAGATTGTCCGGGTCGTTCGGCGAGATGTAGCCTTCCATCACGTTCGGTCCGCGCAGATACAGGCGCCCCCCGACCTCGATGCCTTCAACCGGTTCGATGCGGTATTCCATGCCCGGCAGGATCTGGCCCACCGTGCCCGGTCGGTTGCGGTCGGGATGGTTCACGGCGACGACCGGCGCCGCCTCGGTGGCGCCATAGCCTTCCAGCAGGGTCAGGCCGCCGAACTTGGCGTCGAAGGCGGCGCGGGTTTCCTCGCGCACCTTCTCGGCTCCGGCGACCGCGAACTTCAGGGTGGCGAAATCGCCCGGCTCGGCCACACGGGCGTACTGGTTCAGGAAGGTGTCGGTCGCGAAGAGGATCGACGCCTTCACCTGGGGCAGAAGATCGGTGATCTGCTTGGCGTGCAGCGGCGAGGGATATTCAAACGCCTTCAACCCCTGCAGCAGCGGCAGGATGACCCCGCCCGTTAGGCCGAAGCAGTGGAAGGTCGGCAGCGGGTTGAACATCACCCAGTCGGGGTCCAGGTCGATGTGGGCCGCCACCTGGCGCGCATTGGCGACCAGGTTCCTCTGACTCAGCACCACGCCCTTGGGCGCGCCGAAGCTGCCCGAGGTGAACAGGACCACGCCCGCCGAATCCGGGGCGGTCTTCACGCGAAACCGCTTGGGCGCCATGCCGGCGCTGAGGCCGTACAGCTTGTCGGCCAGGCTGATGGTCTTGCGGATGTCGTCCAGCCAGACGATTTCGGAAACCTCGCCCAGGGCCTCCATCAGGTCGTCCAGCTTGGCCTGTGTCACAAAGCGCTTGGCCGACAGGATTTTCTTCACGCTCGCCGTCTTCAGCGCCGCCTTCAGATTGGCTTCGCCCGAGGTGAAGTTCAGCATGACCGGCACGCGGCCGAAGGCGTGCAGGGCGAAGAAAGTCACCACCACGCCTGCGCTAGACGGCAGCAGCACGCCGACGCGCTCGCCCGGTTGGGTCAGTCTGGCGATCTTGCGGCCCAGCACGAAGGCGGCGCGGATCAGGCCGGTATAGGTCAGGGGGTGGCGATCCTGGTCCTCCAGAATCTCCTTGTCGCCGTAGCGGGCGCGCGCATCGATCAGCGCGTCGAACAGAGTCTCTTCATAGACCTTGGGGTCCAGGGCTGCCCGCAGCAAGCACGTCCTCCTTCGGAGAGCTCTGGCGCGGCCCTCTCGGTTACAAGAGGCCGGAACCTAGTGACGTAAGGTCGCCTTGAAAAGATGCGTAACGTCGCGTGAGGCCGTTCCAATGTCGGACTGAAACCGACTGTGCCTTGCCTTTGCACATCGGAAGGCCGACATACCGCCTTCAGAAACAGGAGCCAGACCGCCGGCGATGGTCACGCTGATCGACACCCTGCAGAAGAAGCCGTCTGAGCTTCGTCACCCTGAAAAGCAGAACCGCCCGGAATCGGCGGTGCTGAAGAAGCCTGACTGGCTGCGCGTCAAGGCGCCCGGCTCGGGCCAGTACAACGCCACCAAGGACATCGTGCGCTCCAAGGGGCTGCACACCGTCTGTGAAGAGGCCGCCTGCCCGAACATCGGCGAGTGCTGGAGCCAGAAGCACGCCACCCTGATGATCATGGGCGACACCTGCACGCGGGCCTGCGCCTTCTGCAACGTCAAGACCGGCCTGCCGCAGCCGCTGGACCCGGAAGAACCGGCCAAGGTCGGTCTGGCCGTGGCGCAGATGGAACTGAACCACGTCGTCATCACCTCGGTGGACCGCGACGACGTGTCGGACGGCGGCGCCGCCCACTTCGCCGAGGTGGTGCGCCAGATTCGCATCCAGGCGCCGAACACCACCATCGAAATCCTGACCCCCGATTTCCTGCGCAAGGACGGCGCGGCCGAGGTGATGATCGACGCCACGCCCGACGTCTTCAATCACAACCTCGAGACGGTTCCGCGCCTGTATCTGAAGATCCGGCCGGGCGCTCGCTACTTCCACTCGCTGCGTCTGCTGCAGATGGTCAAGGAGCGTGACCCGAACCAGTTCACCAAGTCCGGCATCATGGTCGGTCTGGGCGAGACCAAGGAAGAGGTCATGCAGGTGATGGACGACATGCGCTCCGCCGGCGTCGACTTCATCACCATCGGCCAGTACCTGCAACCGACGCGCAAGCACGCCGCCATCGACCGCTTCGTCACGCCCGAAGAGTTCAAGGCCTATGAGGCGATCGCGCGGGCCAAGGGCTTCCTGATGGTGTCGTCCTCGCCGTTGACGCGCTCGTCGCACCACGCGGGCGACGACTTCGCCCGGCTGCGCGCGGCCCGCGAGGCCCAGTTGTCGACCCGGAACGGCCGCTGAATCCTTGGCCGTCCATCGCGTAACGCGCATCCTGCCCTATGCGCCCGAGCAACTCGCCGCCATGGTGGCGGACGTGCGCGCCTATCCCGACTTCGTGCCGTGGATCACCGCCATGCGCGTCTGGAACGTGCGGGACGAGGCGCCGGGCGTGCATCTGCTGGACGCCGAGGCCGGGGTCGGATTCGCCTTCCTGACCGAGAAGTTCTCGACCTGGGTGCGTCATGACGTGCACGCGCCCAAGGTCGAGGTCGGCCTGATCCGCGGCCCGTTCAAACACCTGAAGAACCGCTGGGAGTTCCATCCGCACCCGCAGGGGACGCGACTGGAATTCTCCATCGACTTCGCCTTCAAGTCGCGCATGCTGGACATGATGCTTCAGGCGAACTTCGACCGGGCGGTCGACAAGCTGATCCAGTGTTTCGAGAGCCGGGCCAAGGCTCTCTACGGCAAGAGGTAGAACCATGGGCGCGCCTTTCGACTTCGATGCGACGGTCGTGGGCGCGGGAGCTGTGGGGCTGGCCTGCGGTCGAGCGCTTTCACGACGCGGCCTGACGGTGCTGGTGCTGGAGAAGGAGCCGCATATCGGTCAGGGCGTCTCCTCGCGTAACTCCGAGGTGATCCACGGCGGACTCTATTATCCGACCGGCTCGTTGAAGGCGAAGTTCTGCGTCGAAGGGCGGCGCGCCCTTTATGATTTCCTGGAAAGTCGAAAGGTCGACCACTGGAAGTGCGGCAAGCTGGTCGTTGCGACCGAGGAAGCCGAGGTGGAGCGCATCGAGGCCATCTTCCAGCAGGCGACGACCAACGGCGTCGAGCGGTTGGAGCATCTTACCGGCGCCCAGGCGCGGGCGCTTGAGTCGGAATTGAACGCCCACGCCGCCATCCTGTCGCCCGAAAGCGGCGTGTTCGACAGTCACGGCTATATGCTGGCCCTGCAGGGCGAGATCGAGGACGCGGGCGGCGCGGTCGTGATCTCCGCGCCTTTCGAGGGGGCGGAAGGCCTGCCGGGCGGCGGCTTCTCTGTTCGCGTGGGCGGGGAGGGGGCGATGACCGTGACCAGCCGCCTTCTGGTCACGGCGCCTGGCCTGTCGGCTCAAGACGTCGCAGCTCGAATCGACGGCTATCCCGCCGCTGATATTCCCGCGCGTCATCTGGGCAAGGGGATCTACTTCCGTCTGACGGGCGCGGCGCCGTTCAACCGCCTGATCTATCCGCCGCCGATCCCCGGCGCGCTGGGCACCCACTACCGCAAGGATCTGGGGGGGCAGGGGGTGTTCGGCCCCGACCTGGCCTATGTCGAGACCGAGGACTATTCCGTCGATCCGGCCAAGGCGGAAGAGTTCGCCCGCTACATCCGCCGCTTCTGGCCCGGCGTGACGGTCGAGCGGCTGACCCCCGACTACGCGGGCATCCGGCCCAAGCTGCATGGTCCTGGCGAGCCGCAGCCGGACTTTCAGCTTCATGGCCGAGAGCATCACGGCATCGACGGCCTGATGGCCCTGTTCGGCATCGAAAGCCCCGGCCTGACCAGTTCCCTTGCGATCGGCGAGGCGGCGGCCGAGGCGTTGGCAGGCTCGGCTTGAGCCTGACGATCAGTCGAACGCCGACAGCGGAATTGAGACGAGGCTGAACGGCAGGACGGGGTCTCCCGAGCCGCGACGGTTCAACTGGCTGTTGGCGACGATGAGGCGGTCGCCGCGCACGGCGGCCGTGGCGGGCCAGGCCAGTTCGGCGAACGTCAGCCGCTTCGCCTCTGTCGCCGTGGTGAAATCGGACGACAGATCCAGGGCCACGATCTCCTCGGACCACTGACGCACCACGAACAGCCTCTGACCGTGCAACGCCAGGCCGTCGCCGCCGTCCAGCGCCGAATCACCTGTGTCGATCACCGTGATCTCGCGGGTGCTCGTATCGATTCGAAAAAGTTTGCCGGCCTTCATCTGCACGACGAGCAGATAGCGTCCGTCCGGCGTCGCCGCGATTCCGTTCAGATTGGCGTCCTCGCCGTAGCGAATGGCTGTTCCCTCGAACGACAGCCAGGGCTGCAGCGCCTGATCGGCGATGGGATCGCGCGGCGCGCGCCATAGCACTGGCCGCACGGTGTCGGTGAAGTAGGCCGCATCGGTCGTCAGGGCCACGTCGTTGATCAGCGCCGCGCCTTCGGGGGTGGTGAAGCGCGCCAGCCGTCGACCGGTGGCGATGTCGACGACATGCATCGAGCCTGTCCGCGCGCCGGCGACCCACAGGCGTCCTTCGCCATCGGCCTTGAGGCCCAGAGCCACTGAAACCGGCGTCGCGGGGCGGGCGTCGGCCATATCCAGCGGATCGCCGATCACGATGGGCACCCTGTTTTCGGGATCAACGCTGACGACGACGCCGGTATTGGCGCTGGTGGTGTAGATCGCGCCGGTGGCCGGATCGACCGTCACGCCCTCGGGGTAGGCCGCCGCTTCGGGGAGAGCCAGAACCGCGATGCTCGACGTGGACGGTTCCCGAGCCTGAGCCGGCGCTCCGGCGAGGAGGCCGATGAAGGCGACAGACCCTGCCGTCGTCATCCAGATATCGCGCCAAGAATCGCGCATGTCGTCCTCCCATGATATTCAGCGCCGGAACTCTGCCGTAGGGATGGGCCGGACGCCACCCTCGTCGAGGCGGCGGCGGGCCGAACCATTATCATTCCGCGACTTGAAATCCCTTGCGGCTTCATGCATAAGCCCGCCCTCGCGTGGCGGCTCTTATCGGGGGGCCGCCGCTGTTGTTTTCGCGTCTTCACCGGCGCACCGACTTAGAGATTGAGACGGACATGGCCGTTCCGAAGCGCAAAACTTCCCCCTCGCGTCGCAACATGCGTCGTGCTCACGACGCCCTGGGCGCCAACACCTATGTCGAAGACAAGGACACCGGCGAGCTGCGTCGTCCTCACCACATCGACCTGAAGACCGGCATGTACAAGGGCCGTCAGGTTCTGACCCAGCAAGAAGACTAAGGTCTCCTCTGGCGATCCGGCTCCGGCCGGGCGCAAATTCAGCGGCGCGCGAGCCTCTCGCGCGCCGTTTTCGCATATGTTCGCCGTCGTCTCGCCTGTGGCGATTCAAGCGGGTCTGGTCTAAACCGGCCCGACCTTTCCCAACTCAGTCAGAGCGCAGAGATTCATGACCGATATCGTCGACATCGTCGCCCGCCAGATTCTCGACAGCCGGGGCAATCCGACGGTTGAAGTGGACGTGATCCTGGAAGACGGCAGCTTCGGCCGCGCCGCCGTGCCGTCGGGCGCCTCGACCGGCGCGCACGAAGCCGTCGAACTGCGCGACGGCGACAAGGACGTCTGGGGCGGCAAGGGCGTCGAGAAGGCGGTCGACGCCGTCAACGGCGAGATCTTCGACGCCCTGTCCGGCATGGACGCCGAGGACCAGCGCCGCATCGACGAGGCCCTGATCGAACTGGACGGCACCGAGAACAAGTCGCGCCTGGGCGCCAACGCCATGCTGGGCGTGTCGCTGGCCGTAGCCAAGGCCAGCGCCATCTCGGCCGGTCTGCCCCTGCACCGCTATATCGGCGGCGTCTCGGCCCGCATCCTGCCGACGCCGATGATGAACATCATCAACGGTGGCGCCCACGCCGACAACCCGATCGACATCCAGGAATTCATGATCATGCCGACGGGCGCCGAGAGCTTCTCGGAAGGCCTGCGCATGGGCGCCGAAATCTTCCATGCGCTGAAGAAGGCGCTGAAGGACGCCGGCCACAACACCAACGTCGGCGATGAGGGCGGCTTCGCCCCGAACCTGGCCTCTGCCGACGAAGCCCTGACCTTCATCACCAAGGCGGGTCAGGCGGCAGGCTATCTGGCTGGCGAAGACTTCCACCTGGCTCTCGACGTGGCCTCGACCGAGTTCTTCAAGGACGGCAAGTATGAGCTGGCGGGCGAGGGCAAGTCCTTCGACGCCGAGGGCATGGTCAATTATCTGGCCGATCTGGTCGAACGCTTCCCAATCGTCTCGATCGAGGACGGCTGCGCCGAGGACGACTTCGACGGCTGGAAGCTGCTGACGGATCGCCTGGGCGACCGTGTCCAGCTGGTCGGCGACGACCTGTTCGTGACCAACCCGCGCCGTCTGGCCGCCGGCATCGGCGAGGGCCTGGCCAACTCCATCCTGATCAAGGTCAACCAGATCGGCACCCTGTCCGAGACGCTGGACGCCGTCGATATGGCGCACCGCGCGGGTTACACCGCCGTGATGTCGCACCGTTCGGGCGAGACCGAGGACTCGACCATCGCCGACCTGGCCGTGGCCACCAACTGCGGTCAGATCAAGACTGGTTCGCTGGCCCGTTCGGACCGGACGGCCAAGTACAACCAACTGCTGCGCATCGAAGAGATGCTGGGCGACCAGGCCGCCTATTTCGGCGACGGCATGCTGCTGAAATAAGCTGCATCACGAAGATGTGCTGGGCGCCGCCTCCGAACCTCGGGGGCGGCGTTCGCAATTACGGCCAAGCTACGGTTCGTTAGGCATTTTCGCTCACTGATAGGTCACCGTGTTTGTGCGCGCTCAGAAGGAGCGTCCGTTGTGCCCGAGCAGATGAAGCCCTACCTGCCGTCCGTCCTGCTGCTGTTGCTGATCGCCTATCTGGGCGTACAAGCCCTGACGGGTGAACGCGGCCTGCTAAGTGGCGGTGAACGCGACGCTTTGCTGTCCCAGCGACAGTCCCAACTGACGCGCTTGACCGAGCAGCGCCAGGACCTGGAAGTCCGCGTCCGCTACCTGCGCACCGAGAGTCTCTCGAAGGATCTTCTGGAGGAGCGGGCGAGGGCGGTGATCGGCTTCGCCGACCCGCGCGACTATGTGGTTCGGCTGAACGGCCCCGCTGGCCACAACCGTGGCGCGACCCGCGCCTCCTGAACTATTGTTACAGCCTGGCTGGCTGCTTTGCGTTTCGGGAACGAAGGCTGCTAAAGCCCCTTTCTGTAACGATAAGAGTCCCTGAAACAGGGGTGTAAGCCGGGAGATGCCGGATGGCGAAAGCCGCCGCTCAGAAAAACTCGCCCAGCACGGGCGAAAAGATTCCGAACACGCCGCAGGCTTCCAAGGAAGACCTGCTGCGTTTCTACCGCGAGATGGTTCTCATCCGTCGCTTTGAAGAGCGCGCGGGCCAACTCTACGGCATGGGCCTGATCGGGGGCTTCTGCCACCTGTACATCGGTCAGGAAGCCGTGGCCGTCGGCGTTCAGGAGAGCGTCAAGCAGGGCTACGACAAGATCATCACGGGCTATCGCGACCACGGCCACATGCTGGCCGCGGGCATGGACCCGAAGGAAGTCATGGCCGAGCTGACGGGCCGCATCGGCGGTTCGTCCAAGGGCAAGGGCGGGTCGATGCACATGTTCGACGTACCGACCGGCTTCTATGGCGGTCACGGCATCGTCGGCGCGCAGGTCGCGCTGGGCACGGGGCTGGCCTTCGCGGGCAAGTACCGCGGCGACGACTCGGTCAGCTTCGTCTACTTCGGCGACGGCGCCTCGAACCAGGGGCAGGTCTACGAGAGCTTCAACATGGCCCAGCTGTGGAAGCTGCCGGCCATCTACATCATCGAGAACAACCAATACGCCATGGGCACGAGCATCGAACGCTCGTCGTCCACGACCGAACTGTACCAACGCGGCGCCAGCTTCGGGATTCCCGGCGAGCAGGTCGACGGCATGGATGTTCTGGCCGTGCGTGACGCCGCCGCCCGCGCCGTGGCGCGCGCCCGCGCCGGCGAAGGTCCCTACATCCTGGAAGTGAAGACCTACCGCTATCGCGGCCACTCCATGTCCGACCCGGCCAAATACCGGACGAAGGAAGAGGTGGACGAGGTCAAGAAGACCCGAGACCCGATCGACCACATCAAGATGCTTCTCGCCGCCGCCAAGGCGACCGAGGACGAACTGAAGGCGATCGACAATGAAGTGAAGGCCGTCGTGGCCGAAGCTGTACAGTTCGCTCAAGAGAGCCCTGAGCCGGATCCGTCCGAGCTCTACACCGACGTCTACGTGGAGGCCTGATACGTGACGGACATTCTGATGCCGGCGCTGTCCCCCACGATGGAAGAGGGCACGCTGACCAAGTGGCACATCAAGGCTGGCGACGTCGTGTCGGCTGGCCAAGTGATCGCCGAGATCGAAACCGACAAGGCGACGATGGAAGTCGAAGCCGTGGACGAGGGCGAAGTCCTCGAAATCCTGGTGCCGGAAGGCGCCGAGGGCGTGAAGGTCAATACGCCGATCGCGCGTCTGGCGGGCGAAGACGGCGCTGCGGCGCCCGCGCCGAAAGCCGCTGAGCCGATGACGGCCGTTGAAGCCGAGGTGCCTGTCGCCGCAACGGTCGCCGCTGCGCCTGCTCAGCCCAAGGTCGAATTGCGTGATCCTGAGATTCCCGCCGACGCCAAGCTGGTGAAGACCACCATCCGCGACGCCCTGCGCGACGCCATGGCCGAGGAAATGCGCCGCGACGAGGCCGTCTTCCTGATGGGCGAGGAAGTCGCCCAGTATCAGGGAGCCTATAAGGTCAGCCGGGATCTGCTGCAGGAATTCGGGGACCGCCGCGTGGTCGACACTCCGATCACCGAGCACGGATTCGCCGGCCTGGGCGTGGGCGCGGCGTTTGCGGGCCTGAAGCCGATCGTGGAGTTCATGACGTGGAACTTCGCCATGCAGGCGATCGACCACATCATCAACTCGGCGGCCAAGACCCTGTACATGTCCGGCGGCCAGATGGGCTGTCCGATCGTCTTCCGCGGTCCGAACGGCGCCGCCGCCCGGGTGGCCGCCCAGCACAGCCAGGACTACTCCGCCTGGTACGCCCAGATTCCGGGCCTGAAGGTCGTGGCGCCCTATGACGCCGCCGACGCCAAGGGGCTGCTGAAGGCCGCCATCCGCGATCCGAACCCCATCGTCTTCCTCGAACACGAGATGATGTACGGCCACGAGTTCGACGTGCCGGACGTCGAGGACTACGTCGTTCCGATCGGCAAGGCCAAGGTCCGCCGCGAAGGCACGGACGTCACTATCACGGCGCACAGCCGCATGGTCGGCTTCGCCCTGCAGGCCGCTGAAAAGCTTGCTGAAGAAGGCATCTCGGCCGAAGTCGTCGACCTGCGCACCCTGCGTCCGCTGGATCACGAGACGATCGCCGAGAGCGTCAAGAAGACCAACCGCCTGGTTTCGGCCGAGGAGGGCTGGGGTCCGATGGGCGTCGGCGCCGAAGTGGTCGCCCGCGTGATCGAGCACGCCTTCGACTATCTGGATGCGCCGCCGCTGCGCGTGCACCAGGAAGACGTGCCGCTGCCCTACGCCGCCAACCTGGAAGCCCTGTCCCTGCCGGGCGTCGACAAGATCGTCGCCGCCGTGAAGAAGGTGATGGCATGACCGATATCCTGATGCCCGCCCTGTCTCCGACGATGGAGGAGGGCGTGCTGGCCAAGTGGCACGTCAAGGTCGGCGACACCGTCTCGGCCGGCGACGTGATCGCCGAGATCGAGACCGACAAGGCGACGATGGAAGTCGAAGCCGTGGACGAAGGCGAAGTTCTTGAAATTCTCGTCCCGGAAGGCTCCGAGGGCGTGAAGGTCAACACGCCGATCGCCCGCCTGTCCGGCGACGACGTGGCGCCCGCGCCCAAGAAAGTTGACGCTCCGGCCGAGACGCCGAAGGCTGAAGCGCCCAAGGCGGAGGCTGCGAAGGCCGAAGCCGCGCCCGCTCCGGCCGCACCGAAGTCTGACGACGGCGGCCGCATCTTCGCCTCGCCGCTGGCGCGCCGTCTGGCCGCTCAAGCGGGTCTGGACCTGAAGGCCCTCAAGGGCACCGGCCCGCACGGCCGCATCGTCAAGCGCGACGTGGAGGCCGCCGGCAAGGGCGGCGCTCAACCGGCCGCCGCGACGACTGCGACCGCAGTCGAGCCGCGCAAGGCCCTGTCGCTGGCTCAGATGGGCATTCCGGGCGGCAGCTATGACCTGATCCCGCTGGACGGCATGAAGAAGGCCGTCGCCCGCCGCATGGTCGAGAGCGTGCAGAACGTGCCGCACTTCCCGCTGTTCATCGACGTCGAGATCGACCAACTGATGGCCGTCCGCGCCAAGGTGAACAAGATGCTGGAGCCGCAGGGCGTCAAGGTCTCGGTGAACGACTTCGTCATCAAGGCCGCTGCGCTCGCGCTGAAGATGGTGCCGGAGGCGAACGCCTCCTACACCCCCGAAGGCATCGCCATGCATCACAACGCCGACGTTTCCATGGCGGTGGCGATCGACGGCGGCCTGATCACCCCGATCATCCGCAAGGCCGAGACCAAGGGCCTGGCCCAGATCGCGACCGAGTCCAAGGACCTGGCCAAGCGGGCCCGTGAGCGCAAGCTGAAGCCCGAAGAGTTCCAGGGCGGCACCTTCTCGGTGTCCAACCTGGGCATGTTCGGCATCAAGCAGTTCACCTCGATCATCAATGAGCCGCAGGGCTGCATCATGAGCGTGGGCGCCGGCGAACAACGTCCGGTCGTCAAGGACGGCCAGATCGTGCCGGCTACCGTCATGACCGTGACCCTGACCTGCGATCACCGCGTGGTCGACGGCGCGACGGGCGCCCGCTTCCTGCAGGCG
Source organism: Brevundimonas olei (assembly GCF_037055245.1). Taxonomy (GTDB): domain Bacteria; phylum Pseudomonadota; class Alphaproteobacteria; order Caulobacterales; family Caulobacteraceae; genus Brevundimonas; species Brevundimonas olei. The sequence continues at coordinate 1,826,907 of NZ_CP146369.1, forward strand.
TTCAAGCCGCTGATCGAAGATCCCGTGGCGATGCTGGCGTAAGGGGAGGGTGAAGTCATGACCTCGGTCTATGACTTCTCCGCCCGGGCCATCGATGGCGCGGACGTGGCGCTGGACCGCTTTCGCGGTCAGGCGTTGCTGATCGTCAATACGGCGTCAAAGTGCGGCTTCACCGGCCAGTATGCCGGGTTGGAGAAGCTGCACCGCGACTTCGTCGACGCGCCGTTCGAGGTCCTGGGCTTTCCCTGCAACCAGTTCGGCCAGCAGGAGCCGGGCAGGGCGGCGGAAATCGCCGCCTTCTGCGCCAGCAGCTTCGACGTGACCTTTCCTCTGTTCGACAAGGTCGAGGTCAATGGACCGAACCGCCACCCTCTCTACGCCTGGCTCACCCGACAGAAGCGCGGCTTCCTGGGCTCCCAGGCCATCAAGTGGAACTTCACCAAGTTCCTGACCGACCGCGAAGGCCGCGTCGTCGCGCGCTATTCGCCCCAGACTGAACCCGAGGCCATCAAGGCCGACATCGAGAAGTTGATCTGATCATGGCTGCTGAATTCGATCTCGTCGTCATCGGCTCGGGCCCCGGCGGTTACGTCGCGGCCATCCGCGCCAGCCAACTGGGCCAGAAGGTCGCCATCATCGAGCGCGAGAACCTGGGCGGCATCTGTCTGAACTGGGGCTGCATCCCGACCAAGGCCCTGCTGAAGTCCGGCGAGAAGTTCGAAAGCCTGTCGCACCTGAAGGACTACGGCCTGTCGGCCTCGGGCGCCTCGTTCGACTTCGACGCCATCATCCAGCGCTCGCGCGGCGTGGCCAAGCAACTGAATCAGGGCGTCGGCTTCCTGATGAAGAAGAACAAGATCGAGGTCATCGAGGGCTCGGCCAAGCTCGAGAAGGGCGCCGCTGCGCCGAAGGTCGTCGTGGCTCTGAAGGCCGGCGGCTCGCGCACGATCGAAGCCAAGACCGTCATGCTGGCCGTCGGCGCCCGCGCCCGCGCTCTGCCGCAGATCGGGCTTGAGGCTGACGGCGACAAGATCTGGGCCTATCGCGACGCCCTGGCGCCGAAAAAACTGCCCAAGACCTTCGTGGTTATCGGCTCGGGCGCCATCGGTATCGAGTTCGCCAGCTTCTACCGCGCTCTCGGCGCCGAGGTGACGGTCGTGGAAGCCGTTGATCGCGTCATGCCGGTCGAGGACGAAGAGGTCTCCAAGGCCGCTCAGAAGGGCTTCGAAAAGCGCGGCATCAAGTTCAAGCTCGGCGCCAAGGTGACGAAGGTCTCCAAGGATTCCAAGGGCGTGAAGGTCGATCTTGAAGTCAACGGCAAGGCTGAAAGCCTGGAGGCCGAGGTCTGTATTTCGGCCGTCGGCATCACCGCCAACACCGACGGCATCGGTCTGGAGGCGCTGGGCGTCGAACTGGACCGCGGCCACATCAAGACCGACAGCCACTGCCAGACCAATGTGAAGGGCCTGTACGCCATCGGCGACTGCGCCGGCGCGCCCTGGCTGGCCCACAAGGCCTCGCATGAAGGCATCCACGCCGCCGAGCACATCGCCGGTTACAAGACGCCGAACGTCCATTCGCCCATCGCGGGCTGCACCTACGCCCAGCCGCAGGTCGCCTCGGTCGGGGTGACGGAGCAGGGGGCCAAGGCCGAGAAGCGCGAGGTCAAGATCGGCCGCTTCCCGTTCAAGGTGAACGGCAAGGCCATCGCGGCGGGCGAGACTGAAGGCTTCGTCAAGGTCATCTTCGACGCCAAGACCGGCGCCCTGATCGGCGCTCACATGATCGGCGCCGACGTCACCGAAATGATCCAGGGCTACGTCACCGCCATCACCATGGAAGCGACCGAGGAGGACATCCACGGCATCGTCTATCCGCACCCGACCATGTCCGAGGCCATGCACGAGGCCGCTCTGGACGCCTATGGCCGCGTGATCCACATCTAGGGCGGTTGTTAGAAAATCTGAACTGTGGCTAAGAGGATCGCTCCTCCCCATGGTTCGGATTTTCCATGATTGTCGCGCCTGACGTCCTCGGCCTGATCGGCAACACGCCCTTGGTGCGCCTCAAGCGCGCCTCTGAGGCGACCGGCTGCGAAATCCTGGGCAAGGCCGAGTTCCTGAACGTCGGCGGCTCGATCAAGGATCGCGCCGCGCTCAGCATCATCCGCGCGGCGCGCGCCTCGGGCGCGTTGAAACCCGGCGGAACGATCGTCGAAGGCACGGCGGGCAACACCGGCGTGGGCCTGGCCCTGGTCGGGGCGGCGTTGGGCCATCCGGTCGTCATCGTCATGCCGCGCACCCAGACGGAAGAAAAGAAGCGGGCCGTACGCCTGCACGGCGCCCGCCTTATCGAGGTCGATCCGGCGCCCTTTGCCAGCCCCAACCACTTCGTCCACTTCTCGCGCCGTCTGGCCGAGGAACTGAACGACAGCGAGCTGAACGGCGCCTTCTACGCCGACCAGTTCGACAATCCGGCCAATCGCCAGGCTCACTATGAAGCCACAGGGCCGGAAATCTGGAAGCAGACGGACGGCCGCGTCGATGGTTTCATCTGCGCCGTCGGCTCGGGCGGCACTCTGGCGGGAACCTCAGCCTACCTTCGTGAGCGCAATCCGGGCCTGCAGGTCGGACTGGCCGACGTGCCGGGCGCCGCCCTCTACAGCTGGTTTACCGAGGGCGTGCTGAAAGGCGAGGGCGGTTCAATCGCCGAAGGGATCGGCGTCAATCGCATCACCGGAAATCTGAACGGACTCTCGGTCGATCATGCCTATCGCATCGAGGATGCGGAGTTCCTGCCGATCCTCTTCGGCCTGGTGCGCGAGGAAGGGCTGTCGCTCGGTCCCTCGAGCGGCGTCAACATCGCCGGCGCCATCCGCATGGCGCGGGATATGGGGCCCGGCCATACCCTCGTGACCGTCTTGTGCGACGCCGGTCAGCGCTACGCCAGCAAGATCTATGACCCGGCGTTCCTGAGCGCTCGCGGCCTGCCGACGCCGAACTGGATGCGCTGATGACCCGCCGCAAGGACCCCGCCGTCGACAGCCGGCTTCCGCCCCTCAACGCCCTGAAGGCTTTCGAGGCCGCCGCCCGTCGGCTCAACATCACCCGCGCCGCCGAAGAGCTATCCGTCACGCCCGGCGCCATCAGCCAGCAGATCCGCATTCTGGAAGAGCACGCAGGAGCCCCGCTGTTCCATCGCGAAGGTCGTCAGATTGCGCTGACGGAGCTGGGCGCCGAACTCTATCCGCTGTTGCGCGACGGGTTCGACTATCTGAAACGGGCAGGGGACCTGCTCTATCGGCCCGACCGCCGCCACGCCCTGGCGGTCAGCGTGCCGCCGTCCTTCGCCTCTAAATGGCTGGCGCCGCGCATTGCCCGTTTCGCGGCAGCGCATCCTGAAATCGAGGTCTGGATGTCGGCCGACATGCGGCTGGCTGACGTCAGCGGCGGCCGGGTCGACGTTGCGGTCCGTTACGGACGGGGCGACTATCCCGGCGTGCGCTCGGAAAGGTTGCTGAACGCCGATGTGACGCCGGTCTGCGCGCCCTCGTTAACCATGGGCGACAACGCCTTGCGTCGGCCGTCGGACCTGGCGCGCCACGTCCTGATCCATCTGCGGCCCAGCGAATTGGAAGAACCGCGCCCGGACTGGGCGGCCTGGCTCAAGGCCCGGGGACTGACGGACATCGACGCCCAGGCCGGGCCGCGTTTCGATCAGACGGCCCTGGCCATTGAAGCGGCGGCTCATGGTCAGGGCGTGGCCCTGGCGCCGTACGCCTTTGTCGCTGAAGATCTTGCGTCCGGCCGGCTGGTGGCGCCTTTCGCTGACGGCGCTCTGACTACGGACCTGGCTTACTACGTCCTGACCAAGCGCAGCGGCGCATCAGCGCCGGCAAGGGCGTTCGCCGCCTGGCTCAAGCATGAGGCCCAAAGCGCAGCAGAGGCCAACATCGACGACCTGTGAAGGCAGATACCATAAAATCGCCTAAGATATATTATGCGAAGGGAACACCAGTTCGATTGCGATCCGAAGTCGTGCCTTGAGGTGTTGATCAATCCAATAGCCGATAGCCAACCCCCGGTTCGGTGACGATCAGGCGGGGCTGGGCGGGGTCAGATTCCAGCTTTTGACGCAGTTGGCCTACGACGACGCGCAGGTACTGGGTGTCGTCGGCGTGGGCCTTACCCCAGACGGCGGTCAGCAGGTCGCGGTGGCCGACGACCTTGCCGGCGTTGCGGGCCAGATAGGCCAGGACGTCGTATTCCTTGGGCGTGACACGCACAGCGGCGCCAGCATGGGTGATCAGGCGGCGCTCCAGGTCGATGACCACCTCGCCTGCCGTCAGCGGCCCGGTCGACTCAAGGCGCGGCGCGGCCTGGCGCAGATTGGCGCGGACCCGGGCCAGAAGTTCGCCGACGCCGAAGGGCTTTTCGACATAGTCGTTCGCGCCCAGATCCAGGGCCGCGATCTTCTCGGCCTCCTTGTCGCGCGCCGACAGGATGATGATGGGCCCAGCGTAGAATTCGCGGGCCCTGGCCAGCACGTCCTTGCCGTCCATGTCGGGAAGGCCGAGGTCCAGCACGACGGCGTCGGGGCTCCATAGGGCAATGCCGCGCAGGCCCTCCTGCCCGCTGTCGGCGCGGCGCGGCTCATAGCCTGCGGCGTCCAGCGCCGGGGACAGGAAGCGGTGGATCTGAGGCTCGTCGTCGATGACGAGAATCTGGGGGCGGACAGCAGCCATGAAGAAAGTCTAGAGCAGGCTCGGGTGGGTGACGACGGCCTTGGGGAGGCTGATCAGGATACGAGTGCCCTTTCCATCCTGAATGGGGCTGACGGCGGCGATACGGCCGTTCATGGCCTCGACGAAGCCCTTGGCGATGGCTAGGCCGAGGCCCGCGCCCTTGGTCCGGTCCGAGGGCTCCTCCATGCGGCGGAACTTGTCGAAGACCCGTTCCAGTTCGGCAGTCGGGATGCCCTTGCCCTCGTCCTCGATGGAGATGACCACGGATCCCCGGTCCTCATAGGCGGCCAGTTCAATGGTCGAGCCATCGGGGCTGTAGGCGACAGCGTTCTCGAGGATGTTGACCAGCGCCTGCTCTAACAGCCCCTGATCGACCATGACCAAGCTGAGCTGGACCGGGAAGTCGCGGGTCATCCTGCGCTCGCCCAGACGCCGCGCCACCCGCTTGCCCGCCGCGTTCAGCACGTCGCGCACGTCGACCCAGTCGGCGCGGATGTTCAGACCCCCGCCCTCCAGCCGGGTCATGTCCAACAGATCGCCGACATAGCGGCTGAGCCGCTCGGCCTCCTCGCGGATCGACAGCAGCAGGTCGGCGCGAACCTCGGGTTTCAGCTTGTCGCCGAGGTCGATCAGGGTGGTCGAGGCCCCCAGGACCGTGGACAGGGGCGTGCGCAGGTCATGGCTGACCGAGTTCATCAGAGCGCCCCTGAACCGATCCGTGCGACGCAGGGTTTCGGTCTCCACCGCCTGACCGGCCAGGTCGGCGCGCTCAACCGCCACGGCGCCCTGATCCAGCAGGGCCAGGGCCAGCTTCTCCTCGTCCGAACCCGGCGACAGGGCCGCCGCCTCGATCCCGGCCACGCCCGCGCGGTCGCGCACCCCCTGCAAGGACCGGAAGGTCCAGCGAGCTTGCGGCAGGGTGCCGGTGCCGTGACCGGCGGGCTCGCCCTTCTCCCAGGCCCAGCGCGCGGCGGCCATGGCCTCTGCGTCCAGTTCGGGCTTGCCTGGCGCCGCGGCGATCAGGCTCAGTTCGCCTTCGACCGGCAGCAGGACCACGGCTCCAGCCCCGGCGGCGGCGGCCGTCTGTTCGGCCAGGATGCGCGCGGCGGCTGTCCGGTCGCCGACGCCGGTCAGGCGCTGGCTGGCCGCCAATAGAGCCGAGACGGCCGAGGCCCGGCCTTGCGCCGCCCGCGCCTGCTCACGAACCCGCCCGGCCAGAAAGCCTGCCGTCAGGGCCACGGCCCAGAAGACGATCAGGGTCAGGACGTCGGTGGGCGAGCCGATGGAGAAGCTGTATTTCGGCTGCAGGAACAGGAAGTTGTAGGTCAGGAAGGCGACCGTCGCCGCCGCCAGGGCGGGACGCAGGCCGTACAGCACCCCCGCCGCCAGCACCGCCGACAGATAGATGACGCCCAGGTCGACCCGTTCGAACATCCGGTCCAGCAGCAGGGCCAAGCCCGTCGCCGCCACCACGATGGCCGCCCCCACGGCGTAGCCGCGCCAACCGCCCGTCAGACGGAGACGCGGCTCGCGCAGCGTCTTGTCCTCGAGATCGGCCCCGTCGGTGATGACATGGACCGCCACGCCGCGCGCCTGGCGCAGCAGTTCCGCGGCTAGCGACCGGCCCAGCCACTCGGACAGGCGGCTGTCGCGACTTTTGGCCAGGACAATCTGGGTGACGTTGTTCTGATGGGCATGATCCATGACGGCGCGCACCACGTCGTCGCCGGACAGCACCACGGTGCGCCCGCCCAGCTGTTCCGCCAGCTTCAGCGCATCCGACAACTTCCCCGCCGAGCCGACACCGTGTCGCGCGCCCGAGGGGCGGTCGACATGGGCCACGGTCCAGGGCGCGTCCATCATCATGTCCGACAACCGCCGCCCCGCGCGAACCAGGGGCGCGGCCACGGCGTCGCCCGCGACCAGGACCAGAATCCGCTCGCCCGCCGCCCACGGCCCGGTCATCCCCTGCTCGCGCAGGCGAGCGGTCAATTGATCGTCCACCGTCTGGGCCGCGCGACGCAGGGCCAGTTCGCGCAGGGCCGTCAGATTTTCGACCTTGAAGAAGTTGTCCGAGGCCAGCCGCGCCGTCTCGGGCACATAGACCTTGCCCTCGGTCAACCGCTTGCGCAGCTCCTCGGGGGTGATGTCCACCACCTCGATGTCGTCAGCGCGCGACAGGGCGCTGTCGGGCACGCTCTCGCGCTGGCGGACGCCGGTGATGCGCAGCACCACGTCCGACAGGCTTTCCAGATGCTGGACGTTCAGGGTGGTCCAGACGTCGACCCCGGCGTCCAGAATCTCCTCCACGTCCTGCCACCGTTTGGGATGGCGCGAGCCGGGGGCGTTGGAATGGGCGTATTCGTCGACCAGCAGCAGGTCGGGCCGTCGCGTCATGGCCCCGTCGATGTCGAACTCCAGCAGGGTCCGTTCGCGGTGGGCGATGGGGTTGCGAGGCATGACCTCCAACCCGCGCAGCAGGCTCGTGGTCTCCTTGCGGCCGTGGGTCTCGACCACGCCGACGACCACGTCGTCGCCCTCGGCCTTACGCCTGCGGGCGGCGCGCAGCATCTCATAGGTCTTGCCGACGCCGGGCGACATGCCCAGAAAAACCTTCAGCCGCCCACGCTTGCGCGGGGCGGCCGGGGTCCTGTCCGTCGTGACAGCAGGCGTCGCCATCAGCCCTCCGCGGGATGCGGGAAGCGGGCGTCGAGCGCCATATTGGTCAGCAGCACATTGACGCGCGGCTGGCCCAGCACGAAGGTGCGGCCTTCCTCATGCTGTCGGATCACCTCGCGCACCTGCGCCTCTCCTACCCCGCGCGCACTGGCGATGCGGGCGACCTGGAGCTCAGCGTAGGCCGGAGATATATGCGGGTCGAGGCCCGAAGCCGAGGTCGTCACGGCGTCGGCGGGGATAACCGCCTTCCCCGTCTCGGCCCGCAAGGCGTCGGCGTCCGTCTTCACCCGCGCGATCAGATCGGGGTTCAACGGGCCGAGGTTAGAGCCGGACGAGGCGGCGGCGTCATAACCCTTGCCGGCCGCCGAAGGACGCGGGTGCAGGTATCCGGGCTGGGCGAAGGACTGGCCGACCAGGGCCGAACCCACCACCTGGCCCGCCTTGTCGCGGACCAGGCTGCCGTTCGCCTGACCCGGAAAGGCCGCCTGAGCCACGCCGGTCACGGCCAGGGGGTAGGCAACGCCCAAAACGCCGGTGAACAGGGCGATCATCACGACCGCCGGACGGATATGGTTCAGCATCAGAAGACCGCCTTCAGACTGGCCACGGCGCGGCTGTCATAGGCGTCGCCGAAGTCGTGTTCGTCGGTGTCGAAATAGCGGACGTCCAGCGCCAGATGATCGGTCAGCTGATAGGCCGCGCCTAGGTTCCAGGTGACGTAGTCGAAGTCGGACGACACCCACTGACGCCCCGCCGCCGCCGAGATCGTCCACTTGTCCGCCGGGCTGATCGCACCGTTGATCTCGGCGTAGGTCGCCTCGTCCTCGGACGCGCCGAAGAAGTCGGGCGACCAGTAGATGGCCGCCCCCAGGGTCGCCGGACCGACGGCGCGCGAGGCAGCGGCCTTCAGCTCGACATAGTCGTAATCGGCGCCGTCCGGCTGGCCGGCGTAGAAGTAGCTGACCACGCCGAAGTCCCAGTTGAAGCCGCCGAACTCGGGCCGGACGCCAGCGTAGAGGTCGATCTCGGCGTCGGTGTCGCCGTCACCGGCGAAGGAGACGTTCCCGGCCCAGGCCCCGGCGTAGAACAGGCCTTGGGTGACATCGACCCCGGCGGAAATCGCCGGATCGCTCTCGGTCTGGCTGACCCCTCGGAGGACATAATCGGAGGCTGCGGCGGCGTTGAAGGCGATGTCAGGTCCGGCTTTTTCCTGGGCCTCGGCCGAGCTGCTGCACAGGCCCAGGGCGATGATGGCGACCAGACAGGCCCCGCCGAACAGGGCGTCGTTGGCGCCCGAAACCTTGGTGGAGTTGCGTTTACGCATGATGCTTTCCTTCCCCTCAGGCCAGGCCGAAGGCGGAGATGACGATGTCGATGAGCTTGATGCCGATGAAGGGCGCGATCAGACCGCCCAGGCCGTAGATCAGCAGATTACGGCCCAGCAGCTTGCCCGCCCCCACAGCGCGGTATTTCACTCCGCGCAGCGCCAGCGGGATCAGGGCGACGATGACCAGGGCGTTGAAGATAACGGCCGATAGGATGGCGCTTTCCGGGCTGGACAGCTTCATCACGTTCAGCGCCGCCAGCGACGGCAGTCCGACCACGAACATCGCCGGGATGATGGCGAAATACTTGGCCACGTCGTTGGCGATCGAGAAGGTGGTCAGGGCGCCGCGCGTGATCAGCAGTTGCTTGCCCACCTCGACGATCTCGATGACCTTGGTCGGGTCAGAGTCCAGATCGACCATGTTGCCGGCCTCGCGGGCCGCCTGGGCGCCGGTCTGCATGGCCACGCCCACGTCAGCCTGAGCCAAAGCGGGCGCGTCGTTGGCGCCGTCGCCGCACATGGCGACCAGACGCCCCTTGGCCTGTTCAGCCTTGATCAGACGCATCTTGTCCTCGGGCGTGGCCTCGGACAGGAAGTCGTCGACCCCGGCCTCGGACGCGATGGCCGCCGCCGTCACCGGGTTGTCGCCGGTGATCATGACGGTGCGCAGGCCCATGCGGCGCAGGTCGGCGAAGCGCGCCTTCACCCCCGGTTTGACCACGTCCTTCAGGTGGATGACGCCGACCAGGGCCTCGTCCTCGACCACGGCCAGGGGCGTGCCGCCCGAGCGGGCGATGCGGTCCACGGCGGCGCGAAACTCGGCCGGAGCGGCGCTCTCGGCCACGCCCAGCGCCTTCAGCACGGCGTCCACCGCCCCCTTGCGCCACGAGCAGCCGTCCGCTTCCAGTCCTGACTGGCGGGTCACGGCGGTGAAGGGAATGGTCTTCGCCCCTTCCGGCATATCGCCCGTCACGCCCGCGTTGCGGCCCAGCTCGACGATGGAGCGGCCTTCGGGCGTCTCGTCGGTCAGCGAGGCCATAACCGCCGCGCGCATGGCCGCCTCGGGACGGACGCCCAGCGCGGGGATGACCTCGGTCGCCATGCGGTTGCCGAAGGTGATGGTGCCGGTCTTGTCGAGCAGCAAGGTGTCGACGTCGCCTGCCGCCTCCACCGCGCGGCCCGATGTGGCCAGAACATTCACCTTCAGCAACCGGTCCATACCGGCGATGCCGACGGCGGACAGCAGGCCCCCGATCGTCGTGGGGATCAGGGTGATGAACAGGGCGCCCAGAATGATGGGATCCAGCCTGATCCCTGAGTAGGCGCCCAGCCCCAGCAGCGCCGCGACCGCGATCAGAAAAATCAGGCTCAGACCGGCCAGCAGCACCGACAGAGCCAGTTCGTTCGGCGTCTTGCGACGGTCCGCGCCCTCGACCATGGCGATCATGCGATCAAGGAAGGTCGAGCCGGGCGCCGAGGTGATGCGCACCTTGATCCAGTCGGAGACAACCGTAGTGCCGCCCGTGACGGCCGAGCGGTCGCCGCCGCTTTCACGGATGACGGGGGCGCTCTCACCGGTGATGGCGGCCTCATTGACCGAGGCGACGCCTTCGATGATTTCCCCGTCTGAGGGGATGACGTCGCCGGCCTCGACCAGGACGATGGCGCCGATCTCCAGCTCATGCGCCGGGGTCGGGACAAGCGTGCCGGTCTTAGGATCGACGATCAGCTTGGCCTTGGTGGTGACGCGTGAGGCGCGAAGGCTGTCGGCCGCCGCCTTGCCCCGCCCCTCGGCGATGCTTTCGGCGACGTTGGCGAACAGCACCGTGGCCCACAGCCACAGGGCCAGCTGGACGGCGAAGCCTGCCGCCTGCCCCATCGCCACGGCGGCGACCGCTGAAACAGTGGCCAGGGCTGCGACGATCCAGGTGGCGAAGATCACCGGGTTTCTGAGAAGCCGGGTCGGGTTCAGCTTGACGACAGCGTCGCCGAGCGCCCGGCCAAGCATGGCCCCGGTCAGCCCGCCCGCGATGGGCGCAGCAGATCGGGAGCTCGACGGATCGAGCGAGACTTGGGTCATGACGGATATCCGATCAGAACCGGGCCACAATCTGGAGCATGTCGAAATGCTCCCCGATCGGACCCAGAGAGAGGGCTGGGAAGAACTGCAGGCCGCCAAGGATCAGGATCACCCCGATCAACAGGCCGATGAACAGCGGGCCATGCGTGGGCAAGGTGCCGACCGACGGCGCCAGACGCGGCTTGGCGACCAGCGCCCCCGCCACGGCCAGAACTGCGACAGCCGGCACGAACCGGCCCAACAGCATGGCCAGACCCAGGGTGGTGTTCCACCATGGCGTGTTGGCGCTCAATCCGGCGAAGGCCGAGCCGTTGTTCCCCGTCGCCGATGTGTAGGCGTAGAGGATCTCGGACAGGCCATGCGGCCCCTTGTTCAGCAGGCTGGCCAGCGCGTCAGGCAGGACCGCCGCAACCGCTGAAAAGCCCAGCACCGACAACGGCACGACCAGCACCACCAGCATTGCGAACTGGATCTCGCGCGCCTCGATCTTCTTGCCCAGATATTCAGGCGTGCGGCCGACCATCAGGCCCGCCACGAAGACCGCCAGCATAGCCATCAGCACTATGACCGCGACGCCCGAACCGATCCCGCCAGGCAGGATCTCGCCCAACTGCATCAGGAACATCGTCACCGCTCCGCCCAGCGGCATATAGCTGGCGTGCATGGAGTTGACCGAGCCGTTCGAGGCGCCGGTCGTCTGGGCCGCCCAAGCGACGGACGACGGCACGCCGAAGCGGACCTCCTTGCCCTCCATGTTCCCGGCGGACGTATCCACGCTGGCCGCGACCAGGGCGGGCGCCGGCTGGCTCTCGACGACATAGAGGGCCGATCCCGCCGCGCTCAGCAACAGAACCGCCGCCACGACCAGGGCGCGCACGTCCTTTTTGGCCATGACGCTGCGGCCGAAGGCGAAGAAGGCCGCCCAGCCCAGGACGTTCACGCTGATCGCCGTGATCAGATTGGTCAACGGGGTCGGGTTCTCCAGCGGGTGCGCCGAGTTGACGCCGAACACGCCGCCGCCGTTGATGCCCAACTGCTTGATGGCCAGCTGGCTGGCGGTCGGGAACAGGCTGATCGTCTGCGATCCGCCCTCCAGCGTCGTCGCCTGCGCCGAGGCCGCCAGCGACTGCACCACGCCCAGACCGGCCAGAACCACCGCGACGATGAAGGCGATGGGCAGCAGGACATAGAGGCTGGTGCGTGTCAGGTCGGCCCAGAAGTTGCCGACGCCCTCGCCGCGATCGGCCAGAAAAGCGCGCGCCAGCGCCGCCACAATGGTCGCGCCGGTGGCCGCCGAGACGAAGTTCTGCACCGTCAGCCCGACCATCTGGCTGAAGGTCGAGACGGTGGTTTCCCCGCCATAGCTCTGCCAGTTGGTATTGGTGACGAAGCTGACGGCGGTGTTGAAGGCCAGATGCGGGCTAAGGCCGCCGAACCCCTGCGGGTTCATCGGCAGCACGCCCTGCAGGCGCAGCATTCCATAGAGCAGCAGAAAGCCCGCCAAGTTGAACGCCAACAGCGCCCCAGCATAGCCCAGCCAGCCCTGACTGCGTGCCGCATCAACCCCTGCGGCCCGATAGAACAGGCCCTCGACCGGCTTCAGCACCGGGTCCAGCCAGGTCCGCTCGCCGTTCCAGACGCGCGACATATAGACCCCGATCGGCCAGCCGAGCACAACGGCCAGGCCGAGGGTCAGGGCGATCTCCGCCCATCCTTGAATGTTCATGAGAAGGCGGCTCCGTTCAGAACCGCTCGGGACGCAGCAGGGCCGCGACCATGTAGCCGGCGATGACGAGGGCTCCGGCGCCCCACAGGACGTTCAGCCACATGTCACAACCTCTTCAACGCAGCGGCGAGAGCGGCGAAGGCCAGAAAGGCCCCGCCGCCGATCGCCAGAAAAATCACATCGGCCATGCCGACACCTCCAGCTCGACTGAGTGCCGGAGGAGACGCCCTGGAGGCATAAGGGAGCCATGCGGAACACAGCCCCCGGCATAAGGCGCGCGTAAAGAGCCCCTTACGCGGCCCTTACGCCGAAGCTTCCAAACAGCATCGCCCGATTATGGCCGGTCAGGCTTTCATGGCGGGGAAAGGAACTCGACACATGAGCCGCTGCAGCCTTCTTCGGCAGTCGTTGACCGGCACGCCCGTCAAAGTCATCGCCCCTGACGTCTGGAGGATGACTATGACGCTCGTCGGCCTCGCTTTCGGCGTGCGCCCAGCCGGCGCCGCCGGAGAGCGTCGCCCATGATGACCGGTTACATCGAGGGGTGTCCGATGCATCCCGCATTGCCCCGCCAATACCGGGTCGTCGCGTCAGGCGAGGGTTGGTGCGTGACCTTGGGCGAGGCCCGCACAACGCCCTTCCAGCACCAGCGCCAAGCTGAACGGATTGCTAGGGCGCTACAGAGACAGGCTGATGCCCTGCGAGACTAGAGAAACCGCCAACAGCCCGAAGGAGCGACATCCCGTTATCGGTAGCGGCTCGGTCAGGGCCAAACAATTTCACCCGCACGGTCGCGCGTATGCTGAGGGGTTGCTCCAGCGGACACCCGCATGATGCAGAAAGCGGACCTTCCGAAGCACTGCTTTGAGTCAGAAACAGACCTAATCAGCTGCGTCATAAATGACTGTTTCTGATACATGACAGTCGGTACAGATCACTCTGGCAGGATTTCTATGCCGGTCGTGTTGCAGTAACCTGTTGCGAAATCAGCGTCTCAACGGACGTCACACTAACGGGTTTTGACGCAAATACTCTTGGGTTACGCGAGAGTCTCGACTGATGAGCAGAATTTGGAGCTCCAGGCGGACGCGTTAAGTGCGGCCGGCTGCGACCGCATATTCTCTGACAAGCTGGGCGGCAGCAGACTGGACCGTCCTGGGTTGGCCGCCGCTCTGTCTCACCTCCGTTCAGGCGACACTCTGGTTGTGTGGAAGCTTGATCGCCTTGGATGCACGGTGCGTCAGCTCGTCGCCAAGCTGAACTAGGAAAGCATCGAGTTTCGAAGCCTGACTGATAGCATCGACACGACCACGCCCGCTGGAAGGTTCTTCTTCCATATGATGGCGGCTCTAGCTGAAATGGAGCGCGATCTGACCCGGGAACGCACAATGGCCGGTTTAGCCGCTGCCCGCGCCCGAGGCCGGATGGGCGGGCGCCCCCCTGCCCTTTCACCGAGACAACTGACTCAAGCGCGGCGTCTGATGCGGCATCCCGATCAGACGATGGCTGAGATCGCAGCTACCTTGGGCGTTTCCTGTAGCATGTTGTATCGCGCTCTCCGCCCAAGGCCCTGAGGGCCGTGACCAATTTTGTCGTCCGCAACGGCTAAGGTCGTTCCCACGCAAGCGAGGCTTAGTCATGCAGATATGGTTGCCCATATGGGTTTTGCGCCGCTTGGCACGATCCAATCCGTGGCTCCTGTCGAACACTGGCGATGTAACATACCCGTCCTAGGACTAGGAACGCTGGAGGTGCGGGCATCCATGTCTCTCTCCGAAGAACAGCGGCGACGACTTCTGGCCGAGCGCCGTTAGCCAGAAGTCTTGCCGATTGGATTCCAATGAACCAGGAACCTGCAGTTCTATGGAATTCAGCGAGTTGGGGTCTGACGATTCAGGAACGCTCACACCAACTCTGCCGCACGTCTCCTCGAAGCCTCAACCCAGCACTGGGGTTTACGACGCGCATCGAGCACCGGAGCACCACGCCGCATATTGTCCGTTGCTCATTTCTGGATATGCTTCCTTGCCTAACGCGTCGATTTTGCGAGGATTTCATGCACTTCCTGTCCGCCGCCGCCGCCATCGCTCTCCTCGGTTTGACGGCCTGCAGCCCGTCCCCCGACAGCGCTCCCAACGAGAAGCCTGTAGTTGAAGCTTCGCAAGCCGCGCCTCGAGTCATGACGGATACAGCGCCGGCCTCCGGCGCCGACGACGACGCCTTGTTCAAGCGCGACGAACCGGCGGACGCGACCATGACCCTGAATCGCGAGAGCGCCGGCTGGCGCGTCGCCTTCCGGGCCGGAGGCGTGCCGAATGGCCCCGCGACCGCCGCCGACTGTGAACTTCAGGCGGTCGGGCTGCAGAACCGAGAGGACGTCATCGCTGCGCGCGTGGTTCCGTTCGAGGGCGAACTGAACGTGATCACCGCCGCCGACATCGGGGCGGACGCACCGGTTATTCAAGTCCGCATGGGGCCGGAGGGCGCGTTCGTTCAGGATGGCGGAGCCGCAGCCCGTTTCTGCGGCATGGGATCCGATATCGACGGCTTCTACCGCAGGACCGGATCTCCCGAGTGAGCGCCGGGCCCGTCCTCCGGGCGTCCCTGCCTCACCCTACCGTCGCCGAAGCAAGGCCGCGCCAATCGCCGCAACGGCGAGGGCTACGGTCGCCAATCCAGCCGCCCCATAGACCATAAGGTCCGGAGAGAGACCGCTCCGCATATTCTCAGACGAGGGTTTGGCCTTCGGGCGCCCGCCCTGCCCCTTTCAAGAAGCGGCTACGAACCCGTTTCCGGTCAGTCGCAATTGGCGCAGATCGACCTTCATCTCATTCTGGAACCGCGTCGTCGCCGCGTTCTGCAGGCGACGCTGCATCGTCGCGTCATTGTCCCGCATGGCGTCTTCATAGGCGACGCTCTGAGCGATGAAGTTGAGGATGAGAACCTCCGCCATCTCCTGCTTCTGCGCGTCATTCAGGTCTGTAAAGGAACGATTGTCGCCCATCATGGCGCGAACTTGCGACTGAACGCTCTGGACCTGAGCCCTGCTGACGGATCTTACATCGTTGGCGATCTGCCAGTTCAGCATCCAGTAGGCCGTCATGGCGTCCGCCACATCGCCGCGACGCAAGCCGTATTGTGAAACGTGCTGTCCCCAGCGGGCGAAGAAGTCCTGCTGATCCATCGCCGCCGCGATTCCCGCCCCGTCGCCGCCTGTCGAGCGGACAAAGTCCGCGAATTGGCGTTTGACGCGCTGCGTGATGGCCGGCGACGACTGATATGTGGTGCGGGCGGAGGCGGCGGCGCGACGGCCCGATGCCGCCACTCCAGCCGCCACTCCGCCTCGCGCGGGAGCACGCGCCTGAGAGGACGACTCCATCATGTTGTCGCGCATGGCGGCGTGCATCTGGTTCATCGCGTCCGCCGTCGCGAAGCCCTGGAAGGCGTAGTCCTGAGCCTGAGTCTGGGACGCGCAGAGCAGAACCGCTGCGACCGCTCCCGCCAGAAACACCTGCTTGCCGCTCATCTCCGCCTCTCCATCACTTTGAAAAACGCTCATTCCTCAAAAGCACAACGGCGGGCGAAGGTTTCGCCCGCCGTTCCACAAATCAGCCTTTCCGGCTTTATCCCTGCTTGCGAGCCAGGGTCGAAGCGGATTCGCCGATCGACTTCAGGGCGTTGTTCAGCGCTTGGGACACGAAATCCAACTCCTTGCCGACGGCCGTCATTTCGGCAGACAGGCTGCCCATCTTCGGCTTCTTCTTCTGGCTTTCGGCGTCGATCTTCTCGCCGATCTCGGCCATGCGCTCCATCTTGGCGTCCAGGACGCTGCCCAGCGCCAGCGCCAGGCGCAGCATGAAGCTCTTGCCGTTCAGGCCGCCGGGGACGGCGTTGCCTTCTTCATCGCGGCCGCCGGTGCGGGCCTTCTCCAGGGTCTTGTCGACCAGATCCTGAACGATGTCGTTCATCTGACGCTCGATGCCGCCGGCTTCGAAGGCGCCGCCGCCCGTGGCCTGCGCCAGGCCCGCCGCGGATTCGCCGATGCTCTGGAAGGCGCCTCCCGTGTTGCCCGTCGCTGCTGCGAAAGCGCCGATCGACAGATCGATCACCGACTGCGGAAGGCCCAGAGCCTGACCGACCTGTTGCAGGACCTGCTGGCCGATGGACGACACGACCTGGGTCAGAGCCGCCTGAACCAGAGCCGAGGTGCCGCCCGTCGCGACCGCCAGGGCCGCCTGGCTGATGAGGCTGCCGATATTGAATCCGCCGCCGCCGATGCCGAACATGATCTTTCCTCCGAATGGTGTGCGTTTCCGGTTCGCCGGCCAGGCGCCTCGCCCGGAAACCCGACGACCTCACGAAACCACCCGCCCCTTATCCTCGGTAGTCAGGCCGTTCCCCAGCTAGGGACTTCCCTAGCCAACGACGCAGACGCGGCGGGACGCGGGCGGCGACCGCCGCTGTCTGGACGCTCGCGGCCTCGGCGCGGGCGGCATCCTCGGCGATCTCTTCGGCCGTGCGGGCGCGACGGTCCAGAACGGTGATCCCGCCCGCCGTGACGCCCAGCAACAGCACCTCGTCGCGCCAGACCACCACGGTCGCCCGCTCGCGCGCACCCAACGGCAGGGAACGGATGAAGCGTATCTCATCGCCGCTGGGCGCCCCGCTCTGGACCTTCTTCAACATGCGGATCGAGAAGAAGGCCAACCCCAGCACCAGGGCGAGCGCGACCAGGACGGTCAGAAAGTCCATCAACAAGGCGAACGGCGTCATTGCGTCTCCGGAGAGGAAGCCACGCCGTCGTCGGGCATGGCGGGAAAGAGAGGACCGTTGCGGACAGGAGCGGCTTCAACCGCAGCGCCCTCGCCCGGATCTGCGCCCTGACCTTCGAGCTCGTCGGTCAGATCGACGGGGTCGAGCGTCTCGCCGCGCGCTGCTTCATCGCGCAAGCGGCGCGCCGTCAGGATCACCTCGGCGACGGCGGCGAACATGTCCTCGGGCACCACGGCCTCGACCGGCACCTGTTCGTGCAGGGCGCGGGCCAGGGGAACGTTGCGGATGATCGGCACCCCTTCGCGCTCGGCCATGCCGCGCATGGCGCGGGCGATCAGGCCGTCGCCCTTGCCCGCCACCACGGGCACGACGTGCTCGCCGGGATCATAGGCCAGGGACACGGCGATATGGGTCGGATTGACCACCAGGGCCGCCGCGCCGCGCACGGACCCGACGGCGCTGGATTGAGCCCACTCCTGAGCCAGTTCGCGGCGGCGCGCCTTGACCGTGGGATCCCCCTCCATGTCCTTCGCCTCCTGGCGGATATCGCGTCGGCTCATCCGCAGCCGTTTCATGAAGCTGAAGCGCTGGTAGGCCGAATCCAGGATGGCGACAAAGACGAACACCACCAGGGTCCAGCCCAGCAGGTGAAAGCCCGCCGCGCCGAACGCACCCAGCACCTCGCCCGGCTGCGCCGCCGGCAGGCGCAGGATGCGATCGAACTGGCCGAATAGGATCAGCCCCGCCAGCCCCAGCAGCAAGGCCGTCTTCACCAGCGACTTCGCCACCTCGAACAGGTTGTCGGTGTTGAACATCCGCTTCAGCCCCTCGCCGGGGTTCAGATGATCCAGCTTGGGCGTCATCTTCTCGAGGGTGAAGACCGGCCCGGTCTGCAGGAACTCCATCAGCGACGCGAACAGGGCCACCGGCAGCAGCAACAGCGCCGTCAGATAGACGAACCGCCGCGCCGCCGACCAGGCGACCTGTTCGAAGGCGTCGCCGAACGGCTGGTCCATCACGCGGAATACATCGTCGAACAGGGCGGCGAAATTCGCGAACACCGCCCCCGCCAGCATTAGGCCGACCAGCAGCCAGGCCAGCAGCACGGCGGTGGAGCCGATGTCCTTGCTCTTGGCGACGTCGCCCTTCTTGCGCGCGTCCTGAAGCCGTTTCGGTGTCGGCCGCTCTGTCTTGTCGCCGCCGTCGTTCTTCTCCGCCACGCGCGCTCCGCTTCATCGAACAGGGATGAAAAACATCAAAAACAAGCTTTGCCGAATACAGAAACGGCAAAGCTTATGGTCAAGCTTACACTTTATCCGAACCCTGACCGCTTCAGAAAAAAAGCAAGCTAGGGTTAACCTTACTGGCAAAAATTTTCATTACCGATCTCGTTGACAACATTCATGAGCAATAATATCGCTGTCACACAAGATCGAAATTCACATAGCTTCGGGCGAAATACGAAGTGAGACAATTTTGCTCGGTAACCGGCACAGTAATACTTGTTATTACTGCATGGAATCATTCCGCAATTGCGGAAGACTGTAGCGTCACCTCGCCGCAGTTGGTCGCTTCAGCCGCTTCCGTCAGCCAGTTTTCCCTGGCGCTGGGAAGCGGAGCGGTCGGATCAACGCCTTGTTCTGCACACGCCCCGCGAGAGGTTCAGGCGGCGCAGCAACTGCTGATCTACGACAATGAGTCGCCGACCGAGGTGATCGGTTCCTCAGAAACCGTTGCTTTTTACAGGTCGGAAAGTGTCACGACCGGCGCGGGACCGCATCGCAACAGGACTCCGCACGGCGATCTGATCACAGCGGCGGCGCGCGAACACGACATCGACCCGGCCCTCCTGCAGGCGATCATCAGCGTGGAATCCGCTGACGACCCGAACGCCCGCTCGCCCGTCGGCGCTCGCGGCCTGATGCAGGTGATGCCCGCCACCGGCCGTCGCTTCGGCGTCGCCGACGAGATGCGGCTGCACGAACCGGAAACCAACATTCGCGCCGCCTCGCGCTACCTGAAGACGTTGCAGGGCCTGTTCGGCAACGACCTGCGCCTGGTGCTGGCCGCCTACAACGCCGGCGAAGGCGCCGTGCAGCGTTACGGCCGCAACATCCCGCCCTACCGCGAGACCCAGGACTACGTCCGCAAGGTCATGGCTCGCTACGACCAGCTCCTCACCGCCCGCCGCTCCTCCTTCCGATAATTCTCACCGATCTCCCGTTCGGCCTGATCCGCCGGCAGCCACAAGGCGCGTCCATGTCCTTCGCCAGCCCGCTGAAACTGCTGGGCCTGCGCCATAACGGCGGAGGCGTCGGTCGCTACTCGGACCTGTTTCTGGTGGCGGGGGTGGCGGCGATCATCGCCATGATGATCATGCCCCTGCCGTCGCTGGCGATCGACGCCCTGGTGGCGATCAACATCAGCGCGGGCGTGGTGATGCTGCTGGTGTCGATCTACATCGCCTCGATCGTCGACATCTCGGTCTTCCCCAGCCTGCTGCTGATCACGACCCTGTTCCGGCTGGCGCTGTCGATCGCGACGACGCGGATGATCCTGCTGGAAGGCCACGCCGGGGCGATCATCAACACCTTCGGCAACATGGTGGCGGGCGGTAATCTGGTCGTCGGCCTGGTGGTCTTCCTGATCATCACCGTCGTGCAGTTCATCGTCATCGCCAAGGGCGCCGAACGGGTGGCCGAGGTCGCCGCCCGCTTCAGCCTGGACGCCATGCCGGGCAAGCAGCTGTCGATCGATTCCGATCTGCGCTCGGGCCTGATCGACAAGGACGAGGCCAAGCGCCGTCGCCGCCTGCTCGAGATGGAGAGCAAGCTGAACGGCAATCTCGACGGCGCGATGAAGTTCGTGAAGGGCGACGCCATCGCCGGGATCATCATCGTGGTGATCAACCTGCTGGGCGGTCTGGCCGTGGGCATGCTGCAGAACGGCATGGATTTCGGCGCGGCGGTCCAGAAATACTCCATACTGACCATCGGCGACGGCATGGTGATGCAGATCCCGGCCCTGCTGGCGGCCATGTCCGCGGGCCTGCTGGTAACGCGCGGCAGCGATTCCGAGACCGACGCCCACCTGGGCGCCTCGATGCATCGCCAGTTATCGGCCCAGCCGAAGGTCTTCCTGGTGGCGGGCGGCATGTGCTGGCTGCTGGCCCTGGTGCCCGGTTTTCCGACCGTGGTCTTCCTGCTGCTGGGCGCGGTCGCCATGACCGCCTCGGTCATGATCGAGCCGCGTTGGCGCAAGTCGGCCGGGCGCAGGGTCAAGGCCCTGACCGGCCGCGCCGCCGCCGAAGCCGACGGTCCCATCGCCTCGACCCAGACACGCCCGACGGAAGGCGCCGCCATGACGCCCCTGATGCTCGAGATCGACGGCCGCGCCCTGCGCGCGACCGATCCGGAGCGCCTGACCGCCGCCCTGGAGACCCTGCTGGACGAGTTCGAGGCCTCGCTGGGCGTGGCCCTGCCGCGCGTGACGGTGCGCTACGGCCCGGCCGAGGCGGCGGACCGCTGGCGGCTGATGGCGTTCGAGGCCCCTTTGGGCGCGGGCGATCCCGGCCCGGCCCAGGATGCGCTGGATACGACCTTGGCCGGCGTGCGCGGGCTGCTGCGCCGCAACGCAGGGATGTTCATCGGCATCCAGGAGGCGTCGACCCTGCTGAACCGCGCCGGAGAGAGCTATCCCGAAGTGGTCAAGGAGGTCGCGCGCGCCCTGCCCCTGGCCCGCATCGCCGAGATCATGCGTCGCCTGGCCGAGGAAGAGGTGCCGCTGCGAAACCTGCGCGACATCCTGGAATCCCTGGCCGACGCCGGTCAGCGCGAGAAGGATCCGCTGGCCCTGACCGAGTTCGCCCGCGTGGCCCTGCGTCGCCAGATCAGCCACCGCTACGCCCCCGACGGCGTGCTGAAGGCCGCCGTGCTGGAGCCCGCGCTGGAGAAGCACCTGCGCGAATCCATCCGCGTCGGCGGCGCCGGTCAGCAGCTGGCGCTGGAACCGGACATGGCCCGCCAGATCATCGAGGCCGTGCAGAAGACGGTGCGCGACACCGACGCCGACGCCGTGCTGGCCGCCATCGACCTGCGCCGTCACATCCGCAAGCTGGTCGAGCCCGAGCTGTTCGACACCCCCGCCCTGTCGTTCCACGAACTGCTGCCCAGCCTGAAGCTCGAGATCGTCGGCCGGGTCGCCCTGCCCGACCTCGACGCGGCGACGCCGGCGGCTATTCCCGCCCCCTCCGCTCCCCCCGCCTCCACGGCCGCTGCGGCCTGAAACGACGGACCCTGCATGACGATCAAGACGCCGACCGCCCGCAAGAGCTTCAAGACCGCCCTCCTGGCCATGGCTTCCCTGGCCACGCTGCTCGGCCTGTCCGCGCCCGCTGCGGCGGGCGACCCGCCGATCGGCAACCAGACCCTGCAGATCGCCCCGCGCGAACAGCCGGTGGGTCAGTTCCTGCAAAGCTTCTTCGGCCAGCTGGGCGTGCCGGTGATCATCAGCCCCAACCTGCGAGGGACGGTGAACGGCGCCTTCAGCGGCCCGGCCTCGACCATCTTCAGCCAGGTGGCGGACGCCTTCGACCTGGTGGCCTATTACGACGGCGGGGCGGTCTACATCTATCAGACCTCCGAACTGACCAGTCAGTCGATCCCCGCCTCGCCGCAAATGCTGCGCCGCGTGCGCGCCACGGCGCAGGAAATGGGCCTGCTGGACAGCCGCAACACCCTTCAGCCCGCCGGGCAGATGCTGATCGCCAACGGCACCCGCCGCTTCATCCAGCAGATCGACGAGATCGCCCGGGCCGGCCCCGGCGCCCGCGCCGAAGCCGCCCAACCGACCTATGAGTATCGCGTCTTCACCCTGCGCTACGCCTGGGCCGAGGACGTGACCTTCGAGACGGCCCAGAGCGAAGTCACCATTCCAGGCGTCGCCTCCATCCTGCGCGCCATGGTCAGCAACGACCCGAACGGCGCCGTCGCCCGCCGCATCGAGACGCGACGCTCGCCGCGCGTCGGGGGCCTGCGCGGTCAGGGCCTGGCGTCGCAGGGCGCGGCGCAGAACGGACTGATGGACGCCAGCTATGTCGACGGCGGCTTCACCCCCACGCCGGACACGCTCGGTCTGGCGCTGGCGGATGAGCAGATGGCGGGCGGCGCGCCGGTCCAGCATGCGCGCATCCAGGCCGACACGCGCCTGAACGCCGTCATCGTGCGCGACACGGCCGACCGCATGGGCGCCTATGAGGCGCTGATCGCCGCCCTGGACAAGGAGCCGCAGCTTCTCGAGATCCAGGCCACCATCATCGACATCGACACCACCCGCGCCCGTCAGCTGGGCATCAGCTGGCGCTTCGACGACGGGCGCGGCGGAGTGCTGTTCGGCGACGGCACACGCAACGACGACCGCCTGCGTCGCGGCCAGGACATCACCCCGCGCAACAACGGCCTGGCCATCTCGACCATCATCGGCAACGGGGACTACTTCGTCTCGCGCATCACGGCGATGGAGGATGAAGGCGTCGCCCGCATCGTCTCGCGGCCGCAGATCGTCACCCTGTCGAACGTCCAGGCCCTGTTCGAGAACACCCGCAGCTTCTACGTCGGCCTGGAAGGCGAGCGGGACGTCGATCTCTACAACGTCACCGCCGGGACCACGCTGAAGGTCACGCCCCACGTCCTGCGCGACCAGAACCAGACCCGCATCCGGATGCAGATCCAGATCGAGGACGGCTCCCTGACCGACGCCGATGTCGACGACATCCCGGTCGTGCAACGTGCGGCCCTGAACACCCAGGCCATGATCCTGGAAGGCCAAAGCCTGCTGCTGGGCGGCATGGTGGTGCAGCAGGACGTCAACGCTGTGACCAAGGTGCCGGTGCTGGGCGACATCCCGGCTGTGGGCCTGCTGTTCCGTCGCTCGGAGCGTTCGACGGGCCGGATCGAGCGCCTGTTCCTGATCACGCCGCGCCTGGCCTCCATCGGCGAGGAAGCGCCTGCGCCGCGTCTCGACTTCGGCGCAATGCCCGGCTCGCCCGAAACCCAGCCCCTGCCCGCCGCCCCGGCCCTGCCCAAGGGCGGATCGCGCATGGGCTTCAACCAGGGTTCGGCGCCGAACGACCCCCTGCCCGCCCCGGCCGCTACGCCCGCCGTCGCCGTGCGCGAAGCGCCTCCCCCCGGCTTCACCCCCTATGAACCGGCCAAGGACTGATCCGCCATGCCCGCCGACGCCGTCGCCGCACCCGAGATCGAAAGCCTGGTCCTTCGCGTCCTGGCCGGGCGCGTGCGCGGCGCCTCGGCGCCTCTGGAACGGGGCCGCGTCATCGCCCTGGGTCATGACCTGGACGCCGACATCGTGCTGCGCGACGCCAGCGCCGAGGGAGTGCGGCTGACGCTGAAGGCGCGGGCGGACGCCGCCGACCTGGACCTGACCTCCGGCGCCGTGACCTTGCTGGGGCATGAGCTGACCGCCCCGGCCCAGGCCATCCTGCCCCTCTATCTGCCGCTGCTGATCGGCGACAACGCCGTCGCCATCGGCGAGGCCGAAAGCCCGCGCTGGAGCGAGGCCGAGCGCATCCTGGCCGCCGCCCGCCCCTTGCCGGACGATGACGGCGATGAGGACGCGGCACCGGCCGACGACGGCCGCAACTGGCAGTATCTACTGAACAACACCAACGCCCTGGTGTCGCGCTCGGCCAAGTTCGTTCCGGTGCTGCTGATCGCCGTGGTCACCATCTCGGCCCTTTTCGCCATCAGTTCGGGCATCCCCGCCTGGCCCAAGTCGCAGCCCAAGCCCGCCAAGGTTCAGGCCGTCCTGTCGGAGGAAGGCTTCGACAAGCTGGTCGTCATCAAGACCGAGGCCGGCGACCTGCGCATCGAGGGAATGCTGACCTCGGACGCCGAACGCGTGCGCCTGCAGCGCGTCCTGGCGGCCCGCGAATGGCGCCCCCGCCTGGAGCTTCAGACTCACGACGGCATCGCCCGCCAGGTCGAGGAGCTCTACCTCGCCAACGGGGTGAGGGCGGCCGCGCGCTCGGTCGGCGCGGGCATGGTGCGCCTGGACGTCACCGGCAGCGACCCTGACGAAGCCGCCCGTCTGGAGCGACTGGCCATGGGCGAGGTCAAGGGCCTGCGTCGCATCGACGTCAGCCTGCTGCCGGGCGCCGACGAGGGCGGCCGCTTCGAGGACATTCAACAGGGCGGCGGGAAGCGGGTGGTGTCGGTAATCGGCGGCGAGCGCGGCCACGTCACCACCGCCGACGGCGCCCGCTACTTCCCCGGCGCCGTCCTGCCGACCGGCCACCGCATCGTCTCGATCGAGGACACCCGCGTCCTGGTCGAGCGCAACGGCTCCCGTTCCGAACTCAACTTCTGACCCCAGCCCAAAAGGAGAATTCCCATGTCATCCCAAAGTCTGAACGGCCTCGGAATGCTGGCCGTCTCGCCCGGCCTGAACAGCGAGCGCGACAAGGCGCGCCCCGGCTCCTGGTTCGAGGCCATGGCCCATTCGTGGGGTCAGACCCTGGACGCCCAGGCCGGCCGCATCGTCGAACTGTCCGAACAGATCGGACCGGGCGGCGAGGACAAGCCCTCGACCATGGCCATGCTGACCGCCGAGTCGATGCGCATGAACTTCATGGCCAACTCCTCCTCCACCTCGACCGACTCCGTCGGCAAGGCGCTGGAGACCATGGCTCGCAAGAACTGAGCCCTTCATTTCAACAGGAGGGGCTTATGTCCTTCGAAGCTTCGGCCGCCGCAGCGGCCATGCCGCCCGAGATGCTGCAACCCCAGACGCAGCAGATCGACGTCGCCTACAACGCCACCCTCAGTCAGGCGGTGCAGTTCCAGAACCTGCTGCACGTCACGCCCCTGTCGGCTCCGGCCGCCCCGACCGAGCCCAACGGCGTCATGAAGACCATGATGGGCGCCCTGGAGCAGGTGAACGGTCAGGCCTCGGACCTCGCCGCCCTGGCCCAGGCCGCCGAAGGCAAGGCCGGCGGCATGACGCCGGGCGAGATGGTCATGATGACCGTCCGCGCGCACGAGTTCATGTTCAACTGCCAGCTCACCTCCAACATGGCCAACCGCACCTCGGACGGCCTGCAGCAGCTGTTCCGGCAACAGTCCTGAGGGAGGCGGTCATGCGAATCCGATCGCTCGCCGCCCTCGCGGGCGCAGCCCTCCTGCTCGCCGCCTGCGGCCAGCAGGAGCTTTACGGCGGCCTGACGGAACGCGACGCCAATGAGATGGTCGCCGTGCTCAAGGCTCAGGGGCTGGACGCCTCCAAGACCCGCGACGGCGACAATTGGGTGCTGAAGGCGGACCGCGGCGACTTCTCTCGCGCCGTCGCCCTGCTGCACGACCGGGGCTATCCGCGCCAGAACTTCGCCAGCATGGGCGAGGTCTTCCAGAAGGAGGGCTTCGTCTCCTCGCCGATGGAGCAGCGGATGCGCATGATGTACGCGCTGCAGCAGGAGCTGGGTCAGACCATCTCCTCCATCGACGGGGTGGTGCAGGCGCGCGTCCACATCGCCGTGCCGGAAAGCGATCCTCTGGCACAGGAGAAGCCGCCCTCCTCCGCCTCGGTCTTCATCAAGCATCGGCCCGACTACGACATCTCGGCCCAGACAGGTTCGATCAAGGCCCTGGTGGTCAACTCGATCGAGGGCCTGCCTTACGACAAGGTCACGGTCGTCGCCTTCCCGGCGTCCGAAGTCCTGACCCAGCCGCAAGCCCCGGCCGTCACCCAGCTCAGCTTGCCGCTGGGCGTGCTGATCCTGGGCGCGGCGGGACTGGGCATCTACGGCCTCTATCGGCGACCCAAGCCGCGCGCCAAGGCCGACGCCAAGCGAGGCGAGGCTTGACGTCGGGCGCCGTCAAGACCGAACGCGCCGCCCTGTGGCGCCGGGCCCGCGCCCTGGACGGCGCGGATGACGCCGCGCGCTCGCCGCGCGCGCGCGCCCTGGCTCGCCGCCTGACGCCGCCGCGCGCGCCGATGGACTACGCCGCCATCCTGAAGGCGCCCGCATGGTCGGCCCTGCCCCTGAACGAGCGCCGCCGCCTGGCTGCGACCTGCGGCGCCGTGCTTCTGGCCGAGCGGCTGGCGACCAGCATCGACGGACGGATGCTCGGCGTCGTCGGACGCAGCATCGGCGAAGGCGCGCTGGACGCCGTTCTGGCCATGCCCCCTGCCCAGCGGCCCGAGACGCCGCCGGTCGGCGCGCTGGACGCCGAGGCGCTGGAAGGTCTGGGCGCCGCCGCCCTGCTGGCCGGTCTGTCGGGCGAGACGGCCCGACGCCTGGCCGACGGCCTGGCTCCGCCCCTGCTGCGCCTCGACGCCCACCAAGCCGAGGCCGCGCGCCGTCTGGCCCTGCCCCTCTGCGGGGTCGCCGCATGAGCTTTCACCTGATCGCCGCCGCGCCCGACGCGGCCCTGCTGACCGACAGCCCCGTTATTCGCCGCGAGGAGCACGCCGTCGTGGAGACGGCGGTGGAACTTGTGGCTCAGGCCCAGGCGCGGCTGGCCGAAGTCGAAGCCCATCGCGCTTCTGAGGGCGAAGCGGGCCGCGCCGACGGCTACGCCGCCGGCTATGAAGCCGGGCTGACCGCCGCCGCCCGCGACGTGGCTGAACGCGCCGCCCGTCTGCACCGCGAGATGGAGGCCGAACGCGAGCGCCTGCGCGAGACCGCCGGACGCCTAGCGCTGGATGTGGTGCGCCGCATCGCCGCCGAACTGGCGCCCGAGGCCGTGCTGGCGGCCCTGGCCGAGCGGGCGGTGAAGGACGTCCTGCCCGAGGCGCCGGTCGTGGTTCACGTCGCGCCCGACGGCGTCGGCGCCGTCTCCACCCGGCTGTGGCCCATCGGCGCGGCGATCGAGGTGCGGCCTGACGACGCCCTGGCCCCCGGCGACTGCGTCATCGAGACCGCCGCCGGACGCAGCCACGCCGGACTTGAAGTCCAGCTGGCCGCCCTTGAGCGCGCCTTTGAGCGGGGGCGCGCCGCATGAGCCACGACGCCGTCGAACTGCGCCTGCACGACGCCCTGCGCCGCGCCCGCACCCTGGACCGGCGCGGTCGGGTCGTTCAGGCCTTCGGCACCACGGTGCGCGCCACCGGACTGAACGCCCGCATCGGCCAGCAGGTCGAGATCCACGACCCCGCCGGCGGCCCCGTGGTCAAGGCCGAGGTCGTGGGCCTGAGCGACGGCGCAGCCATACTGACGCCCCTGACCAGCCTGAACGGCCTCGGCCCCGAAGCCGAGGTCATCGCCGCCGACGACCGGACGGAAGTCCCCAGCGGCCCCGGCCTGCTGGGCCGGGTCATCGACGCCTTCGGCCGCCCGCTGGACGGCCTGGGCCCCATCGCGGGACCGGTCGCCCTGCGCGACGTCTATGCCGACGCGCCCAATCCGCTGGCCCGACCGCCGATCAGTGCCCTGTTCCCGACCGGCGTGCGCGCGGTCGATACGCTGCTGAGCGTCGGCGTGGGCCAAAGGGTCGGCGTCTTCGCCATGGCGGGCGGCGGCAAGTCGACCCTGATGGGAATGTTCGCCCGCCACTGCGCCGCCGACGTCAACGTCATCGCCCTGATCGGCGAGCGCGGGCGCGAGGTGCGCGAGTTCCTCGACGACAGCTTGGGATCGGAGGGCCTGGCCCGCTCGGTCGTGGTGGTCGCCACCTCAGACCGCCCGGCGATGGAGCGCGTCCGCGCCGCCCACGCCGCCACCGCCATCGCCGAAGGTTTCCGCGCCCAGGGCCTGCGCGTCATGCTGCAGATGGACTCCGTCACCCGCTTCGCCCGCGCGCTGCGCGAGATCGGCCTGTCGGTCGGCGAACCGGCCGTGCGGCGCGGCTTTCCGCCGTCGGTCTTCGCCGAACTGCCTCGACTGTTCGAACGGGCGGGCGCGATCGAGGGCGGCTCCATCACCGCCTTCTACACCGTGCTGATCGAGGACGAGGAAGGCGGCGACCCGATCGGCGAGGAGGTCCGCTCCATCCTGGACGGCCACGTCTATCTGTCGCGCAAGCTGGCGCAGGCGAACCACTATCCGGCCATCGACCCTCTGACGAGCCTGAGCCGCGTCTTCCCGCGCGTGACCTCGCCCGAGCATCAGGCGGCGGCGGGCAAGGTCCGCGCCTGGCTGGCCAAATACGCCGAGATCGAGTTCCTGCTGCAGATCGGCGAGTACAAGCCCGGCGGCGACCCCCTGGCCGACGAGGCCGTGCAGCGGATGCCCGCCCTTCGCGCCCTGTTGCAGCAAGGCGCGCATGAAGGCGTCGCGGCCGAGGCGGCCCTGGCCCAACTGGCTGAGGCGGCGTCATGAGCGGGCGCGACCGCATCACCCTGCTGCGGCGTCTGGCCCGACTGCGGGCGCAGAGGGTCGAGGCCGCGCGCCGTCTGGTCGCCGTCGCCCAGGACGCCCTGGCGCGGGCGCAGGCGGCGTTGCAGGCGCGCGAGGAGTCCATCGCCTCCCTGGGCCGCCACATCGAAACCCTGGACGAATGGTTCGCCTCGGGCGGGGGCGGCGACGCGCGTCTGATCGAAGGCGCCCTGTCGCGACGCGGCCTGATCGCCGACCGTCGCGAGGCTGAGACGGAAGCCCGCGCCGAGAACCAAAGCGCGGTCGAGGCCGCTCAGGCCGAGCGGGATCAGGCCCTGCGGGCCCTGATGCGCGCCACGGCCCGCCACGACGCCGTCGACGGCCAACTTCGTCGCGCCGTGGCCCTGCGCGCCGGACGCCGCGAGGACCAGGAACAGCTCGATTTCGAGGAACGGGGCCGCCCGCACCTGCAACTGCTTATGGGAGGCTGCGCCTGATGGCCGACGCCGTGAACAACTCCGCCCCCGCCCGGTCCGCGCCCGCCGCACGGTCCGCCAGTCCCGCCCCCTCGGCCTGGAGCGGCGGCGCCTTCGAGGCCGCCCTGGATCAGGCCGCCGCGCGGCGCCATGCGCTCGAATCGGGCGAGCGCCAGCCCCGCGTCGCCCGCCGTGACGAAGACGCCGAACCCGTCCGCGACCGCCCCGACGACGCGCGTCGCGAAGAGACAAAGGCCGACGACAAGGCGGACAAGGCCGAGGGCCAGTTGAATGTCGCAGGCGCGACCGGCCTGAACGGCGTCCAGGGCGGCCCCGCCGCCGTCGCCGGCTACACCGGCGACGTCGAAGCCATGGCGTCGATGATGGAGAAGGCCTGGCTGGCCGCTCAGGCCGACGCCGCCAAGGGGATGCAGGTGCAGTTCACCGACCGGACCCTGGCCCTGGCCGGGTTCGGGGTCATGCGGCTGGCCGACGGCGGCCTGACGCTGCAACTGGCCGCGCACCAACGGCCGACGCCCGAGCTGGAGCGCGCGCTGGAGCTGATGCGTCGTCGGCTGGAGGCGCGCGGCGTGGTCGTGTCCGAGGTGCGCGTCGCCCCCGCCGATCCCGACAGCGAGCATCGCCCGCCGGACGGGGTGCGGTGAGCCATGATCTCAGCGCGGCGTGAAATCCCAGCGGCCCTGGTCGCGATCGGCGCGGGCGGCGTCCAGCACGGCGCGCGCCGTCTCGGCTGGAGCGCGGCCCGCCGCCAGCCCCTCGGCGGTCAACCGCACCAAACGGCGACTCTGGCGATTATGCAGTCCTTCGGTCGGGCTATCGGCGTCCGCCGCCAGCTTTCCAGCATAGAGGCGCGCCGCCTCGGGCGAGGTCTGGATCAGGGTCAGCACCAGGGCGGCCGCGCGCTCGAACGCCTCGTCCTCCAGCGGCTGACCCACCACGTCGCGGGTCAGCCAGACGCACAGGAACTCCAGCGGCCCCACGCTGCGGGCGTTGGTCATCAGCCCCCCGCCGGGACCGGACAGGCTCGAAAAGGCCGCCGCGCCCCAAGCCGGCAGGCGCGTGGCGGGCAGGCGATCGGTCGTCAGGGCGCGGGCCAGGGCGTCGGCGGCCAGACGCCGCGCCTCCTCGTCGCCGAAGCGCGCCACGGCGGCCAGCAGTTTGACAAAGCCGGGATAGAGCGCCTCGCCCAGACCGTCGCAGACGCGCTGCAGCACGGTGACGCGCGCATCGGGCGTCGACTGGCCATGCAAGCCGTCGATCAGGGCCTGGGCCGCGCCGGCCCAGTCGGGTTCAGCCTTGAGAACGAGATCGGTCACGATGACCGAGGCATAGCCTCAGCCGAAGCCGTTGTCGCGGGTTTCGGTCAGATGATCGGCGATGACGCGGGCGGCCACGTCCATGTCCAGCCGGTCCGACACCCGCACGCGCACATCGTCGCCGGCGAAGGCGGTGAAGTCGCCGAAGGCCTGACCGCCGCGACCGTGAGCCCGCGCTTCGGCGCCCAGCGGCGTCGAGGCCGACAGATCGCGCGACCAGACGCCGGACAGGGGCGCGTTGTCGGTGCGGATCGTGGTCATGGCGGTCTCCTCGACGTGGAACGCTCCACGCTAGGCCGCCAATCTAGGCGCATCGACGGGCCCTCGCCATGCGGGACTTCCCTAGCCGCCTGCGGACCGGAGGCGCGCCGATGACCGTCGCCCTTCGCCCGCTCGACGCGCCGCAATGGACCGACGCCGCACTCTCGACGCTGAACATCTGCGCCGCCGCCTTTGACGCGCGCGGCCTGACCTGGCGCTCCCCCGCCTTCGCCGCCGCCTTCCCCGAGTGGCGCGAGGGCGAGGCCCTGCCGGTCGTCGAAACCCGCCTGCCCGGCCTGTCCGAGGCGATCGCGGCGGCCCGGCGCGAGGGCTCCTCGGACGCCCTGATCGTCCAGCCGGGCGGCCGCCGGGTGCATGACGCCCGCCTGGCCCTGTCCGACAGCTTGGTCTTCCTGGAGCTGTCCGACGCCGCCGAGCGGCAGGAGGCCCAGCAGCGTCACCTGGCCGACCGTGAGGAACTGCTGACCACCTCGCGCGTGCTGTCGGTGGGCGAGATGGCCACCATGATCGCCCATGAACTGAACCAGCCGATCGGCTCCATCGCCAACATTCTGCGCGGGCTGAAGGCGCGGCTGCAACGCGGCGCCCTGACGGTTGAGACCGGCGCCGAGGCCCTGGACCGCGCAACCGAGCAAGCCCTCTACGCCTCGGGCGTCATCCAGCGCGTCCGCACCTTCGTCGATCAACGCCAACCCCAGGTGCAGCGGCTGGATCTGGCCCGCCTGGCTCGCAACACCCTGGATCTGCTGGACTGGGAGATCACCCGCGACCGGGTGACGGCGCGCGCCGCCACGCCGCCGGACCTGCCCGCCGTCCTGGGCGATCCGATCATGATCCAGCAGGTGCTGGTCAATCTGGCGCGCAACGCCCTGGACGCCATGCGCGGCGTCGACCTGCCCCGGCGCGAACTGACCATAGAGGCGCGCCACAGCCTGGACGCGCGCCAAATCGAGCTGACCCTGACCGACACCGGGCCGGGCGTGCCGGAAGAGGCGTCCGCCCGCGTCTTCTCGCCCTTCTTCAGCACCCGCAGCGGCGGCATGGGCGTCGGCCTAGGCATCTGCCGCTCGATCATCGAACTGCATCGCGGCCGCCTGTGGTTCACGCCCGGCGAGACGGGCGGCAGCGTCTTTCACATCGCCCTGCCGCTGGCCGCGGCCGAAACCCCGACCGAGGAGGCCCGCCCATGAGCGCCGTCGCAACACCGGCTGACGGGCCGTCCGGCCGCATCTGCCTGGTCGACGACCACGCCGAGTTCCGCCAGTCCGCCGCCTGGTGGCTGGAAAGCCTGGGCTATGAGGTCGAGTGCTGGGAAGAGCCCGCCGCCTTTCTGGAGGCCATGACCGAGCGCCCGGCCGAACCCGCCTGCTTCCTGCTAGACGTGCGGATGCCGGGCATGTCGGGGCTGGAGCTGATGGAGGCGGCGCGCGAGCGTGGACTGGACCAGCCGGTGATCTTCATGACCGGCCACGGCGACGTGCCCCTGGCGGTCGAGGCCATGCGGCGCGGCGCCGTCACCTTCCTGGAGAAACCCTTTCAGGAGAAGGCGCTGGAAGAGGCCATCGCCCTGGCCTTCCGCACCACGCAATCGGAAACAGAAGACGAAACAACCGCTTCTCCGCTGTCCCTCGCCTATCAGGAAAGGTTGTCTCGCCTGACCGCGCGTGAACGCGAGGTCATGAATCTGGTCGTGGCCGGTTCCTACAACAAGGTCATCGCCTATGACCTGGGCATCAGCCCCAAGACGGTCGAACTGCACCGCGCCCGCATCATGACCAAGATGGAGGCGCCGACCCTGACCCATCTGGTCCGCATGGCGGTGTCCGGCCAGGCCGAGGAGGCGTGAGCGTGGCCCTGGACGCCCTGCCCTCCTCGCTCGCGCCCGCGCGCCCGCCCCAGCTGGACGAGCCGACCGCACGCGCACGCGCCGCCGTCGTCGCCGCCCTGGACGGTCTAGTTTTGGACGGACTGCGCGCCAGCGTTCTGATCCCCGATCACGACGAGACCTTCGTCGGCGAGCAGGTCGCCTTCGCCACGCCGCACGGCCCCGTCCGCGTCGCGCCCCTGACGATCGACGGCGCGGCCTTCGAGAACGGCGACCACGCCGCTTTGCTGGCCGCCATCTCGACGCTGGAGCCGCTGCTGGCGGCGCTGGAGGATGCCGGCGCCGAAGCGCTGACGCCGGTCGGCGTGCGTTCGGACGCCCCCGAGGCGGCGCACGTCGAGGTCCGCCTCAGCGACGGCGAGCGCACTTTGAATGAGGCGCGCCTGTCCCTGCCGCCCGCCCTGGCCCTGCGCCTGCGCCGTGTCGGCGATCAGCCGCCGGGGCTGAACCTGCCCCTGCCGGTTCGTCTGCTCATCGAGGGGCCACGACTGTCGCCCGACGATCTGTCGAGCCTGCGCGCGGGCGACCTGTTGCTGATCCCCGCTCCGGAGAGAGCCTGGTCCGCGCGCCTGTCGATTCCCGGCGGGACGGTCGTCGGCCTGTTCGCCCCCGCGTCCCGAAACTTCACCCATCAACGCAAGGAAAGCCGCATGACCGAGGCCGCCGCCCCGCCTGCCGAAGACGAGCATGGACTGACGCCGGGGGCTGACACGCCGATCGCCGTGACGGTCGATCTGGGCGAGACCGCCGCGCCGCTGAAGACCCTGACCGAGCTGCGCCCCGGCGCCGTCCTGCCCCTGACCGGACTGGACGCCGAGATGCGCGTCACCCTGCGCAGCGCCGGCCAGGCCTTCGCGCGCGGCCGTCTGGTGTCCCTGGGCGAGGCCTACGCCGTGCTGATCGACGCCGTCGCCGACCCGAAGGAGGCCGTCTGACATGGACCTGTCCCAGTTCTCGCCGGGTTCGGCGCTCGTCACCGTCATCCTGCTGGCGCTCGCGCCCTTCGTGGCGGTGATGGTGACGTCCTTCACCAAGATCGTGGTGGTGCTGTCCCTGCTGCGCAACGCCCTGGGCCTGCAGCAGGTGCCGCCGAACATCGTGCTGAACGGCATGGCGCTGATCCTGACGCTCTACGTCATGTTCCCGGTCGGCCAGCGCATGGCCGAAGCCACCAACCACATGCCGCCCACCGCCGCCCTCAGCGACACTCAGCAGTTGTTCGCCTATGCCGACAGCGCCAAGGAGCCGCTGCGCGACTTCCTGATCAAGCACTCGTCCGAGCGCGAGCGCGCCTTCTTCCTGCGCACCGCCCAGCGCATCTCCACGCCTGAAAAGCGCGCCGAGATCACCGCGCGGGACTTCCTGGTCGTCGTGCCCGCCTTCACCGTGTCGGAGCTGGCGACGGCCTTCCAGATCGGCTTCCTGATCTTCCTGCCCTTCCTGATCATAGACCTAGTGGTGTCCAACATACTGTTGGCGATGGGGATGATGATGCTGTCGCCGACCACAGTCTCCCTACCGTTCAAACTGCTCTTGTTCGTGCTGATCGACGGGTGGGTGAAGCTGTCCCACGGCCTTGTGCTCAGTTACGTCTAGGAGAGCGCCCCATGATGAACGCCCAGGCCATCGAGCTCGTCAATCAGGCGCTCTGGCTCGTCCTGTTCCTGTCGGCCCCGCCGATCATCGCCGCCTCCATCGTCGGCCTGATCGTGGCGGTGATCCAGTCGGCGACGCAGCTTCAGGAACAGACCCTGCAGTATACGGCCAAATTCTTCGCCATCGTGCTGACCCTGTTCGCCACGGCGGCGCTGATCGGCGGCTCGCTGTATCAGTTCAGCGACCGCATCTTCACCGAGTTTCCGGCCCTGGTGCGCCGCTAGGTGTTCGAGGGTCTGGACAGTCTGTTCGACAACGCCATCCTGGTGGCGGTGTCGACCACGCGGGTGGCGACGACCTTCCTGCTGATGCCGCTGCTGTCGCCGCAGACGGTGCCGGCGATGGTCCGCAACTCAATCTTCCTGGTGTTCGGCCTGGCGGTGCTGACCATGCAGCCGCAGGTGGCCCAGATGACCCTGCCGACGGTTCAATGGATCCTGCTGTTCGGCAAGGAGGCTCTGGTCGGGGTGGTCATCGGCTTCTTCTTCGCCACCATGCTCTGGGCGTTCGAGGCCGCCGGCCAGATCATCGACACCAAGGTCGGAGCCACCATGGCCCAGGTGGTGGACCCGCTCAGCGGGCATCAGACCTCGCTGAACGGCGAGTTCCTGGGGCGGCTGGCCAACTTCGTCTTCATGTTCTCGGGCGGCCTGCTGCTGCTGGTCGGCACCATACTGGACAGCTTCGTCATCTGGCCCATCGGCAGCCTGACGCCGGTGCTGACCATGAGCAGCCTCAGCCTGTTCGAGGGCGAGTTCACGCGGCTGATGACGCTGGCCGTGCTGTTCGCCTCGCCGGTTCTGGTGGTGCTGTTCGTCACCGACGGCGCCCTGGGCCTGGTCAACCGCTATGCGCCGCAGTTGAACGTCTTCTCCCTGTCGCTGTCTATCAAGGCGTGGCTGGCGACGCTGATCATCCTGATCATGATGACCGGCCTGGTGCAGACCCTGCTGAACGAGATCATGGGCCGCCACGACACGGTTCTGGAGGTGTTGAAGGCGATGGGGCGGCGCTCGGGCTAGGAAGCTAGGGTCGTCCCTGATGGGAACCGTCCCGACTGTGAAGCCCCGCCCCCGCGTGGTCCGATGTCGATCAGCACGATCAACTTGGGGCCGCACGCGATGACCAACATCAACACCGCCTTCTCCACCGCCGTCGGGACGCTCGCGCTCGGCGCGGTGGCCGACCGTATGGCCACGGCGGCCAACTTCGCCCAGATGGGCTTCCAGTTGGGCGTGATGCTCAACGGCGCCTTCCAGCCCGCCGCCCCCGCCTTCTCGGCCTCCATGCCACAGGACGGCAAGGCCACGGTGGACCTGGGCGACGGCTATACGCTGGAGATCAACGAGGCCAACTCCGAGTTCGTGGTGCGCGACGCCGACGGCAACGTCACCCAGATCTGGGGCGATCCGCACTTCAACTACAACGGCCAGCACGTCGGCGACTTCTGGGACACCATGACCCTGGAGCTCGAGAACGGGACTAAGATCACCGTCAACACCGAGCCCTTCGGCAACAACCCCAACGCCACCGTCACCAGCCAGCTGGTCATCACGCGCGGCGACCAGGCCATGATCATCGACGGCGTCAGCCAGAACCAGCTGGGCGACCTGAACATCAGCATGAGCAACAACGGCTACGCCATCGACGCCGCCTATCGCGACGGCCTGACCATCCGCGAGGACGACGCCGTCAGATCGGGCTGGACCAGCGGCATCACCGGCGACGCCGTCAGCCAGGAAGACTTCAACCTGACCAAGATCGGCAACGCCGGCCTGCCCGAGGCGCTTCAGGCCTTCAGCGACGCTCTGCGCGGCGTCCTGGGCGCCTGGCTGCTGACCGGCGTGTTGAGCGGATTGGCCGAAGCCCTGGGCGGCGCCTCTGAAACCAGCGAGCCCGGCAGCCCGCGCATCGCCCTCGGCCCAACGCCGACGCGCTGAACTTCACCTGCGGTTCAGTGTGGAACCCCGCGGACTTCGGTCCGCGGGGTTTGCTTTTCAAGGGATCTGCCTCAGCGCCGCTCCAGTGAAGCGGTCGCAGCGTCCACCATGCGGGCGAACTGCTCGACGGCGCTGTCGCGGGCGGCGGCGGGGCCTTCTTCACGCGCCAGGCCCGCCGCCAGGGCGCGCAGCATCGGCTCGACCATGGAGGGCGCGGTCAGGTGCGGCGTCGCGCGGGCGTGATCCTGAACCGCGCGCACGAAATCGGTCAGGGCGCGGTCGATGCGGCCCGTTTCGATCGGAGAGACGGCGCTCAGCCGCGCCGCGACCGCCTGGCCGGTCTGTGCGGCCAGCACGCGCATGTCGCCGCCGACCACCGCCCCGCCCTGCTGGCCCTGCTCGGCCCAGACCTGAGACAGGGCCACGCCGCGATCCAGACTGTCCGCCGGATCAGGCAGGACCGCGCCGGCCAGTTCGGCCATGGCGTGAACAGCGGCGCCGACCGCCAATGAGCGGCTGTCGGCAGAAGACGCCCCGGCGGAGACCGCCGAGGCGCCGGACGCGCCAGAGATGGCGCTGGTTTCAGTCATGCAATCAGCGGCCGTCCAGCATGTTCAGGGCGTCGCGGCGCTCGTCCTCGAACCGCTGGGCCACCCCCGCCTGGACATCGGCGCGCGAGCTGGAGAAATAGGCCAGTTCGCCGTTGCCGTCGCGACGGCCGCGCTCGTCATAGACGGCGTTGATCAACGCGCGGTCATAGTCGGGGCTGGAGGCGTCGATCCCCTGGCGCTCGACCGCCGCCATGGCGCGGGTGACGACCGCCGTGTTCGGACCGTGATGGACCGAGGTCGACCACACCACGTCCTGAAGCGCGTGCGAGCGGTTGGAGATGTCGAGGCCCGCATTCTCGATCCGGGCGGACTGCACGTCATAGTGGGTGCGTTCGATGAAGGCGTGCTGGGCGGCCTGGAAGGCTTCCGGTTCGCGCGCGGCGATGGCGCGCCAGGTGTCGGAAAAGGCGCGCGTGCCCGCCGCCGCCCCGCCGAACTCATCGGCCCAGCGCGCGCCGTCAGCGGCCAGGAACTCCTGCGGCCGGTTGCGGTTCACCGCCAGCTGATAGGAGCCGTAGGACACCCCGCCCGGATCGCCCGAGCCGGAAGACACCGTGCCGGGACCTCGCCCGCCGGTCTCATAGCGCGCCGACAGGGCGCCCAGGTTCGGATTGACGCCTTCCTGCCCAGCCGCCGTCGCTTCAGCGGCGGGTTCGGAAGCCGGCGTCGCCATCTCGGGCGCCGCGCCGTTCAGACGAATCTGCTGACCAACCTGGATCCGCGACGGATTGGCGATGCCGTTGTCCGCCGCCAGCTCGCGCCAACTCATCCCGTATTGCTGGGCGATACCCGACAGGGTGTCCCCGCCGCGCACCGTATGGGAGGCGGCCGCCTCGGCCTGTACGGCGCCCCGGCCTTCCGCCGCGCCGGCCGGCAGGGTGACGGTCTGGCCGGGATGGATCAGGTTCGGATTGGTGATCTGGCGGTTCGCCGCCAAGAGGTCGCCCACGCTGACGCCATAGCGTTCAGCAATGGCGGACAGGGTCTCGCCCGAGCGGACGGTGTGGGCGGGCGCTGAGCCTTGGACGCCGGCGGCGGCTGACTGACTGGCGGCGGAAGAAGCGGCGAGAGACATGGGTCGGCTCCAGAAGACGCGGTGATCCGTGCAGCCATTCTGCTGTCTGTCCGCGCGCCTGAAATCTGGGGGCTTTCCCTAGCGGCGCCGTTCGCAGGCGGCCCGGCATAGGGGATGTCCCTAGCTAAGGACGCCCCCAGCTTATGCCGCCGCCGTCCCGGCCATAGGCTCGCCCCAGTATTCGCTCGTATCGTGCAGGAGCCGGTCATGACCGTCACGCCTCTTTCGCCGTCCGTCGACACCCGCGCCCTGGCTTCGCCCGTCAGCGGCCCCGTCGCTGGATCGCCCTCGACCAGCCGGGTCGATCAGGCGCTGAACACGATCCGCGACCGCCTGGACGAAGGCTTCTTCAACGACGTCTCCCAGGGCGACCTACGAGACATCAACGCCACGCTGAACGGCCTGACGGCGGACGAGCGCAACGCCGTCGTCTCCGAACTGTCCGACGACGAGCTGAACAAGTGGACTGACGAGCTCGACAACTCCGGCTTCCTCGGCATGGGCGGCGGGCTGAACGTGGACGAGCGCCGCGACCTGCACACGACGCTGGGCGGCTCGCTGGACGCCACCCAGCTGGAGCGCGTCTACAACGCCTATGACAACCGCGAGCAGAAGCTTGAGCTGGCGCAAGGCGTCGCCGCCCACGCGACATCCGACGTGAAGACCGGCTTCATCGCCGCCCTGGCGCCCCAGACGACCGAGGCCGACGGCATGGGCGGCGTGATGATCTCCGATCAGGGCGACACCGAAGGCCTGGCCGTGGCCCATGTGCTGGGCAGCCTGGGCGGCAACGCCTCGGCGCTGAGCACCGCTTATGGATCGTTGAGCGACACCCAGCTGTCGGCCGTCTTCGAGGCCGGGACCCAGCAGACCATGTACACGAACATGCAGGGAGGCGTGCCGACCTACAGCTATGACGCCGGACCGCTGGCCGCCGCCGTCGACGCCGCCGCCACCAGTCCCGACGCCGAGCTGAAGGCGCGGGTGTTCGAACTGGCGGGGCGCCAGATGGCCAGCGTCTCGGGCGCCAACGGCGTGCTGACGCCGTCGATCGGAACCGGCGACGCCGCCGACGAAATTCGCGCCAGCATGGAGGGCCTGCTGAAATCCGACGTCAACGGCGTGGTCGAGGCGCTGGAGCAGGACTATCAGGCCGGCAAGGGCATGACCGCCTTCCTGCAGGAGACTCTGGGCCAGGACGGCGGCGCCGACACGATCCGCGGCCTGGTCGACCAACTGGCGCGCGGCAATGATCTGAAGGGCGACATGCTGCAACGCTTCACCGCCCCGACGCAGCAGGACGGCGGCGTCTTCTATCCGGCCGCCGAGCGCATGGGCTACTTCTCCGGCGCCCTGCATGAAGCCTTCGAGGGCGTGAACAAGGGCGCCGCCGAGAACGTCGAGACTCTGAAAACCATCTTCGGCTTCGCGACCGGCAAGCTGCCCGGACCGGGCGTCAGCGATGCGACCGGCTGGCTGAGCGACCAGGTCTTCGACACGGCCCTGAGCCAGTATCAGAGCGGCCAGGCCGATCTGTTCGAGAGCATCGTGGCCCTGACGACCCCGACCGGCGCGGACGGCCGCCGCCCCTATGACGGCCCGGCTGAAGTCAGCTACAACGAGGGCTGGGAGTCCGTGACGCGGATCCCGCTGAACTGATCCTCAGAGTCTGGCCGCGCCCGGACGGAAAGGACGCGGCCTTGCCTGCCCCCCGTTGGCTTCCGATCCTGGCGACCCTGACCATGCTGACCGCCTGCGACTCCTCCCCCGAGACGCCTGAAACCACGCCCTCGGCCGTCATCACGAGCGAGAGTTTCATCGCAGCCGCCGCACGGATCGACGCGACGTCCCTGCCCGCCCTGGCCGCCGCCGTGGACGCCGACCCTTCGGGCGTGGCGAACCAGCTTCAGAGCGGCCTCGGCGGTCGCCGCGCCTTGCAGGCCTACGCCGCCGCCATGCTGGAGGACGGACAGGCGACGCATCTGGGTCGGCAATGGGCGGCGCTGACGGCCGATGTCCCCGCCCTGTCCGCCTCTGAACAGAAGGACGGCGGCGTCTGGCATCCCCGCGCCGAGGACGCAGGCTTCTTCACTGGCGGAATCGCCGCCGCGCTGTCGCAAAACCCCAAGGCCCTGCCCGACTTCGCTCAAGGCGCAGGCGTCGCCCCGCCCGCTCCCGGCCAGGACGTCGCCGAATGGCTGTCAGCGCGCATCGACGCCTTGCCTCGCCCCGCCCGCGCCGCCTTCGACCAGGCCCTGCACGCAGGCGCGGTGCGTTAAGACCCCACTCTAGGGAAGACCCTAGCAGCGCGGTTCGGCGAGCAGCGATAGGGTGACTGCATAGGATCGGGAGGCGACCATGCAGATCGACCGGATCGGCGCGACATCGTTCCAACCTCAGACGACGCCCGCGACGGCGCGCTTCGACGACGATCCGCGCGTCGCCCTGGACTGGGCGCCGCCGCCCGCCGCGCCGGTTCCGGCTCAGGC
Organism: Brevundimonas olei; assembly: GCF_037055245.1. Lineage (GTDB taxonomy): Bacteria > Pseudomonadota > Alphaproteobacteria > Caulobacterales > Caulobacteraceae > Brevundimonas > Brevundimonas olei. The sequence continues at coordinate 1,867,316 of NZ_CP146369.1, forward strand.
TGCGGCCGCCCCCGCCCGTTCGGACAATGTCGTCGACCTGGACGCCGCGCGCACGCATCTGGCGCTGTCGGCCGACGTCTACAACGACACGCCTTCGCCGCCTGACGGCTGGCGCGTAGCCGGACCGGACGACCTGGACCGCTTGCGGTTGACGCCCGACCTGCTGGAGCGCGCCGATTCCGAATTCCGCGCCCGCGTCTATGTCAGCGACGAGGGCGGCCAGGCCCGCTACGTCGTCGCCTTCCGCGGCTCCCAGGCGGGCGAGGACTGGCTCAACAACGGCCAGCAGGCGCTGGGGCTGTCCTCGGAGCACTATGACAAGGCCCTGCGCATCGGCCAGAGACTGGCCGCCGTCGAGGCGGACGTCACCCTGACCGGCCATTCGCTGGGCGGCGGCATGGCCTCGGCGGCGTCCCTGGCGTCGGGCCACGACGCAGACACCTTCAACGCCTCCGGCCTGCACGCCTCGACGATCGAGAGCGCGCAGGCGGGCGGACGCCCCACGCCCGACATCGACGCCTTCTACCTCAAGGGCGATCCGCTCAGCCTGCTGCAGGACGGCGGCGATCGGATCATTCTGGGCGGTCTGGGGACGGCTCTGCTCGGCCCGCTCGGCGGCGTGGTCGGCGGATGGGCGGGCGACGCGCCCGGGGCCGTAGGCGACCGCATCGCCGTATCCCCGACCCCGCCCGAGGACAAGTCCTGGTGGAACTGGACGCCCGGCGCATTGCACGGCGTCGAATGGTTCCAGTCCAGCCTGGACGCCATGCGATAAGGAGGCGGAACGGCCTCGACCCGCAGGCCGTTCAACGCCAAGATGCGCCTCTTCACGCCGATCCTTCTCGCTGGAGTTCTGATGAGCGGTTGCGACGCCCGCGCCGACGGTTTCGTCGTCGGCACCGTCCTGCCCTCCCCGGCCAGCGTAGCCGCGCTGGGCCGGGACGGCCATTCCACCCGCGACATGGTCGAGGCGGTCCGTGACGGCGACCTGGCGAAAGCCCGCCGTCTGTTAGACGCCGATCCTGCCCTGGCCCGCATCGGCAACGGCAAGAACCTGGATCTGCTGACCCTGGCCGTCGCACGCGACGACCGGGCCATGGTCAGCCTGCTGCTGGAAAAAGGCGCCCCGCCCGACGGCCCGAACGGCGAGACCTCGCTCAGCCTGGCCCTGCGCGCCCGCGAGCCCTGGCACGCCCAGACCCTGCTTCAGGCAGGCGCATCGCCCGACCCGGTCGCACCCGACGCCTTCTGGCCGCTGGACGAAGCCATCGCGCTGAACTCCCTGGGCGCGGTGCGGCTCCTGCTGGATCACGGCGCTGACGTGAACCGCGCCGACCGCACCGGGGGCACGCCGCTGGAAGCAGCCGTGGCCATGCGGAATTACCGGATCGCCGAACTGCTGCTGGAGCGCGGCGCCGACCCATGGGCGGTCGGCGTCAACGGCGACACCATCGCCTCCGCTCTGAACGCTCCCGTCCGCCCCGCTGAACCCATCGAATCCCAAGCCGAATCGCAGGTCAAAGCCCGCCTGACCGCCGCCGGCTGGCGCTTTCCTCCGCCCTCAGCGCAGGCGGTCCGCGCCGACGTTCTCGCCGGGCGATGGCCTCCCCCAGGCGCCCAGGGCGGCCGCCCGCCCTCTCACGATCTGGTGCAGCGGATGCGAGAGCTGTGGCCGGACTAGGATCAAAGGCAAGTCCCCATTTGGTATAGGGCGCTCGAGCTGTTTCAAGCTCCAGCGAAGTCTGGATACCGAGAACTCGTGTAGTCTGCGAAATATCGGATATCGATCTGACCCGTGCCGTCAGACGCCAAAGCTTCCCCGCCAGCCGTCGAACGCAACTTCGACGTTCGCAGGCACAGACCGCGACAGGACGTTGTAGTCCAGATCGATATGCAGGTTGGTCAGCACGGCTTTCGACACCTCTGCGCGCGCGATCCATTCCAGCGCCTGATCAACGTGGGCGTGGGTCGGATGCGGCGTGTAGCGTAGCGCGTCGATGATCCAGAGTTCAGCGCCGCGAACGGCCTCGAGCGCGGCGTCGTCCAGGCCGGAAACATCGCTTGAATAAGCAATCGGCCCAAGACGATAACCCACTGAGCGGATCGGTCCGTGGGCCTGGTCGAAGGTCCTGACGGGGATCGGGCCGCCAGGCCCCTCGATCCGCCAGTGTTGCCCGTGCGGCGGGATTCGCTGGGCTTCGACAATGGCCGGATAGCCGTGATGGCTTTCGAAGATGTAGTCGAAACGCCGCGTCAGGGCCTGATGGGTGGCGGCATCCATCCAGGCGGGAATTCGTCGCCGGGCATGAACGGCGAAAACGCGCAGATCGTCGATGCCGTGGGTCTGGTCCGCGTGATCGTGGGTGTAGAGAACCGCATCGATGTGACGTGTTTCGGCGGCCAGCATCTGCTGACGAAAGTCCGGAGACGTGTCGATCACCACGCTGGTCACGCCGCCCGGACCATGGCGTCGCGCCAGCATGGAGCAGCGGGTGCGCCGGTTGCGCGGCTCGGCAGGATCGCAGTCGCCCCAGTCGCCATCGCCGCGCGGCACGCCGCCGGACGAGCCGCAGCCGAGAATGACGACCTCCAGTTCGTCCCGCCCGCTCATTCCGCAGGCCTCGGAATGCGGTCGAACAGGTTGAAGAAGGCGTCGGTTGTTCGTTGATCCGCCTGCTCGAGCGTCCAGCCGCGGACCTCAGCCAATTTTTCGAGCACCAGGCCGACGTAGGCCGGCTCGTTTCGGCGGCCGCGATGTGGGATCGGCGCCAGATAGGGACAGTCGGTTTCGACGATGATGCGATCCTCAGGCATCCGGCGGATGACCTCCCTCACCTCTTCGGCCGCCTTGAAGGTGGCGATGCCGGAAACGGAGAACCAGGCGCCGAGCTCCATCGCTGTTTCAGCCAGTTCCAGGCCGCTTGTGTAGCAATGCATCAGGAGTTTGAAGGGCGCGCGGGCGTGCTCCTCGCGCAGAATGTCAGCCATGACTTCATCGGCCTCGCGCGTGTGGATGACCAAAGGAAGCTCGGTGCGCCGCGCCGCTTCGATATGCTGGCGGAAGACCTTGGCCTGAACATCGCGCGGGCTGAGATCATAGTGGAAGTCCAGGCCGCATTCGCCGATGCCGATGACGCGCGGACGATCCGCCAGTTCGATCAGGCGATCGGCGGTCAGATCGGCATAATCCTTGGCCTCGTGCGGATGGACGCCGACCGTGCACCAGATGTCGGCGTTATTCATCGCCAGGGCGTGGGTCGCCTCAAAGGTCGACAGCTTGTCCGAAATCTCGACCATCAGCCGCACGCCCGCCTGGCGCGCACGGTCGATCACCGCCTCGCGATCCTCATCGAACTGAGGCGCGTGAAGGTTGACGTGACTGTCGATGAGCATATCAGGCGGCGGCTTTCGTGCGGGCGATATCGGCCAGCGCTCCGGCCAGGACGTCTCCCTTATCAAGATTCAGCCCGGCGGCGCGATCGGGCAACTCGGACAGACGTCCCCACAGCTCGGCCCAGCGCGCGCCTTCTCGTCCCTCGGATTCGACGGCCCGACGCTTCACAGCGGCGATCACGCGGTCCATCAGGGCTTCGAAACGCGCCTGTCCTTCGGCGCCCCGGAAACCGTCGGCGATCGCCAATTGCTCTGCGCGGTCCACGTCCGGCCCCTCGACCCAGGCGCGAGCCAGACGGTCGACTTCGGTCATGGCTCCGGAGGCCAGATCCAGGGCTGCGCCGGGCGAACCGCCCGCCATGCTCGCCGCCGCGACCGCTTCATCGCGGGATACGCCGGTGCGCCGCTCGACCAATTCCGCCAGGCGCGCTTCCGGCCAGATGGGAAAGGTCAGTCGCCGACAGCGCGATCGGATGGTGGCCAGCAACCGACCCGGCGCATGGGTGACAAGGAAGAGCACGCCGTTTTCAGGCGGTTCCTCAAGAATCTTGAGCAAGGCGTTGGCGGCGTTGACGTTCAGGTCGTCCGCCGCGTCGATGATGGCGACGCGGCTTCGGGCTTGCGAAGGGCTCTTGGCGAAGAATTCGGGTAGGTCGCGGGCCTGATCAACCGAAATGGCGCGCTTCAGCTTGCCGCCCTCGACCGCGCGTTCCAGCACCAGAAGATCCGGATGGGCCTGGGCGGACACCAGGCGGCTGACGGGGTCATGCGGCGCGGCGCCCAGCGGCCCGCGCGACGGGTCCGGCGCGGCCCCCAGCAGGCGGCGTGCGGCGCGATAGGCGAAGCTGGCCTTGCCCGATCCCTCGACCCCGCACAGCAGCCAGGCGTGGTGCAACCGGCCGCGGTTCAGGGCGTCCAGAAAGGCTTCCTCAGCCTGGGTGTCGGCGATCAGATCGAAACGGTCGCGCGGATGCTCGCTCAAAGCAGCCGCTCCTCCACCACGGCCCAGAGGCGGGCCGAGACCGCTTCCACCTCTCCAGTCGCATCGAGGACGACGCACCGTTCGGGGTGACGTTCAGCGACCTGGAGGAAGCCGTCACGCAGTTTCTGGTGGAAGGCCAATCCCTTGGATTCGAAACGGGTCTCGAACAGGCCGCGCCCGAAGGCTCGATCCAGTCCGACTTCGACCGGAAGGTCGAACACCAGCGTCAGGTCCGGCTGATCGCCATTGACCACGGCGTCGTCCAAGGCCTCGATCAGGCTTTCGGGCGTTCCCCCGCCGGCACCCTGATAGACGCGGCTGGAATCGGCGAAGCGGTCGCAGACCACCCAGCGTCCGGCCGCCAGGGCGGGGAGAATGGTCCGTTCCAGATGGTCCGAGCGCGCCGCATACATCAGCAGGGTCTCTGTCCGCGCGGACCATCGATCCGCCTCGCCCGAAACGGCGATACCACGGATTTCCTCGGCGCCCGGCGATCCGCCAGGCTCGCGCGTCTGAAGCACGTCGAGCCCGCGCGCACGCAAGCGTTCGACCAACAGGCGCGCCTGGGTCGTCTTGCCGGCGCCCTCGCCGCCTTCGAAAGTGATGAATCTGCCTCGCTGCACCTGCGCACAATGGCGAGCGAGGCGCGGGAAGCAAGCCCGTTCAGCCGCCTATCAACAGGGCGTCGCCAAACCCGCGTGCGACGACAGCCTGACGCGCCCGCTCAGCGGCCCCCGCATCGGGCCAGGGACCGACCACGACGCGGAACAGCGCGCGGCCGTCCCGGTCGATGTTCTGGACCACAGCCTTGTCGCCGAGACGTCGCGCCACGCGATCGGCCCCGCGACGATCCGAATAGGCCCCCGCCTGCACCCAATAGGCGTTCAAGGCCGCTGGCTGCGCCGTCGCATACGTCGGCGCGGGCGGGCTCGAGGCCGTCACGGTTTCATAATAGGGGCGCGGTCCCGATGACTGAAGCGTCGCTTGCGCCTGAACCTGGGCACGGGGCTGAGGCGCGTTATCGACCTCGGCTCGGCGAAGAGAGGTTCCTCCGCCCTGACGCGGCGCCCGCCCGACATAGCGGACCCGCACGTCCCCGACGCCTTGCTGCAGGAGACCCAGTTCTTCTGCCGCCCCGCGCGACAGGTCTATGATGCGGCCGTCGACAAATGGGCCGCGATCATTGACGCGCAGGATGACCCGACGGCCGTTGGCGCGGTTGGTCACCTCGACCAGGCTGGGCAACGGCAGGGTCTTGTGAGCGGCGGTCAGGGCGTTCATGTCGAAGCGCTCGCCGGTGGAGGTGGACCGTCCGTGATGATAGCTGCCGTACCAGGACGCCTGCCCCACCTCGTCGTAGTTCGGCTGTTCCTTGGGGTGATACCAGCGGCCGCGGACCTGATACGGGCGCATGGTGCCCGAGACGAACGGAGCGGGGTCGGTCACCACGGGCGCGCTGATGGGCGCATCGCCCTTGCCGCCCAGGCTGGCGCAGGCCGCCAGGGTTGAGAAGGCGGCGAGAATAATCGCCCCTTTCAACAATCTCGCCCACATAACGTTCTGCACTCCAGCCGACAGGAAATCGGAGCGAGAATAGAGGCAGAGGTTTCCAGTTTGGTTAACGCTCAGTTTGCGCGTATGGCCTTGCGTCAAAGCCCCTCCCCGGCTGGACGTCAGAACTGAGCGCCTTGAACACTTCCCTCTACAAGACCCGAACCGGGGTCTTCCTTCTTGCGATCCTGTGTTGCGCCCTGTGGGGCAGCGCATTTCCCGCCATCAAGAGCGGCTACGCCCTGTTGCAGGTCGCGCCGACCGACATCGCGAGCCAACTGTTGTTCGCGGGCTGGCGTTTCGCCCTGGCCGGCGTGATCCTGCTGATCGTGGCCGTGGGCATGAAGAAGCCGGTTCTGGCCATGAGCGGCCGTCAGGCCGGGCAAGTCGCCCTGCTCGGGCTGACCCAGACGGCCATTCAATACGTTTTCTTCTACATCGGCCTGGCGCACGCCACGGGCGTGAAATCCTCCATCATGAACGCGACCAGCGTTTTCTTCAGCGTCGTTCTGGCCCACTTCATCTATGCGGATGATCGGTTGAGCGGCCGCAAGGCGCTGGGCTGCCTGATCGGCTTCCTTGGCGTCGTCGTGGTCAACCTGGGCGGCGGAGGTGAATTCGGCTTCGACTTCACCCTGTTGGGCGAAGGTTTCATCGTGATCGCGGCCTTTGTCCTGGCGGCCGCCTCCATCTATGGCAAGCGACTGTCGCGCAATCTGGACCCCATGGTCATGACCGGCTGGCAACTGGCCATCGGCGGCTTGATTCTGACGGCTGCAGGCGTGGCGATGGGCGGGCGAATTCAAGGACTGGACCTGACGTCGGGGACTTTGCTCCTGTATCTGGCCCTGCTCTCGTCGGTGGCCTTCGCGGTGTGGAGTCTGCTCCTGAAGCACAACCCGGTGGGGATGATCGCCGCCTTCAACTTCCTGATCCCGGTCTTCGGCGTTTCGCTGTCAGCGTTTTTCCTGGGAGAATCCATGCTGCGCTGGAGCTACCTGATCGCCCTCATTCTGGTCTGCGCCGGCATCTGGCTCGTCACCCGCCCGAATGCACCGCCGAACGGCAAGATCGCCTGACGCTTTCCGCTTGGGTCGCGCTCGGCTTGCCGCTATGCACGGGCGAGCGCGAGCCGAGTCGCGTGGGACAGGTGGCCGAGTGGTTTAAGGCAGCGGTCTTGAAAACCGCCGTAGGTGGAAGCCTACCGTGGGTTCGAATCCCACCCTGTCCGCCACACTTCCCGCATAGCTCGTCTCTGGCTGCGGGGCCGAGGGCCAGCCTTCCGTATCCCCGCCTTCTTCCTCGCAAAACCGCCTGCTTAGCCCTGATTTCTGGCCTTCTGGGCCCGGCTCTGAGGGCCTTTGGCGTCCAGTCTCTGGCAGGTCTGGAGTTGCGGAGTTTAGCGATTTGCCTGTTTCGTCTTTTTCGAAAGAACGGCCGTAGGACTCTATTTCTTCCAGTACTACCCTCTCTGCTGGCCGGAAGGCCAGACAGAAGCAATGTAGGTTCCACGCATCAAGCGATGTGGTTCATAGCTGCGTCGACCACGCCGGGCAGCGCTCCACCCTTCCAACTTTGATGATCCCGTAAGTGGGGCAGTGCGGCAGGGTGCCAACACCTCGCTCATCGGTTCGCGGCGCTTGCCGACGCCAGTCGAAAATCTGGGCCACGAAGCGTTAGTTTGAATACCTCACGCCAGACGCATTGGTTCAGCGCCCCACGCTCCTGCCCCAACTTGCAGGGCAAAATCGTCGAATGATTGACAGAGAGCTCGGGTTGTGGCGACATCGCTCGTATTCATAAAGATACATGCTCAGCGATAAGGGCATGAAAGGGGAGTGACCGTGAGACATCATACCCACGCCTTGGCCGTGACCGCCGTCGCGGCCGGCCTTTCCGTCCTGGCGAGCGCCGCCTCCGCACAGGACGCCGTCCAGGTCGATGAGATCATCGTCACGGCGCGTAAGACCAGCGAACGCCTGCAAGAAGTGCCCCTGGCCATCACCGCGCTGAACGCCGAAGAGATGCAGCGCCGCGGGATTCGCGAAGTCACGGACCTGTCTTCGATCGCGCCCGGCTTGAACATCGAAAAGGATCAGGGTCGCCGCTTCGAGCGCCCGGTCATTCGCGGCCAGGCCAACGTCTTCGGCTCGCCCAACGCCGCTTCCTTCATCGATGGCGTCTATATCCCCGACAGCCTGTTCGCGACCGAAATGGCCTTTGTCGACCAGGTCGAAGTGATCAAAGGACCGCAGTCGGCTCTGTATGGCCGTCAGACGTTCTCGGGCGCCATCAGCTATACGACGCGAAAACCCTCGCAGGAGGTCGAGGGCCTGATCCGCGCGACCGCAGCCGAGCATGACGAATACAACTTCCTGATGGGTCTGAGCGGGCCGCTGGTGAAGGACGTGCTGTCCGCCCAGGCCTCGGTCAACTATTACACCTATGGCGGCGAGTATCGGAACAATGCGCCCGGCACGCCCAGCGACGGCAAGACCATCGGTCAGGAAAAGACCGTCGGCGGCACCCTTGCGCTGATGTACACGCCGACATCGGAGTTGAGCTTCATCCTGCGCGGGTCGTACGCCCACAACAACGATGGCCATGAGCCGATGGCGATCCAGCGCTCGACCGCCAACAACTGCTACCTGGACACCCGCACCCAGTACTACTGCGGCGCCATCAACGTCACTCCCGACATGATCGGCCTGAATCTGGACGAAGTCGGCGGCGGCGGCGTCGAACGCAAGACCGGCCGACTGAGCCTGACCGCTGAATACGATCATGGCGGCTACACCCTGACCTCGATCAGCGCCTACAACGACTCCGAAGAGCACCGTAAGGCCGACCTCGATTACCTGCCCCAGCGCCTGCTGGGCGGCTCGCTGCATGTCGATGATCGGGTGAACATCAAGGGCTTCAGCCAGGAGTTCCGCATCGCCTCGCCGCGCGCCGAACGCCTGCACTGGATGGCGGGCGCCTACTACTTCAACAGCGATCGCTGGGACGGACGCTATCGCTATGTGTCACGCGCCCTGCAGAACAACGGCACGATCGAAACCGAAAACCTGGCGGCTTTCGGCCTGGTCGGCTTCGACTTCACCGACAAGTTGTCGGGCACGGCCGAGGTGCGCGTCGCCGAGGAGAAACTGCACCTGACCGGCGGCGACTCCAACTTCGACTATGAGGCGACCTATCGCTCGACCAATCCTCGCTTCACCCTGTCGTACAAGGCCACCGACGACCTGATGTTCTACGGCCTGGCGGCGCGCGGCAACAAGCCGGGCGGATTCAACACCGACGTGCGCCTGAGCCCGGCCGATCGTTCCTACGGCGAGGAAACCGCCTGGAACTATGAACTGGGCTTCAAGAGCGACCTGTTTGACCGCCGCGTCCGCCTGAACGTGGCCGGCTACTACATCGACTGGTCGAACCAGCAGATGACGCAGGTGGCCAACCTGTCGGCGACCGAGACCGTGTCCTTCATCCGCAACGTCGGCGAAGTCGAGGTCAAGGGCGTCGAGGTCGAGGCCCAGACCAAGATCACCTCCGATTGGTCTGTGCGCGGCACCTTCGCCTATGCAGACTCCGAATACACCAACGCCACGGACCCGGATTTCGCCACCCTGACCGGCGGCGATGGCGACGTGCGCGGCAAGGCGATCCCCAACGCGCCCAAGATCCAGTATTCTTTGGGCAGCAACTACGCCTGGTACGTCGGCGAGAACCGCTTCTTCGTCGACGGCACCTATTCCTTCCGCTCCAAGAAGTATGATCAGGTCGCCAACCTGGCCTGGGTCGACGGCCGCGACACCGCCAACGTGCAGCTTGGCTGGGAGCGCGGGCCGCACCGGGTGATCCTGTTCGGCCGCAACATCTTCGACAACATCGATCCGGTCGGCATCGTCCGCTACTCAGACTTCACCACCAACCGTCGCGGTTTCGTAGGCTCCCTGCCTCGCGGTCGCCAGATCGGACTGACCTACGAAGCCAACTTCTGACCTTCCTCCCAGAAACCGGCCCAAGACCCGCGGTTCACGCCGCGGGCCTTTTTCTTTGCAGACTGAAGGCGGGCCAAGCGGGCGCGGATGCAAAAAGACCCCGGACGCTTAGGCATCCGGGGCCTGTTCGGACCAGACCGCAGTTGGTCAGCCGATAAGGGCCGAACCCCGACGCCCTTCGGCATCGGGCTTTTCGCCGAGCACAACGTACCAGGCGCGCGGCCCATCCCGCATCCGCACCGTCGTCTCCAGCACCTCGTCGGGAGCGAACCCCGCCTCGAGCATGACTTCGGGCGCCTGGGTCGCCAGGAACTCGTCCCAGAAGGGCTCGTCATTGTTCTTGGTCTGCCAGGCGAAGATGAACTTCTCGAAGGCGCTGAAATCGGCGCCCTTCATCGGCACATCCTGATGCACGACCACACCGCCGGCGCGCAGCACGCGGCGCGCCTCGCTGAAAATGCGACCGAGCGAGTCGCGCGAGACCTCGTGCATCATGTTGTGCGACACGACCAGGTCGAAACTTTCGTCCTCGAAGGACATGTCGCCCGCATCCATCTGACGGAAATGCGCCTTCAATCCCATCGCCTCAGCGCGGAGGTGAGCGTAGCGCAGCAGGCCCGGCGCCACGTCGACGCCATAGATCTCCGCCTCGGGGAAAGCCGCCGCATAGCCGACCGTGGCGCCGCCCGAAGAACAGGCCAGATCCAGGATGCGACGCGGCTTGAAGCCGGGATAGCGCTCAGCCAGGAATTCGATAACAGCCGCCGACTTGGAGTCGCGCGTACCGATGCCGACGCCCAGCGAATAGGCGTTGCCCCCACTCTCATAGAAGGCGCCCGCGACAAAATCGTCCGCCGAGCCTTCGCCCAGCATGTAACCGCCCGGCTGGCCGTGGATATGGCCCGCATAGGCGTCCGAGGGCGCGACAAAGGTCGGGCTGGTCTCGCAACTGCCGCCGGCCGGCGCATTGGCCAAGCCGGCAGCGACCGCCTTCATGCGCGGCAGTTCGCGCTGGATGGTCTCGCCGACCGAGTTCCACATGACATCCTGGGCGCTGCGGCTGAAGGCGCTCCAGATCTGGTAGAAGGGATCGCCGACCATGGCGGCCGTGATCTCCTCGACCGTTTCAGGCGCCTTGCCAGACGTCGCGGCGTAGGCAGGGCCGGCGCGGGCGTCGAGCGCAGTCCTGTTGGCGGCCTCGTAGCGGCGCAGTCGGTTCTTCAGTTGGACGATGTACTGAGTGCGCGCCGCCTCGTCGTGAAGCGGCCGAGCCAGAAGCTCATGGGTGGCCGTACGGTCGATGATCATGCGCTCTCCTCCATGTTCGACTGGCGTTCAGTCCCTCATGATGTATTATATCAAATACCTCTTGTGCGGAAGTCTCTTCGTCGGACCGGATCATGCCCTCAACGTCGCTTCCTGCTCGCGCCATCCGCTCGACGGATCGCCATCGACCGGATCTAGGCGCGCGCGGCGTCGTCGCCTTGCTGACCCCGGCCGAGAACCCGACAGCCGAGCCTGAACTGTCGGTCCTGCTACCCCCCGACATCAATCTGCTGACCGCGCGCATGTACGCACCGAACGCCGAGATGACCGTCAGGCTCAAGGCTTACGAAACACGGCTGGAGGAATGGCTCACGCCATTCAGCGAGGCGCCGCTAGACGCCGTCGCCTTCGCCTGCACGGGCTCGACCTATCTGCTTGGCCCCTCGCGACGTCGACCACAGGCGCTGGAACGTCTCGATGGTCCCTGCCCCGTCGTCTGCGCCGCCGACGCCCTGAAAGACGCGCTGCAGTCTCTCGGCGCGCGCCGCATCATTCTGGTCAGCCCCTATCCGTCAGCCCTGACGTCAGCCGCCGAGATTTATTGGCGCGCCGCCGGCTATGATGTCGTCGCCGTCGTCCAGTCGCCCCTGGCGCCCGGCGCAGCCCACCCGATTTACGGCCAGACGGCCTCCACCCTGCTGACGGGACTGCGCCAGGGCGCGAAGGCCGGCGTCGCCGACGCCGTCGTCGCCATGGGCACCGGCGCCCCCAGCCTGGCCGCCCTGGCCGTCGTCAGCGACGAGACCGACGTCCCGATCCTGTCATCCAACCTGGCCACAGCCTGGTCCGTAGCGCGCAACCTGGGAATTGAAGACCGCCCGTCGATCGCGGACTGGCTGACGCCCGATGCGCCCTGGCGCGAACGGCTATGGAGCCGCTTTCCCGCCGTTCGCGACCGCTTGATGAGCGCCTGACATCCTATTCTGATTTCGTTTCGAGGAGTTTTCTGATGTCCACGCCCAAACCGCCCCGCCCGACCTTCTTCGAGGACACGGCCAACGACCGCCTGACCGCCATCATCACCGCCCTCGTCACTGAGGTCGCGGGGCTGAGCGACCGAGTCGCCACGTTGGAGGACCTGTTGGCCGCCCAGGGCGTCCTGACGGCCGACGCGGTCGATCATCATGTTCTGACCGAGCCGCAGCAGTCGGCCCGCCGCGCGCGCCACGCGGCGCTGACCGACCGCGTCTTCTATGTGCTTCAGGAAGAGGTCGACGCCCTCAAGGGGCAGTTGGGCGCCTGATATGAAAACGGGCCGGGACGCCCTGCATCCCGGCCCGCGGCCCCTCGCCCCGCTCCGCTTTCGCCGACGCTCCCTCAAGCAGCGACGCGCGGAGGAACTCGCCTCAGGTCAGCGTCGCCGCCTTGCGCAGGCCATCGATCATCGACGAACGCATCACATAGTCCTTGTGCCGCGCGGGATCGGCCAACATGGCCTGCATCTCGGCCATCATGACCTTGCGACGTTCCGGGTCGCGCTCCTGCATCCGCCCACGGTTGCGATCCGCCTGCGCCAGAATCTCCTGCTCCGCGATAGGACGACGCTGACGCGTGTAGAGGTCGAGCAGGCCTTCATCGGCGCCCTCCAGAACCGCCTTGAGCTTCTCGGTCAGATTGAAGGCGTCGTGGACGCCGCCGTTCATGCCCATGCCGCCCGAAGGACTGTTGATGTGGGCGGCGTCGCCCGCCAGGATGACCCGGCCGCTGCGGTAATCAGGCGCGATCCGCATGTGCACGCGATAGGGGCGGATCTCCAGCACTCTATAGGGCTCATCCCGAGCGACGATGGCCTGAAGCTTGCGCTCGATGCTGGCGCAGTCCAGCGCGTCCTCAATGGACTCCTCGCCGCGCGGATAGAGGCTGCAGCGCCAGAAATCCTTGAGCTTGAGCAGAGAGAATGTCCCGCCCTCGGTCCAGCAGTAGTTGACGTTCGACAGGCCCTCAAGGTGGTCCTCGAAGGGGAAGTCGGTAATCGCCAGAATGGTCGTCTCGGGATAGGTCTTGCCGTCCAGATCCCAGCCCAGCAGGGCCCGAACCGCGCTGCGGGCGCCGTCGGCGCCGATCAGATAGCGGCAGCGTAACGCCAGCGCCTGGCCACCCTGCTCATAGAGCACGCTGACGCCGTCCTCGTCCTGCGTCACGCCGGACACCGTCGCGCCCATGCGGATATCGACGTGACGGGCGTCCGCCAGATGATCGGCCAGGATGCGGCACAGACGGAATTGTTCGCACTGAAGCCGGAAGGGATGCTGGGTCTCGCCCTTCAGGTAGGACAGGTCGAATACGGCGCGCTCGCCCGTCTCATGCTGACGGATCTGCCACTGCTCGCACTTCAGACCCTGTGCGATCAACGGATCGGCCAGGCCGTACTGGGCCAGCATGTCCAGCGTCGGCGGGTGAAACGTCGAGGCCCGCAGGTCTTCCGGCAACTCCGCTTCCGCCTCAAGAACGACGGCCGAAATCCCGAAAGCTTCCAGCCGCAAGGCCGCGCTCAGCCCGACCGGGCCGGCGCCGACGATGACCACTTGGGCGTCCCATTGCTGCATACTGGCGACCTCATGCCTACTTGTATCTGACTTAATACATTTGTTCGCCGATCCGGCAAGAGGGTAGTCGCAACCTCATGTGCGGACGGGGTTCGACTTCAGAACCGTAGGCAGTCCAATCAGAGGCAGTGCGGCTTTGACACCGCCGCATCGTCTCGCCTTGCGATCCGCCCCCATCACGTATTAGCTTAAACACAACACAAGTCACCACAGTATCAGGACGCCCGCTCATGGCCCTCCCCGCTTCTCCTTTCGACTGGGCTCCCCAACTCGTCACCAGCCTGATTGACGGCGCCTATGTCGGTGAGCGCGGCGGCCAACGCCTGCCCGCCTATTACCCCGGCAACGGCGAGATCATCTCCGAACTGCAGGAGGCTGACGCCGAGGAAGTCGATCGCGCAGTCCGCTCTGCCCGACGGGCCTTCAACGACCCGGCGTGGCGCGACATGTCAGTGGAGGCCCGCCAGGCGGTGCTTTACCGGATCGCCGACGCCATCGACGCAAACGCCCTGGAACTCGCGACGCTGGAGACGCTGAATGCAGGGATCGTCCGCCGCGACGTGCTCAGCCGTCAGGTTGTGCGCGCCGCCTACAACTTCCGCTTCTTCGCCGAGGCCATCAGCCAGCAGCCCGGCCAGGTCTGGCAGCAGATCAAGGATCATCTGACCTTCGTCACCCGCCATCCTGTCGGCGTGGCCGCCCTGATCGCGCCCTGGAACTCGCCGCTGGCGCTGGCCTCGATGAAGGTCGCCTCGGCCATCGCCTTCGGCAACACCTGCGTGCTGAAGCCGTCGGAGCAGACGCCGCTGTCGCTGGCCCGGATGGTCGAGATCATCAACACCGTCACACCGCCGGGCGTGGTCAACCTGGTGAACGGGCGCGGCGCGGCGACAGGCGCCGCCCTGGTGGATCACCCCGAGGTCGACCTGATCGCCTTCACTGGCGGCACCGAGACAGGCCGCCACATCATGCAGGCGGCCGGGCGTCGGCTGAAGCCGGCCGCGATGGAACTGGGTGGAAAATCGGCCAACATCATCTTCGCCGACGCCGATCAGGAACGGGCCTTGGACGGCGCCCTGATCTCCATCTTCTCGAACAACGGCCAGCAGTGTCTGGCCGGGTCGCGCATCCTTGTCCAGGATTCCATCTTCGACGAGTTCGTCGGCCGCTTCATCGAACGAGCGCAGAAAATCCGTGTCGGCGACCCTCTGGACGACGCCACCGAGATCGGGCCGATCGCCTCAGCCCGTCACCGCCAGCATATCCTGTCCTATGTCGACATCGCACAGAGCCAGGGCGCGACGCTGCTGACCGGAGGCAAGGCGCTGGACCAGCCGGGCTATTTCATCGAGCCGACCGCCGTCCTGGCCCCCAGCAACAGCGACCGCGTCTGCCAGGAGGAAATCTTCGGCCCCTTCGCCGCCTTCGTGAAATTCAGCGACATGGAAGACGCCGTCCGCATGGCCAATGAAAGCCAGTTCGGCCTGGTCGGCTATTGCTGGACGCAGAACATCGACAAGGCCCTGCGCGTCAGCCAGGCGGTGCGGACCGGTCTGATGTGGGTCAACACCCCGATGGTGCGTGAACTGCGCGCGCCCTTCGGAGGCGTGAAGGATTCGGGCCTCGGCCGCGACGGGGCCGCCGCCTCCATGGCCTTCTTCACCGAAGAGAAGACGACGACCCTTCCTCTGGCCGACGTCCCGCTGCGCAAATTCGGCGTCTGATCCCGACGGGGTTGCGGCGGGCCTGTCCCGCCGCGCTTCGCGTCAACCGATGTGGCGCCACTGCGGACGGGCCGAGCTGTTATCGCGCGTCAGCAGCATGTGGTATTCATACTGATCGGGATTATAGAGGCCGACCTGATGCTCGAACGGGCGGCCGTCGCCGTCGAACACCGTCCGGCGCAGGCGCAGCAGCGGCGCCCCGATAGCCACATTCAGCTTATTGGCCGCCGCATCGTCGGCTGGAATGGCGCTGATGGTCTGTTCGGCGCGCTGCGCGCGAATCCCGCCGCCTTCAAGAATACGCATGATCGGGCGGTCATCGATAACGCTCCTGGGCGTCAGTTGGGCGACGGAGCGAGGCAGCCACACCGTCGTCACCGACAACGGCTTGTCCTTGAAGAAACGCAGCCGCTCGATGCGCAGCGCGCGATCGTCAGCCGGAAGATCCAGCGCCTGAAGCACGGCGGCAGGAGTCGGCGCCTCCGGTTCATAGGCCAGCAACCGCGCGGTCGTCTCAAGCCCCAGGGTGATGAGGTTCTCGACCAGGCCGGACACTCGGCTCTCCTCTCGCTGCGCCTCGTCGGCGCGAGGGGCGACAAAGGTGCCGACGCCATGCTTGCGCCGGATCCAGCCTTCGCGCTCCAACAGATCAAGCGCACGACGCACGGTTACCCGCGACACGTCATAGGCCGCCGCCAGTTGCATTTCAGACGGCAGCGGCTGTTCCGGCGCAAAGGCGCTGTCCTTGATCTGCTGGCGCAGGATGGTGGTCAGTTGGTGGTAGATCGGCAGACTGCTGGATCCGCCGTCCGCCTTGAGGCTGCGCCGACCGATGTCGGCTCCTGCCCCAGCGCCCTGTCTGGCCAAGCTTATCCTCCACACGCCGGCGTCTACGCCTGCGTCGTCAATTAGCGAACTTGTTCTTATTATCAGACCTTAGCGGCTTGGCTACTGCGGGTTGTCTCCGCCGCCGCCGCAAGCCACACAAGACGACATGACATCCGCTTCGCCGACAGACGCCGCCCTGGATCTTCGTCCCGACCTTCTGGACGATCGGCTGCCCGTCCCCCTTTACCACCAGATCCGTCTGCTGCTGGCCGAGCGCATCAGGCGCGGCGTGTTTCCGGCCGGGTCGTTGCTGCCCGGCGAACACCAGATATCGGAAATGCTGGGCGCCTCGCGCATCACGGTCAAGCGGGCGCTCAATGAGTTGGCCGAGGCTGGTCTGGTGACACGTCATCGCGGGCGCGGCACGGTAGTGACGCCGCAGGTCGAACTGCCTGTGGTGACGGGTTCGTTCTCCACCCTGATGGATTCGCTCAAGACCATGGGACACGAGACCCAGGTCGAACTGCTGGAGAGCCGGGTCGAGGCGGCCGACGCCGATGTCGCGCGCGCCCTGGCGGTCATCCCGGGCGCGCCGGTCCAGCGCATCATCCGCCTGCGCCGACTGGGCGAGACGCCCTTTTCCTATCTGGTGTCCTGGCTGCCGGAAATCGTCGCCAGCGACTGCGATGACGCCGCCTTCGCCGA
The DNA here is from genome assembly GCF_037055245.1 of Brevundimonas olei. Classification (GTDB taxonomy): domain Bacteria; phylum Pseudomonadota; class Alphaproteobacteria; order Caulobacterales; family Caulobacteraceae; genus Brevundimonas; species Brevundimonas olei. The sequence continues at coordinate 1,884,372 of NZ_CP146369.1, forward strand.
ACAGTCCATGCTGGATCTTCTGGAGCGAGCCGGCGCGACCCCGCATGAAGCCGAGCTGTGGATTTCAGCGGTGGGGGCGGACACCTCTGCAGCCTCGGCGCTTGAGGTGGCGATCGGATCGCCCCTGCTCAGGATCGAACGGATCATGCGCCGGTCCGACGGCACGCCGGTCCAGTACATTCACGCCCATTATCACGCTGACCGATTCCGCTATCACCTGCTCAGCCGCCGCGAGGAAGGAAACTGGCAGGACGGCGCCTGATTTCCGCTGCGCCGCTTCAGGATCGGCTAGCGCCCGCCGCAGGACGGGCTATAGTTGGCCTATCTTTATACCATTAAGGACGAACCGACTGTGAGCGACCTTGTCTTCGAACCGACCATGATCCGCGAGAACAAGACAGCGCGTGAGTTGTTCGAGGCGGTCAAGGCCAATCCCGCCCGCGCCCGTTTCGGCTTCGGCGAGAAATTGGCTGTGGTGAACGTCGATTTCCAGCAGTCCTACACCCGTCCCGACCTGTTTCCGAAGACGGCCTATGTGACCCATCCTGACCAGATCGGCTTCACCAACCGCATTTCGACCGCCGCGCGCGCCAAGGGGATGCCGGTGATCTGGAGCCATGTAGCCTATAAGGCCGACGCGGGCGACGCCGGGGTCTGGGGCACGCGCACCGATACGCCCGACAGCCTGCAGAACATCAAATACGGGTCCGAACGCCACGCCTTCGATCCGCGCTGCCAGATCGATGAGGCCGTCGACCTGATCTACACCAAGCGGATGCCCTCGGCCTTCTTCGAGACGCCGCTGAACTCCTACCTGCGCTGGCACAAGGTGGATACGGTTCTGGTGACGGGCGGCTCGACCTCGGGTTGCGTGCGCGCCACGGCGGTGGACAGCCTGTCCTATGGTTTCCGCACCATCGTCGCCGAGGAGTGCGTGGCGGACAAGCACGAGAGCTACCACTACGCCAATCTGACGGACCTTCAACTGAAGTACGCCGACGTGGTGTCGGCGCAGGACGTGCTGGACTGGCTTTCCTCGCGCTGAGCCGACGGCAGCCTGAAGAATTGAAGGGCGGCGGACCGAAATCCGCCGCCCTTCCTTTTACGCTTTTACGCTTCCCGGCCGAAGGTTGGGGGCGACGACCGAGTCTGGAGCCGGGACGACGGCGGCCTCAGCCGCGCGCCGCCTCGACAATCTCTGAGACGCCGGCGGTCCATACGGCGTCGTCCTGCGCCAGACCGTCCAGCACGCTGCGGACAGGCTTCATCCGGAACGGCAGGCCGCTGACGTAGGGTGTCAGGGTGAAGCCGACGACCTGGCCGCCGAAACGGTCGGCCTCGGCCTTGTGCAGGCGGATCGCCTCAAGCACCTGATCGGCCCATTCGTCCTCGGTCTGAAGGCGCACGGTCAGCAGGGTGCGGTCATCCAGTTCATTCGATAAAGGCGCCGCCCAGACCACGCCCTTTTCCGTCTGCATCGGCACGGGAACCGTGTCCTGCTCCCAGTCCAGGCAGATATCGAAGCCTGCCTCGGCGATCAGCGCCAGCGTCTGGAACGACTGCTGCCGCGCCGGGCTCATCCAGGCGCGCGGCTTCAGCCCCGCCCTGTCGAAGGCGTCGCGCGTGCAGCCGATCCATTCCGCTTCGACGCCCGGCTCAAGCCCGCTCCAGTGGATGCAGTCCGCCTCCCAGCCATAGGCGGCGATCTCGTGCCCGTCGGCGAGGATGGCCTCAACCAAGGGCTGAACGCGTTCCAGCAGGACCCCATTGGTCGGAAACACCGCCTTCAGCCCCCTCGCCTTCAGCGCATCCAGAATGCGGAAAACGCCCACACGATTGCCGTAGTCGCGCGTCGTGAAGTGGCGCAGATCCGGATAGGTCGTCTGCATGGCGCCGGGGTGCTTGAACGGCTTGCCCTGCGGGTTCAGGCGATGGAACTCCAGCGGGACCACGATCATCGCGGCGGCCGTCTTGCCGTCCGGCCAGACGATCTTCGACCGCTCGGTCGCCGGACGCCACGGATACAGCGTCTGATCCATGCCGTAGGAGCGGTGCGGATAGGTCAGATAGTCCTCAGGCAGCGCCATGGCCGAACCCCTTTCCTCCGGTCGCGCAGCCTCTTGCCGCGATATCGGCCTGCGTCTGGTCCCAGCAGTGGTCGCGATAGTAGCCCGCGATCTCGGCGCCGGTGGCGAACCACACGTCGTCTGCGTGGCCCATAATGTGTTTCAGCGCCTCTTCGAACGGGCCGATGCGGTGCGGCTGGCTGACCAGATAGGCGTGCAGGGGAATGCACATGACCGTGCCGCTCTGCTCGCCCTCTTCCAGCAACTGGTCGAAGTGCCGCTTCAGGATGTCGGTGTAGCGCGCCGGGCTCATCCCCAGTGCGCCGTAGGTGATGACGTCGTTCACCTCCAGCGAATAGGGCAGCGAAATCAACTTGCCTGACGCCGTCTTCACCGGCTGCGGCTGGTCGTCCTGGAACAGGTCGCAGGTGTACCAGAAGTCGTTCTCGGCGATCAGGTCCAGCGTCCGCTCGGTGTGCGTCAACGCTGGCGCCAGATAGCCGCGGATACGCTGGCCGCTGGCCTTTTCGACCGTACGGATGGCGTCTTCGATGATGGCGCGCTCCTGCGCCTCGTCCATGCCGTAGGAATAGCGGGTGTTGTAGATGCCGTGCGAAAAGAACTCCCAGTTCCGCTCGACGCAGGCCTCGATGATCTCGGGATGGTGGTCGCAAAGGGCGACGTTCAGCGACACCGAGCCGCGCAGGCCGTATTTGTCCAGCAGTTCCATCAGTCGCCAGTGACCGACGCGGTTGCCCCAGTCGCGCTGGGAATAGGCGACGACATCGGGCGCAGGCTTGGGCCAGCCGGCGCGGCCGGGGTTCTTCGCGGGATCGAACTCATAGAACTCGATGTTCGGCGCAACCCAGAAGGCCAGTTTCCTGCCGCCGGGCCAGACGATCTTCGGCCGGTCCCGATAAGGCCAGTAGTCGTAGAGGTTGGGGTCTGCGACGGTCATGCCTTCTCCTCTTCCTGCGCTTCGTATCGCTGTCCCAGCGCCATCATCTCATCCAGGCCGATGCGGGCGTTGACCCCCATCAGGTCGGTCATGTGCGCCCGGTGCGCCGCCGTGCCGCCATCGCGCTTCAATACCGACAGGAAGGCTTCGACTGCCGGAATGACGGCCCGCACCATCGCGCCCGGCGCGATGACGAGACGATAGCCCAACTCGGACAGGCTGTCGGCCGAACTCAGCGGCGTGTCTCCGCCCTCGACCATATTGGCCAGCAGGGGAACGCGGGCGGCGAAGCGTTCGGCCACCGCCCGCATCTGCTCCAGATCGCGCGGCGCCTCGACGAACAGGACGTCGGCCCCGGCCTCAAGGAACAGTTCGGCGCGATCCATCGCCGCTTCAAAGCCTTCGACCGCGATAGCGTCGGTGCGGGCGATGATCAGGGTGTCGTCGTCGTGGCGCGCATCGACGGCGGCGCGGACCTTGCCCGCCATCTCCTGCGCCGAAATCACCCCCTTGCCGCGCAGATGGCCGCACCGCTTGGGGAAGGTCTGGTCCTCGATCTGGATCGCGCGGGCGCCCGCGCGCTCGAAAAGCCTCACCGTCCGGCCCATGTTCAGGGCGTTGCCGAAGCCGGTATCGGCGTCGACGATCAGAGGGATGTCGATACGCTCGGTGATGCGCGCCGCCACGTCAACGACGTGATCCAGACTGACCAAGCCGATATCAGGCCGCCCCAGCTGGGTATAGGCGACCGAGGCGCCCGACAAATAGGCCGCCTCGAACCCCGCCTGCTGGATCAACAGGCCGGACAGGGCGTCATAACATCCCGGCGCCAGCAGGGCGTGCGACTGTTTGAGCCGGCGACGCAGGTTCAACCGCTCGCTCATGCGGCGCCCCCCAGCTTCTTCTTCAGGTGCGACATCAGCCCCCCGTCATCCATCATGGCCATAAGGTGCGGCGGCAGGGGCGCGAAATCATAGCCCTGCCCCGTCGTCAGATTCGTCAGACGCCCGGCCGCCAGATCGACCTCCAGCCGGTCGCCTGCGGAAATCTCGCCCGCTTGTTCAAGGGTGATGCAGGGCACCCCCAGATTGATCGCATTGCGCCAGAAGATACGAGCGAAAGAGCGCGCGATCACGGCGCGCACGCCCAGCAGGCTCAACGACACCGCCGCCTGCTCGCGCGACGAGCCGATGCCGAAGCTGCGGCCGCCGACGACGAAGTCGCCCTTGGCCACCGTGCGGGCGAAGTCAGGATCGACAGCCGCCAGACAATGCTGCGCCAGTTCCTCGGGCGGCAGCTTCATCAGCGTGCCAGGCGCCATGACGTCGGTGTCGATATTGTCGCCGAAGACGAAGGCCCGACCGCTCATGCCGCCTCTCCCAGGAACTGACGCGGATCGGCGATGCGGCCTTCAACGGCAGCGGCGGCCACGGAATAGGGCGAGCCGAGATAGACCTGCGCCTCCTTGGACCCCATGCGCCCCTTGAAGTTGCGGTTGGTCGAAGAGATGCAGACCTCGCCATCCGCCAGCACCCCGGCGCCATAGCCAGCGCAGGCGCCGCAGCCAGACGGCAGCAGGACCGCCCCCGCCTCCATCAGCGTCTGCAAGGTGCCGTCCTGCGTCGCTGTCGTCGTGGTCTTCTGCGACGCCGGGGCGATCAACAGTCGGGTGTCCGGCGACACCTTGCGGCCCTTCAGCACGGCGGCGGCCATGCGCAGGTCTTCGATCTTGGCTCCGACGCAGGCGCCGATATAGCACTGATCCACCTTGATCCCGGCGTGTTCGGTCACGTCCTGAGTGCGCGACGGATCATGCGGCGCGGCGATCTGGGGCTGCAGCGTCGCCGCATCGAAGCAGTGGACGGCGGCGTAGGCGGCATCGCGGTCCGACGCCAGCGCCAGAGCCGCCGCCTCATCCTCGACCGGACGCCCGGCCGCGCGAAGATAGTCGAACGTGGTCCGGTCCGGCGCCACGACCCCGGCCTCGCAGCCCAGTTCGGCGGCCATGTTGCACAGGACCATACGCTCGGCCATCGACAGGCCCTCGACCGTGTCGCCGCCGTACTCGATCGCCTTGAAGGCGTTGTCCATGCCCAGTTCGCGGCACAGGAACAGCATGATGTCCTTGGCCGCCACGCCCGCGCCGAACCGGCCCGACCACTCGACGCGGATCGTCTCGGGCACCGCCAGCCAGGTCTCGCCCGTGGCGACGATGGCGGCCATGTCGGTGGCGCCATAGCCCGCCGCATAGGCGCCGAACGCGCCCGCCGTCGGCGAATGGCTGTCGCCGCCCGCCACGAAGGCGCCCGGCCGGATCAGGCCATGCTCGGGCAGGACCAGATGACAGATGCCCACCATGTCGAAGAAGGCGCCGACCTGATGCTCGGCCGCGAACTCTCGCGCCAGCTTCAGGATGCGCGCGGATTCGGCGTCCACCGCCGGGACATAGTGGTCCGAAACGATGGCGACCTTCTGCGGATCCCATAGCCCCACACCCAGCTCGCGCAGCATCGGCGCCCAGCGACGCGGCCCCGAACTGTCGTGCGCAAAGGCCAGATCAACCTGAGCCGTCACCAGTTGGCCGGGCGCGACCCGGTCCAGACCGGCGGCTCGGGCGATGATCTTTTCAACGAGGGTGGAGCCCCGGCCCATGCCTTCTCCCGATGATACGCCGCACAAGGGCATTGCTGGATCAAATGATATAGTTTTATATCATCTAAACGCGCAGCCTTGGCAAGCGCCTTCCCGCACCTTCCAGTCCATCAGGAACGCCCATCATGTCGAACTCCGCCGCTTCTTCCGCCCAAACCTTCCGCTGGGATGATCCGTTCGACCTGACGGGGCGGCTGACCGATGAAGAGCGGATGGTTCAGGATGCGGCGCGGTCCTATGCGCGCGAGGCCCTGCTGCCGCGCGTGGTCGCCGCCTTCCGCGACGAGGTCTTCGATCGCGCCATCATGACCGAGATGGGCGAGATGGGCTTCCTGGGCGCCATGCTGCCCGAGCAGTACGGCGGCTCCGAAGCGTCGCACGTCGCCTATGGCCTGATCGCGCGCGAGGTCGAGGCGGTCGACAGCGGCTATCGTTCGGCCATGTCCGTGCAGTCGTCGCTGGCCATGTACCCGATCTACGCCTTCGGCTCGGACGAGCAGAAGGCGAAGTTCCTGCCCAAGATGGCGGCGGGCGAACTGGTCGGCTGCTTCGGCCTGACCGAGGCCGACGGCGGGTCGGACCCGGCCTCGATGAAGACCACGGCGGTCGCGGTCGACGGCGGCTATCGTCTGAACGGCGGCAAATACTGGATCACCAACTCGCCCATCGCCGACCTGGCCATCGTCTGGGCCAAGCTGGACGGCAAGATCAGGGGCTTCATCGTCGAGCGCGATTTCGACGGCTTCACCACGGGCAAGATCGGCGACAAGCTCAGCTTGCGCGCCTCGGTGACGGGCGACATCGGCCTGAACGACGTCTTCGTGCCGGAAGCCAATCTCCTGCCGGGGGTGCAGGGGCTGCGCGGGCCGTTCTCCTGCCTGAACAAGGCGCGCTTCGGCATCGCCTGGGGCGCGATGGGCGCGGCCGAGTTCTGCCTTCACGCCAGCCGCGACTATGTGGCCGAGCGCACCCTGTTCGGCCGTCCGCTGTCGTCGCGCCAGCTGGTGCAGAAGAAGCTGGCGGACATGCAGACCGAGATCTTCCTCGGCTTCGAGGGCGCCTACGCCCTGGGTCGTCTGCTGGACACGGGCGCCTGGGTGCCCGAGGCCATCAGCCTGATGAAGCGCAACAACTGCGGCAAGGCCCTGGCCGTGGCGCGCGAGGCCCGCGACATGCACGGCGGGGCCGGGATCACCGGCGAACTGCACGTCATGCGCCACGCCATGAACCTGGAGACGGTCAACACCTATGAAGGCGCGCACGACGTTCACGCCCTGATCCTGGGCCGCGCCATCACCGGCGAAGCCGCCTTCTGATTAAGGGCCCGTCATGACCCTCAGCCCCACGATTTCCGACACCCCCACAGGCCCGCTTCACGGGGTGCGCGTGCTGGACCTGTCGCGGGTTCTGGCCGGGCCGTGGGCGACGCAGACGCTGGCGGACCTGGGAGCCGAGGTCATCAAGATCGAACGGCCCGGTGCGGGCGACGACACCCGCCACTGGGGCCCGCCCTTCACCACGACGGCGGACGGACAACTGGGCGACGCCGCCTATTTCCTGTGCGCCAACCGAGGCAAGAAGTCGGTCGAGCTGGACATCGCCACCCCAGACGGCGTCGAGACCGTGCGTCGCCTGGCTACGACCTGCGACGTGGTGGTCGAGAACTTCAAGACCAGCGGGCTGAAGAAGTACGGCCTCGACTACGCCTCGCTGGCGGCGATCAATCCGAAGCTGGTCTATTGCTCCATCACCGGCTTCGGCCAAGACGGGCCGGACGCGCACCGGGCCGGCTACGACTACATGATCCAGGCCATGGGCGGGCTGATGTCGATCACAGGCCAGCCCGACGGCGCGCCGGGCGCAGAGCCGATGAAGGTCGGGGTGGCGGTCGTGGACCTGTTCACCGGCCTTTACGCCTCCAACGCCATTCTAGCGGCGCTGTGGCACGCACGGGCGAGCGGCGAAGGTCAGCACGTCGACATCGCCCTGTTTGACGTCCAGGCGGCCATGCTGGCCAATCAGGCGACCAACTGGTTCGTCTCAGGGACCGCGCCGACGCGGATGGGCAACGCCCACCCCAATCTGGCCCCCTATCAGCCCTTCTCGTGCTCGGACGGCAGGGTGATCATCGCCGTGGGCAATGACGGCCAGTTCCGCGCCCTGTGCGCCGCCCTGGGGCTGGAGGTCGAGGACCGCTTCGCCAGCAACGCCCTACGGGTCGCCGAGCGCGAGGCGCTGGGGACGCTGATCGCCGCGAAGACGGAAGGCTTCACCATGCAGGGGCTGATGCAGGCGCTGGAGGCGGCGGGCGTGCCCTGCGGTCCGGTCAACACCATCGACCAGGTGTTCGCCGAGCCTCAGGCGATCCATCGCGGCCTGACGGTCGAGCAGACCCGGCCCGACCTGGCCGACCCCGTCCGCACCGTCGCCTCGCCTATCCGCCTGTCCAAGACGCCGGTGCGATACGACGCCCCGCCGCCGAAGCTGGGGCAGGATACCGAAGCGGTGTTGCGCGAGCTCATGTCAGAGGACTGAGCAACGTTGACAGGCGCTTCGCTTGCCCTAAGGATGATGTCTTAACTTAGATACGACTCTTCGGCGGAGACCGTTCAGGACATGTCCAAGCCTCATCCGACCGTTTCGAACGGGGTCGAAGCGAGCCGACGCCTCTGATGTCCTCCTCTCGTATCCTCGGCGGCTTACGGGACTTCGCCTTTGTCCTGATCGCCGCAATGACAGTGCTGTTCTTCCTGCTGCGACTGACCGGCGACCCGGCCCTGGTCATTGCGGGCGAAGGCGCCTCTCCGGCTCAGATCGAGGCGATCCGCGTCGAGTACGGTTTCGACAGGAGCCTGATCGTCCAGTATGGCCAGACCATGCTGCGGCTGCTTCAGGGCGACTTCGGCAAGTCGCTGACCGATGGAAGCCCGGCCCTGGGCAAGGTCCTGGCCTCCCTGCCCGCCACCCTGTTCCTGGCCGCAATGGCGCTGAGTCTGAACCTGCTGATCTCCCTGCCGCTGGGCGCCTGGCTGGGGCAGAAGCGCACCGGGGCGGCGCGTCGTGCGGTGCGCGGCGTGCTGACGGTGATGCAGGGCTTTCCCGGTTTCGTCATCGCCCTGTTGCTGATCAACCTGTTCGCCGCCGGGCTCGAATGGCTGCCGTCGATCGGCTACGGCGGACCGGCGACCTGGGTGCTGCCGGTGATCTCGGTCGTCTCCTTCCTGGCCCCCAAGCTGATCCGCGTGGTCGAGGCCAACACTCATGCCGCCCTGGCCGCCGACTTCGTGCGCACCGCCCGCTCGACCGGGGCGTCCGAAAACCAGATCCTGTGGCGCCATGTTCTGCCCAACGCCCTGCTGGGCGCCGTCGCCCTGATCGGGGCTGAACTGGCCTTCATGCTGACAGGCCTTGTGGTCATCGAGACCATCTTCGCCTGGCCCGGCATCGGCTGGCTGCTGGTGCAGTCCACGCTGAACCTAGACTTCCCCGTGGTGCAGGCCGTGGTCTTCGTCATGGTGGTCAGCGTCTTCCTCAGCAACGCCGTCACCGAGGCGGTGCAGGCCCTGCTGGACCCGCGCATCCGCAGCCGCGCGAGGGCTGCATCATGAGCCGCAGCCTGTCCCCCGCCATTGTCGGCGCCGGCGTGGTGGGCCTGTTCTGCCTCGCCGTCATGATCTTCGGCGACGCCCTGTCCGGCCATGACCACCGCGCCATCAATCTGTCGATGCGTCTGGCCGCGCCGCTGGCGCCGGGCCATCTGTTGGGAACGGACGAACTGGGACGCGATGTGCTAGCGCGCCTGCTGAACGGGATGCGCTGGTCAGTGGGTTCGGCCTTCTGTGCCACCCTGATCGCCTTCTGCATCGGTACGACCTTCGGCCTGGCGGCGGCGCACAAGGGCGCCTGGCTGGGCGGCGCCCTGAAACTGCTGACCACCTTCACCCAGTCCTTTCCGTCCTTCGTCATGGCGGTGACCGTGATCGCCCTGTTGGGCGATAGCGGCTTCTGGGCGGTCACCCTGACGCTCGGCCTGGTGACCTGGCCGGTCTTCTCTCGCGTTGTCTACGCCGAGGCCAGCAGCCTGTTTCAGCGCGAATACGTCCAAGCCGCCGAGATGACCGGCATGAGCGTCGTGCGCCTTTACGCTCACCACGTCCTGCCCGCCCTGGTGCCGACGCTGTCGGTGGTGGTGGTCTTCCACTTCGCCGAAATGATCGTGGCCGAAAGCGCCCTGTCCTTCCTGGGCATCGGCGCACCGCTGGGGGCCGCGACCTGGGGCGCCATGTTGAGCGAAGGACGCGCCTTCATGCTGCAGGCCCCGTGGCTGACGCTGGGCCCCGCCTTCGCCATGGTCATCATCATCGTGGCCGCCCACAGCGTGGGGCAGCACCTGCGGAACCTGACCCGATGAGCGTTGCTGACCTGAATACGGCGCACGAAATGGTGCTGGATATCCGCAAGCTGAGGCTGGAGACCGTCGCCGACCGCCGCGTCCTGATCCCCAACCTCGACCTGACGATCCGCCGCGGCGAGATCGTCGGCCTGGTCGGCCAGTCGGGGTCGGGCAAGACCCTGACCTGCTTCGCCGTCGGCGGCCTGGTTCCGCCGGGCGTGCGCGTCGCGGGCGGCGAGATTCGTCTGGAAGGCCGCCGCATCGACAATCTGACCGAGGCGGAATGGCGCACCGTGCGCGGCGGCCGCATCGGCATGGTGTTCCAGGACCCCCTCTCCTCGTTCAACCCGGTGAAGACGGTGGGCTCCATTCTGATTGAGTCGGCGCGTCGCCATCGCGGCCTCGACAAGGCCGCCGCCCGCGCCCTGGCCGTCGAAACCCTGCGCGCCATGCGCCTGCCGGGCGCCGACGCCTGCATCGACGCCTTCCCGCACCAGTTGTCGGGCGGACAACGCCAGCGCGCCATGATCGGCCTGGCCCTGATCAACCAGCCGGCCCTGATCCTGGCCGACGAGCCGACCACCGCGCTGGACCCGACGGTCCAGTTGCAGATTCTGGCTCTGCTGCGGCGTCAGGCCCAGCAGGCCGCCGCCCTGATGATCACCCACGACATCGCCGCCGCCGGCGCCGTCTGCGACCGCATCGCCGTCATGCTGGAAGGCGAGATCGTCGAGGAAGGCCGCACGGCGCAGGTGCTGTACGAGCCCCGGCATCCCTTCACCCGCAGCCTGCGGGACGCCGCCCACCTGGGGAGACGGCCATGACCACGCCGCTTCTATCGATTCAGAACCTGGGCGTCGCATACGGCAGCGGGCGTGACCGCCGCTTCGTCCTGCGCGGCGCCGGTTTCGACCTGGCGCCCGGCCAGGTCATGGCCATCGTCGGCGAGTCGGGATCGGGCAAGTCGACCCTGGTCCGCGCCGTCGCCGGCCTGGCGACGCCTGCTGAAGGGACGATCATGTTCGAGGGCATCGCGCTGCCGCCACTGGGCAAACGCTCGAAGGCCATGCTGCACGGCATCCAGATGGTCTTTCAGGACCCCGGCGCCAGCCTGAACCCGCGTCAGTCCATCCGCGCCGTACTGGAAGAGCCGCTGATCGTAGTGGGCAGGTTGGACAGCGCGGCGCGACGGCGGCGGGTCGAAGAACTGATGGACCTCGTTCACTTGGACCACCGCCTGCTGGACCTACGGCCCGCCGCCCTGTCCGGCGGGCAGAAACAGCGCGTCGCCATCGCCCGCGCCCTGTCGATGGAGCCGCGCCTGCTGATCGCCGACGAGGCGCTTTCGGCCCTGGACTTCGCCAATCAGGACAAGGTCTCCGCCCTGCTGCTGGAGCTGAAGGATCGGCTAAATCTGGCCATGCTGTTCGTCTCGCACGACATGCGCAGCGTGCGCCGCATGGCCGACCACGTCTGCGTCATCGAAAGCGGTCAGGTCGTCGAACAGGGGCCGGTCGCAGAGGTCCTCTACCACCCCAAGAGCGCCTATACGCAATTGTTGCTGGCCGCCGCCCTCAACCCGGCCGCCGCCCTGGCCGACCCGCGCCTGAGCGCCGCCCTGGAAGCCGGCGGGCCGATCTCGGACGAGGCGCTGGCCGGCGTGATGGACATCATCGGCGCGAACGCCCGCATGCAGGAGCCGTCCCCCTCATGACGCCGAAACGCCTTCGCCTCTTCATCGCCGCCTGTCTGAGCGCCGCCCTTGTCGCCGCCTGCGGCCAGGGCGGCGCGGACAAGCCGACGCCTGCGACCGGCAGCCAGGTGCTGCGCGTCGCCGCCGGCAGCCTGCCCTCCAGTCTGGGCAATCCGTTCCGGGGCAACAGCCGTCCCGGCTCCCTGCTGTGGCTGGCCATCTACGACGGCCTGACCGCCATCGACGACAACGACCAGCTGGGGCCGGGTCTGGCGACCGAATGGACGCTGGTCGAACCGACGGTCTGGCGCTTCAAGCTGCGCGAAGGCGTGCGTTACTCCAACGGTCGCCCGTTCGACGCCGAGGCCGCGGCCGAGGTCTTCGCCTTCCTGCGATCGGATCAGGGCAAGCGCACCCTGATCGGGTCCGAAGCGCGCGGCATCGTCGAAGCGCGCGCCATCGGGCCGCTGGAACTGGAGATCCGCACCGAGCGCCCCGACCCGGTCCTGCCGCGCCGTCTGGCCGCCATCATGATGATCGAACCACAGGCCGTGGCCGATATGGGCATGGACGCCTACGCTCAGAAACCGGTCGGCACCGGCGCCTTCGTCATGACCGGCTGGGACCAGCGCACCCGCCGTCTGACCCTGGCCCGAAACCCGAAATCATGGCGCCCGTCGACGATCGACGGCGTGGTCTTCTATGAACTGCCGAGCGCGGCGGGGCGGACACAGGCCCTTCTGTCGGGCGATGTGGACCTGTCGCTGGTCGACCTGGAGGAGACGGAGCGGCTGGAGCGCAACGGCTTCCACGTCCTCTACACCCCCGCCATGCAGGTGAAGGCCTACTCCTTCCGCAATGTGGGCGGCGATCCGGCCTCGCCCCTGCGCGACGTTCGCGTGCGTCAGGCGCTCAACTACGCCGTCGACAAGGAGGCGATCGCCTCCCTGCTGCCGGAAAACGCCAAGCCGTCAGGCCAGCCTGCGGCCAAGGGGGTGTTCGGCTACGACCCGACCATCCCGCCCTACCCCTACGACCCCGCCAAGGCGCGCCGTCTGTTGGCGCAGGCCGGTTACCCGAACGGCTTCAATCTGACGATGGAGGTCCTGACCGACGCGGCGCCGGGCGACGACATGATGTCCCAGGCCGTGGCCGAATACTGGCGCGCCGTCGGCATCGACACCCGCCTCAAGGTCATGACCATGCCGGACTTCCTGGTGAAGTATCAGACCAACAGTTGGGCAGGCGAGGCTCTGGCCCTGTCGTGGAACAGCTTCCAGTACTACGATGTCACCCGCGCCATGGAGGACTTTTCCTGCATGCGGCCGACGCCCTTCTTCTGCGACACGGCGATCACCGACAAGCTGAAGGTTGCGCGCGAGATCATGGACGACGACGAGCGGCTGAAGGCCTATCAGGCGCTGGGGCGGCTGTACCGCGAGGCGGCGCCTTCGCTGTTCCTGATCGAGCACCAAGACCTGTTCGCCTATGCGCCCAGGGTCGGCCATGTGAAGATTCGCCACCGCGTGCCGGTCTACGAAGAAATGACCCTGCGTTGATCATGAGCGCCGAGACCGCGCCCTGGGACCTCATCATCGTCGGCGGCGGCGCCGCCGGTATGGCCGCAGCCATCTTCGCGGCGGAACGTACGTCCCGCGTCCTGTTGATCGACCATGCCGATGTGCTGGGCGGAACACTCTGGGTCGCCAACGGCCAGTTGAGCGCGGCGGGCACGCGCCTGCAACGCGACAAGGGGATCGAGGACGACGCCCAGGCGCATTTCGACGATGTCATGCGCCTGAGTCGAGGCACGGCGAACGAGGCATTGGTGCGGCTGGCGGTATGGAACGCCGCCGAGACCTTCGACTGGCTGATGGATCAGGGCTTCGACGTCGATCCCGCCTGCCCGGTCGAGGGCGTCGGCCATGAACCCTATTCCAGAGCGCGCTACTACTGGGGCCGAAACGGCGGCGCCTCGCTGCGCGATGTCCTGATCCCGCGTATCGAGCAGGCCGTCTCGGACGGCCGGATCAGCCTGCGGCTGGGCCATGAAGCGTTGACTTTGACGACCGACCCCGGCGGCGCCGTGACCGGGGTTACGACCCGCGACGCCCGCGGCGTCGAACATCATTTCAAGGCCGTCCAGACCGTGCTGGCGACGGGCGGATATTCCGCCTCGCCCGAAGTCTATCAGGCCATGAATGACGTCCCGCTCTACACCAACCTGCCCTATGCCTATTCGCAGGGCGTCGGGCACCGGTTGGGCTGCAGCGTCGGCGGATGGCTGCGCGGCCGCGAGAATTTCTTCATCAACTTCGGATTCCTGCTGGACAGCGAGGGGCCGCGCCCCGGCATGGTCGGCCGGTTGAACACCTATCCCCAGCGCCGCCTGCCGTGGGAGATCTACGTCAACGCCCATGGCGACCGCTTTGTGCGCGAAGACATGGAGTCGGTCGATGCACGCGAAAACGCCCTGCTCGAGCAACCGGACCAACGCTATTGGGTCGTGTTCGACGAACGGATCCTAACGGAAGCGCCGCCGTTCATCGCCGGCTTCAACGCCGACGAAATCCGTGCCCTGTTCTTGGAAAAGCGTCCCTTCTTCTACAAGGCGGAAGATCTGAGAAAATTGGCCTCGGCGGCGGGCATCGACGCCGACGGCCTCATGCGCGCCGTGCGCGGCTATAACTACGGCGTCCATTCCGGCAACGACTTCCTGGGCCGCCGCCATCTGCCTCTCCCGATCGCGCAAGGCCCCTTCTACGCCATACGGGTGCAGGGCGCGGCGGTCAGCAGCGCGGTCGGCCTGGCTGTAAACGACCAGCTTCAAGTGATCCGCCCGGACGGCTCGGCCATACCGGGGCTGTGGGCCGCCGGCGAACTGCTGGGCGCCAGCCAGACCATGGGACGCGCCGTCTGCGGAGGCATGATGGCGACGCCCGCCCTGACGTTCGGACGCCTGTTGGGCCAGAGCCTCATCCCGTTGACCTCCCGAACATGATCTCCGCCTGGACCAGCGGGCGCCGCCGCTACGTCGACGGTCTCTGGGGGCAGGTCCACCTGCGCGAGTGGGGCTTCGGTCGCTCCCTGTTTCTGCTGCACCAGACGCCGTGGAGCGGAGTTCAGTTCCACCGTCTGGCGCCCCTGCTGGCGCAGACGGGCTGGCGCGTCATCGCGCCCGATACGCCGGGCTATGGCCTCTCCGATCGCCCGTCCGCTTCACCGGCCATTGGCGACTATGCCGAGAACATGGCCGTCGTGTTCGACAGCCTCGACGTTCAGGACGCCGTGATCGCGGGACATCACACCGGGGCGCTGATCGCCGCCGCCTTCGCCGCCGCCCGACCTGACAGGACAAGCGGCCTGATCCTCGACAACCCGCCCTTCTACACTGCCGCAGAACGCGCTCAACGCCTGGCCCTGCCCCATCACGCCCATGCGCCCGAAGAGGGCGGCGGCCATTTCACGTCGCGTTGGCGCTTCATGCGGGGGATGGCGGACCCCGACCTGTCCGTCGCCGGACTGCACCTCGCCATCATCGCCCATCACGTGAACGACGCGAGCGCCGATCACGGTCATGCCGCCGCCTATGCCTGGGACATGGCCAGCGCCGTCGACGCCATCTCCGCCCCGACGCTGGTGCTGTCCAGTCGCGGCGACGCCATTCACTCTCATGGTTCCCGGCTGCTGAAATGCAGGCCCGACTGGCGCGGCGCCGTCCTGCCTGCAGGCCCGGCGACGGCGCTGGAGTCGCCCGAAGTCTGGCGCGACGCCGTCCTGTCCTTCCTGAGCGCGCTGGACGCTACCAGTCCACCAATTGGCCGTTGAAGCGTTTGAAACGGCCCGAGTCCTCGGTCGTCAGGCCGATGATCGCGTCCGCCAGGCCCTGGCCGCTATCGCGCGCCGAAATCTTGGGCGGACCGCCGACGACAGGGCGGGTGAAGTCGGTATCGACATAGCCGGGACTGAGCAGGGCGACCGTCACGCCGCGCGGCGCCAGATCCTTGGCCAGACTGCGCATGGCCATGTTCAGCGCCGCCTTGCTGGTCCGGTAGAAGTAGTTGCCGCCCGTCGTCGCCGCGATGGAGCCCAGACTGCTGGAGATTGAGACGATCTTCCTGTGCTCGCTGGCGGCGACCTGTTCGATGAAGGCTTCGGCCACGCGCATGGGCGCCATCAGATTGACCTCCATCACCCGCCGCCAGGCCTCGTAGTCCAGGGCGCCGAAGCGGGTGTCCCGCCAGGCGATCCCCGCATTGTTCACCAGGGCGTCGATCGGCGCCTCGATACGAGCGGCCAGTCTCTCCGCCGCCTCAAGGTCCGCCACGTCCAAAGGCGCGATCTGGATCAACTCGGAATGGGCGGCGCCAAGAGCCTGCAATGCTGCGGCCTCGTCCGGCGCGCGGCAGGTCGCCGTCACCGCCCAACCTCGCTCTGCCAGGGCTTCGGTCAACGCCAGCCCGATCCCTCGAGCAGCGCCTGTGACAAGAGCATGCGGCAAGTCTTCCTCCCTGATGGCGGGAAAGCACCTTGCATCATAAACAATACATCTCAAGACACGGCGGCTGGCCTCGCTTGAAAATCATCGGCCGCCGAACCGGCGTCACCCCAGAGATTCACCCTCCTCCGGCTTTCCTGCACCCACTGGAGACTTTCACTTACGACGGACAGCACCGCCACATCCCCATATCCAGAATGTCCGGTTCGCTTATAGGAAGTCCGCCAGATAGATCGCGTAACAAATTCTGCCTCTTCGCGGGCGCGATGCGACCATTGCGCTGGAAGCGACGTTATAACTCCGTAGCCGTACAGCTTGGATCAGGCGTCGACATGATGCTGAGGGGCCGAGGATGACGAAGACAGCGCCGCGCATGGGTTCGGAGACCCTCGCCGCTCGTCTCGCTGCGCCGGCCATGCTTTCCGTGTTGTTGGCGGCCTGCATGGCTGGCCCGAACTACAGCGAACCGACCCTGGCGACGCCTGCGGCCTTCTCGCACGGCGAGCCTACCGGTCAGCCCGCCCCTGCCTGGTGGCGAACGTTCCACGATCCCATGCTGGATCGCCTGGTCGACGAGGCGCGGGCCTCCAACCTGGATTTGCATCAGGCGGCGCTGCGGGTCGAGGAAGCCCGACACCAGGCGCGCATCGTCGGAGCCGCCACCGCGCCCACCATCTCGGCCGACGCACAGGGCGGCTACACCCGGCTTAGCAAGACCACCTCCATCGCCGCGCTTCTGGGCGAGTCAGGGACTCCGGGTTCCGAACCGATCGGCGCGCCGGGGACGGCGTTCGAGACCTACCAGACCGGTTTCGACGCCTCGTGGGAGCTGGACCTGTTCGGGGCCGGTCGACGGGCGCTGGAGACGGCGGATGCTCGCACAGCATCGGCGGTCTGGAGCCGGCGTGACGCCGAAATCATCCTGACGGCTGAAGTCGCGCGGGCCTATCTGGACTATCGCGCCCTGGATCAGCGCATCGCCGTGGCCGACGCGCTTCAAGAAGTGCGAGACGACGCCCTGCTTTTCCATCAAATCCGCCGACGCCATGGCCTGACGTCGACTCTAGATGAACGCACCGCCGAACGCGACAGAGCATCCATCACCGCCGCGCGCGAGGATCTCGTCGCCCAGCGCACCGCGCAGGCGCACGCCCTGGCGGTCCTTCTGGCCCGGCCGCCTAGGGCGCTGATCAACGATCTGGCCGAGACCCAGGCCGCGCCGACCGCGCCCGCCGTCATTCCGGTCGGCCTACCGTCGGATCTGTTGCGGCGACGGCCGGATGTCCGGGCGGCCGAACGAAACCTCGCCGCCGCCACCGCCGAGATCGGCGTGGCTGTCGCCGACCTGTATCCTTCGATCAGCCTGACCGGCGCGATCCATCTGGTCTCGAGCTCTCTCAGCACGCTGATCTCG
Source organism: Brevundimonas olei (assembly GCF_037055245.1). GTDB lineage: Bacteria > Pseudomonadota > Alphaproteobacteria > Caulobacterales > Caulobacteraceae > Brevundimonas > Brevundimonas olei. Next base: position 1,902,046 of record NZ_CP146369.1, read on the forward strand.
TCCGACAGCCTGCAACCCACGGCGGGCGCCGCTCTCATGCTCCCGCTGTTCGACGGCGGACGGCGGCGCGCGACGGTGGACCTGCGTCAGACCCAGGCGCAGGAAGCTCTTCTCTCCTATCAGGGCGCGGTGCTGATCGCGCTGAAGGACGTCGAGGACGCCTTGAGCCGGCTGGAGGCCGACCGCGTCCGAGAGGAGCAAATCAGAGCCGCCGAATCCGCCGCTCGCGACCAATGGACGACCCTTCAGGCTCAACAGAACGCAGGACTGGCGACCGCGCTGGACCTGCTGGCGGCGCGCGCCTCCTTCCTGGACGCCTCCGACGCACGCATCCAGGCGCAGGGGGCGGTCGATCTGGACGTGGTGGCGCTTTTCAAGGCGCTCGGCGGCGGTTGGGACGACCGTCGCATCGCCGATGCGGGAGGGCTCTAGATGGCCGACACTGCACAACGCCGTCGACGCATCGCACGCCGCCCTCTTGTCATCGGCCTGGTTGTTGGAGGCGCAGCCTGCACCCTGCTGGTCTGGAGCCTGTCCGATCGGCGGTCGTCAGACACCCCGATGTTTACCGGCTATGTCGTGAGCCAGAACCTCTACATGTCCGCCCCCGTGGCGGGTGTGGTGGACACCCTGAACGTCGTGCGCGGTCAGCGTGTCGAGGCCGGCGCCCCCCTTTTCCGCATCGATCCTACATCCCTGGGCGCGCGCGCCGATCAGGCGATCGCCCAGGTCGATCAGGGGCAGGCGCAACTGGAGGCCGACGTCGCCGCTCTGAACAAGGCTCGCGCCGATCTGGCCGCGGCTGACGTGGACGTGGACCGTACGGGCTCCGACCTGGCCCGCTATCTCGCGGCGGAGCAAGAAAAGACGGGATCGGTCGCGGGCCAGCAACTCGACCAGGCCCGAACCGCTGCCGCCGGCGCCCAGCGGCGCAGAGACGCCGCCCGAACCGACGTGGACGCCGCCGCCGCCCGCATCGCCGCCAGCCGCGCCGCCATTCAGGGCAGCCAGGCGGGGGTGGTCGACGCCCGCCGCCAGCTCAGCCAGCTCTCGCCCGTCGCCCCGATCGCCGCGCGGGTCGAGGATGTCATGTATCAAGCCGGCGAATGGGCCGCCGCCAATGCGCCGATCATCAGCCTGGTCCCCGACGATCAGGTCAAGGTGCGCTTCTATGTGCCCCAGGCCGTGGTGAGCGCCTATCCGCCGGGCGTCACGGTCGCCATCGCCTGCGACGGCTGCGCTTCGGGCATGACGGCGCGCGTCAACTACGTCGCCAGCCGCCCGGAATACACGCCCCCGATCATCTACAGCCTGACTGCGCGCGACAAGCTGGTCTTCCTGGTGGAAGCTGCGCCCTCAGCCCCGCGCGCGCTGACGCCAGGCCAGCCAATCGACGTCACGCCCCTGAAAACTCCCCCCGCTCGCCGATGAGCCGGGTCATCGACGTCAGAGGTCTGAACAAGTCGTTCGGCGACAAACGTGTGGTGCGCGACGTCTCCATCGCCGTGGACGAGGGGCGGATCACGGGCTTTCTCGGCCCGAACGGCTCAGGCAAGACGACCACGCTGCGCCTGCTGTGCGGCCTGCTGACCCCGGATAGCGGCGAAGGCGAGGTCCTGGGGCTCAACTTCCGAACCGAGAGCAGCCGGATCAAGCGTCAAACTGGCTACATGACCCAGCGGTTCTCACTGTACGACGACATGACCATCAACGAGAACTTGGTCTTCGTCGCACGCGTCTATGGTCTTGATGATCGCGCCGACCGCGTGGATCGGGCGCTGAAGCGACTGGGCCTGGCCGAGCGCCGCGACCAGTTGGCGGGCGCCCTGTCCGGCGGCTGGAAACAGCGGCTGGCTCTCGCCGCCGCGACCCTGCACGAGCCGAAGCTCCTGTTGCTGGATGAGCCGACGGCCGGAGTCGATCCCAAGGCCAGGCGCGAATTCTGGGATGAGATTCACGCCCTCGCCGCAGAGGGTCTGACCGTCCTCGTGTCGACCCACTACATGGATGAGGCCGAGCGTTGCCATGATATCGGCTACATCCTGCATGGCGAACTGATCGCGCGCGGGACGGGCGAAGAGATCATAGACCGCTCGAACCTGATCACCTTCAACGGCGAAGGCCCCGATATCGACCACCTGGCCCACCGTCTGGCGACCCAGGCCGGCGTGGTCAGCGCCTCGGCCTTCGGCGCGGCGGTTCATGTCAGCGGCGTAGACCGCGCCGCGCTGGAGCAGGCCCTGGCTCCCTATCGTCAGGCCCCTTATCGCTGGACCGAGGTCAAGCCGTCCCTGGAGGACGTCTTCATCCAACTGATGAGCCGCGAGACGGAAAGCGTCCAGGAAGGACATGACGCATGACCGGCGCCTTGCTGCGAATCTATGCGGTCCTGACCAAGGAATTCACCCAGCTCAGCCGGGACCGGATCACCTACGCCATGATCCTGCTGATGCCGCTCGTGCAGTTGCTGCTGTTCGGCTACGCCATCAACATGGACCCTCGGCATCTGCCGGCGGCTGTCTTCTCCAGCGACCACAGCGCGACCGCCAACGCTGTGGTCTCGGCGATGGAGCGCACCAGCTACGTCGATGTGCGCTACCTGCCCCGCTCGACCGATGAGATGGACGCCCTGCTGCGACGCGGCCAGGTCATGCTGGGCCTGACCATTCCGCCCGACTTCACCGAACGGGTGCTGAAAGGCGACCAGGCTCAGGTCCTGGTCGAAGTGGACGCCTCCGATCCTGTGTCGGCCGCCAGCGCATTGGGCGCCGTCGCCGCCCTGCCCGACAATGCGCTTGATCGGCAGTTGATCGGCGCTGCGGCCAGACCCTCGACCTCTCCGCCGTTCGAGGTGGTGACGCGCCGTCTCTATAATCCCGAGAACATCACCGCCTACAACATCGTGCCCGGCCTGCTGGGCGTCATCCTGTCCATGACGCTGGTGATGATGACCGCCATGGCCGTGACCCGAGAACGCGAGCGCGGCACCATGGAGGCGCTGCTTTCCACCCCAGCCACGCCGATAGAGATCATGGTCGGCAAGCTGACGCCCTATGTCCTGGTCGGCATCGTCCAGACCGCCGTCATCCTGGTCGTCGCTCGCGTTCTGTTCAGCGTGCCTATGGCGCAGACTGCGGCGGGCTGGATCGCCCTGACCTTCGGGGTCAGCCTGTTCATCCTGGGCAATCTGGCGCTCGGCTATCTGATCTCGACCCTTGCCAAGAGCCAACTGCAGGCCATGCAGATGTCCTTTTTCTACATGATGCCGTCGATCTTCCTGTCGGGTTTCGCCTTCCCCTTCTACGGCCTGCCTGTCTGGGCCCAGTACATCGGCAATGTCCTGCCGATCACGCATTTCCTGAGGATCGTGCGCGGCGCCCTCCTCAAGCAGCAGACCCTCTCAGACATGGGACCGAACCTGTTGGCGCTGGGACTGTTTGTCCTGATCATCTCGACCTTGGCGCTGTGGCGCTCGCGCACAACGCTGGATTAGGTCGGAATCCCCTCGGTCATACCTTGATGCTCGTCGCCGGGCTCTTGATAGATCAACCCGTCGGCGACCCGCCTGACGCCGGGCGTCGGGGTGGCGGTAGTCGTCTGGCCGGACCCCATGATGTGGAAGACCTCGGCCCCGTCAGCGAGCAGATAGTCAGCGATGATCCGACGGTGACATCGCCACCAGAGCGCTTCCGAACACATGACGGCGCAGGTTCGTCGTCGACCCAGCTCGAGCAGTTCGACAAGGCCGAGCCGGAACGCAGTCGTCAGGCGTAGTCGGCGTAGTTCCGAAAACTCCGGTTGCGCCACAGGGTGTTCGGCGACGCAGACCATTGACGTTCACGCCCGCGCAGGCCGCCCAGCGCCGCGAGGTGACGATAGCCGATCCCCCACGGTTCCAACGCCTGCGGCAGGACGTCGGTATTGAACTGCGGATTGGCGCGCGAGCGCGGCATCTTGCGGACATCGACGACGATTTCAGCTCCGGCGTCGCGAAGCAGCTCCGCCATTTCCTCAATGGAACGCGTGGAATGGCCGATCGTGAAAAAGGGCCGCCGGAAATCTTCGGCCATCCTCAGCGTCAGTCGTTCAGGCGCGTCAGGACCGCGCCGCGATGAAGGGCGATGTGATCTGTCTTGCTGCTCTTGATCTCGTACTGAGGTTCGGACGGACGGGCGTGGTGGATGTGGCCTTTGTAGTCGACGTCCTGGGTGTGGACTCGAATGATCGTGCCGCTGACGCGACCGGCTTCCGAGTTCCAGCTCACTCGGTCCCCGACCCGGAATTGTTCGGCTCCCCTATCGCCCATCCTCGACCTCCTGCCCTTGCCTCATGGCGATCCCCTCGGCCTGTCGGCCAACGGCAGGCCGCATCCAAAGGTTCCCACGGCTCTCATCCGATCGGCCGGGAACGGTGCAACCTCGCCTTCTCTCACGAGTTTCGATCGGGGGCGTCCGCATCGCAATCAGGCGAGACAGAATGTCATGACCGTCGCCGAAGAGATATTGAAGCCGAACACGGCTTCAATCGATCAGCTCTGCATCGACACCATACGCACCTTGTCGATGGACGCCGTGCAGAAGGCGGAATCCGGGCATCCCGGCACGCCGATGGCCCTGGCGCCGGTCATCTACACCTTGTGGCAGCGCGTCCTGCGTTACGATCCCACGGACCCGCTCTGGCTGAACCGCGACCGCTTCGTGCTTTCCAACGGTCACGCCTCGATGCTTCTCTATTCGATCCTGCATCTGACCGGAGTCCGACAGTGCGGCCCGGATCACGAACGCCTCGACACCCCGTCCGTCTCGCTCGACGACATCAAGGCCTTTCGGCAACTGGACAGCCGATGTCCCGGCCATCCCGAATACGGCCATACGACTGGAGTGGAGACGACCACTGGACCGCTGGGTCAGGGCTGCGGAACCAGCGTGGGCATGGCCATCGCCGAACGCTGGCTGTCCACGCATTTCAACCGGCCCGGCTTCACCATCTTCGACCATGACGTCTATGTGCTGTGCAGCGACGGCGACCTGATGGAGGGCGTCAGCAGCGAGGCGGCCTCGATCGCCGGTCATCTGATGCTGGGCAACCTCTGCTGGATCTATGACTGCAACACCATCACCATCGAGGGTCACACGGACCTGACGTTCACGGAGGACGTGGCGGCGCGCTTCCTGGCCTATGGCTGGAACGTGCTCCATGTCGGCGACGCCAATGACGTGGAGCGCATGGCCGAGGCCTTGCAAGCCTTTCGCGAGCACGACAGCACGCCGACCCTGATTATCGTCAACAGTCATATCGGCTATGGCGCGCCGCATAAGCAGGACACCAGCGCGGCGCACGGCGAACCCCTGGGCGAGGAAGAAGTCCGTCTGGCCAAGCGTCGCTACGGTTGGCCCGAAGACGCGCATTTCCTGATTCCCGACGGTGTGCGCGCCCATTTCGACGCAGGCGTCGGCCGGCGCGGACGAGCGGCGCGAACGGCATGGGGGGAAAGTTATGACGCCTATCGCGTCCAGCATCCCGATCTGGCGGCTCAGTTGGACCAGATGGCCAGGGGCGAGGCGCCGCGAGGCTGGGACGCCGCCCTCCCCGTCTTCCCCGCCGACGCCAAGGGCCTGGCCAGTCGAGCGTCGTCGGCCCAGGCGCTCAACGCTGTCGCCGCGCACTATCCCTGGCTGGTAGGCGGCTCGGCGGATCTGTCGCCCTCGACCAAGACCAATCTGACATTCGAGGCGGCGGGCGACTTCGAGGTCGGCGCCTATGCTGGCCGCAACCTGCATTTCGGAATTCGCGAGCACGCCATGGGAGCCGTGCTCAGCGGCATGGCCCTGTCCGGACTTCGCGCCTACGGCTCCAGCTTCCTGATCTTCTCCGACTACATGAAGCCGTCGATCCGCCTGGCCGCCCTGATGCGGCTGCCGGTCATCTACATCTATACCCACGACTCCATCGGCCTGGGCGAAGACGGGCCGACCCACCAGTCCATTGAGCAACTGGTCGGCCTGCGCGCCATCCCGAACCTGATCGTGCTTCGTCCCGCCGACGCCAATGAAGTCGTGGAGGCCTGGCGCGTCATCGGGACCCTCAAGGACCAGCCCGTCTGTCTGGTGCTCAGCCGCCGAGCCCTGCCGACGTTCGATCGCACCCTTTACGCCTCCGCCCAGGGGCTGGCGCGCGGCGCCTATGTCATGGCGGGCTCTCGGGCCGACGATCCGGAGGTGATCCTGATCGGCGCCGGCAGCGAGGTCGCCGTCTGCGTGGCGGCGTTCAAGAGGCTGACACAACAGGGCGTCGACGCTCGAGTCGTCAGCATGCCGTCCTGGGAACTGTTCGAGCAACAGGACCTGGCCTATCGCGACAGCGTCCTGCCGCCCGGCGTCATGGCGCGCGTTTCGGTCGAGGCCGGCGCGGTGATCGGTTGGGACCGCTATGTCGGGTCCGCGGGCGCACGGATCGGCATGAGAAGTTTCGGCGCCTCGGCGCCGGCCGACGATCTGATGGCCCGGTTCGGCTTTACGGCGGACGCCGTGTTTGAAGCCGCCAAGGCTCAGTTGATCACAGCAAAGGGACAGGGCGTATGACACCGCTCCGACAGCTCGAAGCCTGCGGTCAGGCGATCTGGCTCGACTATCTGAAGCGCAGTCTGATCCAGGACGGCGGCTTGAAGGCCCTGATCGACGACGACGGCCTAAAGGGCGTCACCTCCAACCCCTCGATTTTCGAGAAAGCCATCGCGGGGACCGACGAGTACGCCGAGGCGATCAGCGCCTTCCTGGCCAAGGGCGACCACAGCGTTTCGGACATCTACGAACACCTGGCCATCGCCGACATTCAGGCGGCGGCGGCGGTCCTGCGTCCGGTCTTCGACAGGACGGAGGGGCGAGACGGCTACATCAGCCTGGAATGCTCGCCCTATCTGGCGGATGACACCCAGGCCACCATCGTCGAAGCCATGCGTCTGCATCAGGCGATCGACCGACCCAATGTCATGATCAAGGTTCCGGCGACCCCGGCGGGCATCCCCGCGATCCGCGAACTGACCGGGCGCGGTCTGAACATCAACATCACCCTGCTGTTCTCCCTGGCGGTCTATGAACAGGTGGTCGAAGCCTACCTCTCCGGCCTCGAACAATGGCGACAGGCGGGCGGCGACCTGTCGCGCATCGCCAGCGTGGCCAGCTTCTTCCTCAGCCGGATCGACACCGAGGTCGACAAGCGACTGGACGCGCTGGAGGACAAGGCTCTGGCGGACGGGCTGCGCGGCCAGGCCGCCATCGCCAGCGCCACCCTGGCCTACAATCGCTACCAGGCCCTGTTCTCCAGTCCTCGCTGGCAGACTCTGGCCGCCGCCGGCGCGCGGACCCAGCGCCTGCTATGGGCTTCCACCAGCACCAAGAACCCGGCCTACAAGGACACCCTTTATGCCGAGGCGGTGATCGGTCGCGACACCGTCGACACCCTGCCCCCGGCGACCCTGGACGCCTTCCGCGATCACGGGGTCGTCGTCCCCGACGCCATCGAGCGCGGCGTGGACGATGCCCGCGCCCTGCTCATCGCCCTGGAGCAGCACGGCGTGTCGATGCAGGCCGCCACCGACGCACTGGTAGTCGACGGCGTTCGCCAGTTCACCGACGCCTTTGACAAGCTGTTCGTCGCCCTCGCCCGCCGGCGCGACGTCCATCTCGCAAATCCGCGCCGCTCGTAGAGAAGGAAGGCCGTCATGCAGATCGCCATGGTCGGACTGGGCCGCATGGGCGGCGCCATGACCCGTCGCCTGATGGCCGCAGGTCACGATTGCGTCGTCTACGCCCTGGACGCCAAGGCGCGCGACATCCTGGCGAGCGAGGGCGCCACGGCCGCCGTCTCTCTAACGGATCTGGTCGAGAAGCTGCAGAAGCCCCGCGCGGTGTGGCTGATGCTGCCCGCCGGTCAGGCCACTGAGGACACCGTTCAGCAGTTGCGCGACCTGCTCGCGCCCGGCGATGCCATCATCGACGGCGGCAACAGCTTCTACAAGGACGACATTCGCCGGGCCAAAGCACTGGCCGACAAGGGCGTGGCCTATGTCGATTGCGGCACTTCGGGCGGGATCTGGGGCCTGGATCGCGGCTACAGCATGATGATCGGCGGCCCGCCGGAAGCCGTCGCCCGTCTCGATCCGATCTTCGCCGCCCTGGCCCCGGGTTTCGGCCACATCCCCCGCACGCCAGGGCGCGACGGCCAGCCTTCGACGGCCGAGCGCGGCTATATCCATGCGGGCCCGACGGGCGCCGGACACTTCGTCAAGATGGTGCACAACGGCATCGAGTACGGCCTGATGCAGGCCTATGCCGAAGGATTCAACATCCTGCGCAACAAGAACTCCGAGGACCTTCCCGAAGACGAGCGCTACACCTTGAACCTGGCGGAGATCGCCGAGGTATGGCGGCGGGGCAGCGTCATCGCCTCCTGGTTGCTCGACCTGGGGGCAGCCGCCCTGGTCAAGGACGGCCAGCTCAGCGACTATTCGGGATACGTCCAGGATTCCGGCGAGGGTCGCTGGACCGTGGAGGCGGCTATCGAGGAAGCCGCCCCGGTGGACGTGCTGTCCACCGCCCTCTATGCGCGCTTCCGTTCACGCAAGGATCATACCTTTGCCGAGCGCATGCTGTCCGCCATGCGCTTCGGCTTTGGAGGGCACATCGAAGGCGCCGAGGCGATCGACCCCATGTCGCCGTCGCCTCAACCATGAGGGACCGCCCGGACATACGCCTGTTGCTGGCGGATGTGGACGGCACCCTGGTCACACGGGAAAAGGTTCTGACCGAGGCTGCGATGCAGGCGTCGCGAGACTTGGCCGCTGCGGGGATCGCCCTGGCGTTGACCAGCGCCCGGCCGCCGCGCGGTATGCGGATGCTGATCCGGCCCTTGGCCTTGCAGGGCGTTCTGATCGGCTTCAATGGCGGGCTTTACGTGCGGCCCGATCTGTCCGTGATCCGGCGTCATATGATCGGCGTCGAGACGGCCAGGGCGACCGTGCACCTGCTGCGCGATCAGGGGCTGGACGTCTGGCTCTACACGGAAAAGGACTGGCTGGTCCGCAACCCTCATGGACCGCATGTGGCGCGCGAGGCCTGGATCCTGCAGTTTGACGCCAAGGTCGTGAGCGACTTCAGCGACGATGATCTGGGCCAGGCCCTGAAGATCGTCGGCGTCTCCGATGACCTGCCTCTGGTCGCCCGCTGCGAGACGGCGGTTCGCCATAGGCTTGGCGATCGGGTCAGCGCGGCTCGTTCGGAACCGCACTTCCTCGATGTGACTCATCCTCAGGCCAACAAGGGCGCCGTCGTGCTCGCCCTGGCCCGGCGACTGAACATCGCGCCCGAGCAGGTCGCGGCCATCGGCGACATGCCTACGGATGTGATGATGTTCAGCAAGAGCGGCCTGTCCATCGCCATGGGCAACGCCAGCGAGGCGGTCAAGGCAAAGGCCGACGTCGTGACCGACAGCAATGAGAACGACGGGTTCGCCCATGCGGTCAGGCGGTTCGTCCTGCCCGCCGGCTCCACACCCTCACGATCATGACGCCGTGCGTCGCCCCGCGCGCTGAAGACTGGGCTTGGCGCTTCGCGTCAGGTTCTGCGCCGTATTCAACAGGCCGACGTGTGAGAAGGCCTGCGGGAAATTGCCGACCAGCCGCCCGGCCCCCGTATCATACTCCTCGGACAACAGGCCGACGTCGTTGCACAGCCCGAGCAGGCGCTCGAACAGACACCTCGCGTCGTCGATCCGGCCGAGCATGACGTAGGCGTCGGCCAGCCAGAAGCTGCAAGGGAGAAAGGCCCCTTCGCCAGGGGGCAGACCGTCGTGCACGCGGAAGCTGTCATAGCGCCTGACGAAACCCTCGGGCGTCAGCAATTCTCGCTCGACGGCGGCGACCGTAGCGGCGAAGCACGGATCATCATGGGCTACGAAGCCCAGATCGCCGATCAGCAACAGGCTGGCGTCAGGACTGGGATCGTCATAGGCCCGTTTGAACGCCCCGGTCGCGGCGTCTAAGCCGTTCTGGAACACCGACGTCTTGATGGTCTGACGCAGAGCGCGCCATTCGCCGACCGGCCCGTCGAGCCCATGATCCTCCACCGCCCTGACGGCCCGATCCATCACGACCCAGGCCATGATCTTGGAGAAGGTGAAGTCATGAGGCCCGGAGCGCACCTCCCATATGCCTTCGTCCGGCTGATCCCAGACCTTGGCGACGTGAGCGACCACTGCGCGTTCCAACGCCCAACTGCTGTCCTCGACCAAGCCCCAGCGTCGCGCTTGATGAAAGGCGTCCATCAGCTCGCCGTAGACGTCGAGCTGGAACTGCTGGTGCGCCGCATTGCCGATCCGAACCGGCGCGGCGGCCTCATATCCCGGCAGCCAGTCGGCGCCCCATTCCATCAGCCGCCTCTCTCCGGCGAGGCCGTACATGATCTGCATCTCGTCGGGCGCGCCGGCCACAGCGCGCTGAAGCCATCGGACCCAGGCGCCGGCTTCCGTGAAATGCTCGGCGTTCATCAGCGCCAGCAAGGTCAGGGTGGCGTCACGAATCCAGCAATAGCGATAGTCCCAGTTTCTCGTCCCGCCCAAGGCCTCCGGCAGGGAGGTCGTCGGGGCCGCGACCAATCCGCCGGTCGGAGCATAGGTCAGGGCCTTGAGCGTCAGCAGCGAGCGTTGGATAGGCTGTGCATAGGGGCCTTTGACCTTGCCCCGCACCGCCCAGCGCGACCAGAAGCTTCGCGTGGCCTGCAGGGCGGCCTCGGGATCAACGGCCCTGGGGACCGGCCGATGGGACGGGCCGTAGGTCAGGACGAAAGGCATGGTTTCGCCCGCGCTGATGGTGAAGCGCGCCACTGTCGACAGGCCTTCGCCGCGGATCGGCGCCGGCGTGCGCAGGATGACCATGTCCGGACCAGCGACCGCCTTCAGGGCGCCGTCATCGCCTCGGGTCACCCAGGGCAGCGTCGCGCCGTATCCGAAGCGAAGGATCAACTCCATGTCCATCTCGACGAACCCGGTCTTGCCGACGACGCTGCGGATCAGGTTCGAATCTCGTCCGCGTAACGACATGAAGTCGACGAGAGCGATCGTCCCCGTCTCGGTCTCGAACGTCGTTTCCAGGATCAGGGTGTCGGGCTCGTAGCGGCGCGTGACCCGCGCCGTCGGGTCGGTCGGCGCGATCTTCCATCGACCGTGGCGGGGCTCGCCCAACAGCGCGGCGAAACAGGCCCCGGAATCGAAGCGCGGCCAGCACAGCCAATCCACAGAGCCGGTTCTTGAGACCAAGGCTCCGGTCTCGCAGTCTCCGATCAGCGCGTAATCTTCAATCCGCGCCGACACGGCCCATCCCCAAGATCGCCATCTTCAGCCTCTCAACTCCTCGCCGATCCGCAAACTCTCCAGATCACGGCCGAGCGTCGCGGCGGCGAGCAGACGGTCGCCGGCTTCGAAACGGACGGTGGCGTCAGCGTTCTCGATTGAGCCGTCGAGGCGAATGGCGTCCCAGGCTTGCGCGTGGCCGACGTAGCGGATCGCCTGATCGTAGTGCTGGCTCCAGAAGAAGGGAGCGTCGATGAACTCCGTCGGCTCGCCCAGCATGTTCAGGGCGGCGACCTGCCCCTGACGCTCGGCCACGACCCAGTGTTCGATGCGCCAGGCCTCGCCGGCAACTCGCCCGGGATAGCGAGCGATGTCCCCGGCGGCGTAAACGCCGGGATGGCTGGCGCGCATCATCCGATCGACGATCACCCCGCCGTCGACCGCCAGCCCGGCGTCGATCGCCAGTTGCAGCCGAGGCCGCACGCCGACCCCCAGCACCACGAAATCCGCATCCAGACGCGTCCCGTCGGCCAGGGTCACCCTGTCGCCGTCAAAGGCCACGGCCGTGGCGTCCAGGTGAAAACGCACGCCCTGTTGTTCATGCAGGTTCCGCACGAAGGCGCCGAGCCCCTGCCCCATGACGCGTTCCAGCGGCGTCGATTCCGGAGCGACGACATGCACCTCCAGCCCCCGCGCCCGCAACGATGCGGCGGCCTCCAGTCCGATGAAGCTTGCCCCGACGATCACGACGCAGCGAGCATGATGCGTCGCCGCGATGATGGCCCGAGCGTCGGCCAGCGAGCGCAGGACGTAAACATTGTTCCGCTCGAAGTCCGGCCCTTTCAGTCGGATCGGTTCCGCTCCGGTCGCCAACAGCAGGGCGTCATAGCCGATGCGTTCGCCGTTGGGCCCGACCGCCTCCTGCGCCGGAAGATCCACCCGGGCCACTTCGAAACCCAGGCGCAGGTCGATAGCGTGCTCGGCATAGAATTCCGGCGGTTTCAGCGGAATCCAGTCTTCGGGCGCTGTTCCCGCCAGATAGTCCTTCGACAGATTGGGCCGGTCGCATGGCGGCGCATCATCCGCGCTCAGGAGAGCGAGGCTTCCCTGATAGCCGCGCCGCCGCAGCATCTCCGCCGCTGCAAACCCCGCCGCGCCCCCGCCGATAATCACGATGCGCCCGGGATGCGCCGGCTGCGCGGGCGTCGTCGGCAGCGACGTCTTTTCTCTCGCGCGCACGAACACCAGGTCGCCTTCGATTTCGACGCGCCAGGCGTCCAGCGGACTCATCGCGGGCGCGGCCAGCGCCTCGCCGCTACGCAGGTCAAAACAGGCATGATGCCAGGGACAGCGCACCGTATCGCCGACCGCCAGGCCTTCGCTCAAGGGGCCGCCGTAATGGGTGCAGGTCGCGCTTACGGCCCAGAAACCATCGGTCCGCCGCACCAGCAGAACGGGCTCGCCGCTGACATGTCCCGCCAGAAACCCGTCCAGCGGCGCCTGCGTGATCGCTACGCCTCGGCTGAAGTCCGGCCCTGCAGCCTCCTCGGTCCGTGACCCGTCCATGCCCGTCCTCCTGGCCATCTGCAGTCATCCCCAGACATTGGATGCGCGACCAGGCGGAAGGTTCCAGCGCTTGCTGGCGTTGCGGGTTTCAAACGGCTTTCAACCCGTCAGTCGTTCAGGCTGGACGAGACGATATCGGCGAGGTCCTGACGAAAAAGCCGCCGCGCCTCTTCGTCCCGATAGAACATATGACCGCCGTTGTAACAACGATACGTCATCGCCGCCGCCAGGGGCTCCGGCAATCGAAGCTTCAGCGCCTCGTCACGGGCGCAACTCGCCAGGGAATCATAGCGACCCGAAGCGACCAGCACTCTCAGGTCGGGTTCCTGCGCCACGGCTTCTTCGGTGCCCGGCAAAGGCGGTCCGATACGCGGGGGGCCTCCGCCCTTCTGAACCGCCTCGCGGATGGCTGTCTCAACCTGCTCCGGCGTGGCGTCGATGGTGGCGTAATTCCAACGGGAGCCCACGCTCTGAGGATAGCGATCAAACGGCGCGTAACCGGCCTCCGCCGCCTGGAGGCCAAGGTAGGGCAGATCCGTCCGATACCCCAGGTCATGCCGCAGATAACGGTCGATAGCCTTGCGGAAGTCGGAGCGCGGCTCTTCGGTCAGGCGCATGTCAAAGATGTTCAGCGTCCGACCTGCATCCGCCAGCAGGCCGCGCAGATGCTGGCGCGGCGTGAAGCTGAGCATCGCAAGGTCGATGGAATCGAGCGGCACGCCGGTGAAACGCGCCAGGTCGACCGCCACCGCGGCCCGTTCGACTGCGCTCATGTCCTGGCTCTGCAAGGCGGGCAGATAGGTTTGCTCGATCCAGGCGCGGGCGCGCGCCCTCACGGTCTCGACATCGGCGCCCAAGGCGGGATCGAGGCGGCGGTGATACAGGGCGACAGGGGCCAGATCGATGGGACGCAGCGCAGTCGCCATGGGCCTGGGCAGATATTCGGTCGTCAGGCCGTCACCGCCGGAGATCAGGACCAGTCCCTTCACCGGGACGCCTTGCCGGATCAGCCTGTAGCCGACGCTTGCGGCGCGCCCCGCGCCCCAGCTTTCCCCCGCCAGGATGACCGGCCGCTCTTCCGCAGCGTGCTGCAGAAGCCACGCGCGGACGAACTCCGTGACCGAAGCGACGTCGCCAACCGTGCCGTAGAATTCTCCGGCCGCCTCGGCGCTGACCGGTCGGCTGAAACCCGTGCCGATGGGATCGACGAAGACGAGGTCCGCATCCTCCAACCAGGTCTCGGGGTTCTCGACCAGGCGATCGCCCTCCCCCCGCCTCGGCCCGGCGACTTCGAAATGCAGGATGGTCGAGTTCGACCCGGGACCGCCGTTCCAGACGAAAATCACCGGACGAGGCGCGACGCCCTCGACCCGATAGGCGATGTAGCCCATGTAGCCGCGCGCCTGAGCGGTTTCGACATCACGGATGGCGATGCGCCCCACCTCTGCGACATAGTCCAGGGTTCGCCCGTCGACCTGCACGCTGTGGCGCGTCTCGACCGGGTGCTCCGGGACGGCTCGCGTTTCTGAGAGGCTCGCGACATCGGCTCGAGCGACGCTGTAGGCGCTCCCCATGGCCGCCAGCATCGCCATGCCCGCCGCCAGACCCAAACGCACCGTCCGCCGCCTCATGCCAACCTCCCCAGTCGTGGAATGAAATCTTAGCGTCATGCCGTCGGCAGGGTTATGCGAACACGCTGCGTCGGTGGGCGCGCCTCGCTCCGTTCTCTCTTGCAGGCATGGTTCTGCGCATAGATCACTCAGTGTGTTGAACAGGAACGCAATCACTCGAACCAACCTGCGCGTACCACGCATAGAAGCTGCTTCGCCTGCCTCAGGCGCGCATGTCATTTGCAATCTCCCCGCCAGCCTCGATGCTTTTGCAAAGAACGTCCGGCGTCCGCCCGGCACAATGATCTGGTGATCCGCTTGGGAAGGCTGGGACGTTCATGGGCCTATACAGGAACGCCGCAGGCGCGGTGATCGGCGGCCTCGCCGCGAGCCTTTGTCTGGCGGCCATGCCCGCCGCGACGGCGATCCCGCAGGCGCCGGCGGCGCATGACGGCGTGACCGCCCTCGCGCCCTTCGTCACCCGCCACCAGACGCAAATCCGGGGTCAGCACATCGCCTATACGGCGACCGCCGGCGAGACCCTGTTGCGCAATGGTCGAGATCAGCCGACCGCCGCCCTGTTCAGCTTCGCCTATGTGAAGGATGACGCGCCCGCCGATCGCCCTGTCATCTTCGTCTTCAACGGCGGCCCCGGCTCGTCCTCGCTATGGTTGCACATGGGCGTGGTCGGCCCGCGCCGGGTGCAACTGGATCGTGAGGTCAACCCCAGCAATGTTCCGCCCTTCGGCGTCGTCGACAACCCGGATAGCCTGCTGGACGTGGCGGACCTGGTCTTCATCGACCCCATCGGCACCGGCTTCAGCCGCATCGTCGGCGTCGGCGAGCCTGAGGATTTCTACGGCGTCGACCAGGACGCTGAGAGCATCGCTCAGTTCATCGAGCTGTGGCTCAGCGCCAACGGCCGTTGGAACGCGCCGAAGTACCTGATGGGCGAAAGCTACGGCAGCGCCCGCGCCGCCCTTTTGCCCCGCGCTCTGATGGGCGGGCCGACCACCTATTCCGGGGTCATGCGCGGCATCACGATCAACGGGATCATCCTGCTGGGGTCCAGCCTCAACGGCCAGGGTGCAGGCCCCGGCCCCGCGCGTGCGGCGGCGCTGAACCTTCCGGCCATGGCGGCCACGGCCTGGAGCCACGGGCGGATCGAACGCGGCGGGCGAAGCCTGGCCGATTTCGACGCCGAGGTCTCGGCCTTCGCCACCGGCGACTATCTGAACGCCGTCGAGAAGGCCGCCACCGGCGCGCTGAGCCAAGCGGAACGCGCCGCCGTCGTCGCTCGATTGATCCGCTATACCGGCGTGCCGGCCGAGGCCTGGCCCGAGACTCTGGTGCTGTCGACGCGCGCCTTCTCCCAACTGCTGCTGGCGGACCAAGGGCTGGCGGTGGGGCTCTATGACGGACGCTACACCCTGCCGCTGGCGGGCGACGGCGGCGAACCCGTGGCCGATGACCCCGCCATGGGCCGCTATGTGCCGGGATTTGTCTCCGCCTTTCATCAGATGCTGGCGAAGGACCTGAAGGTGCGCATGGATCGCCCCTACGGCGCCATCGTCTGGCGCAACCTGCTGTTCGGCTGGAATTGGAAGCGGACGGGCGTGCCAGAGGGCCAGTCCTTCGCCGCCGATCTGGCCACGGCCATGCGCCGGAACGGCGACCTGCGCGTCCTGGTCGCCAGCGGCTATTTCGATCTGGTCACGACCCCCGCCGCCGCCAAGGACGCTCTAAGACAGGCAGGCGTGCCCGCCGACAGGACGACCATTCGCGACTATGAGTCCGGGCACATGCTCTATCTGGGCGACACGGCCGCCGCCTTTTCGGACGACGTGCGCGCCTTGATTGCGGCAGACGCACGCTGAGGCGCGGCCGCCTTAAGCCGTTTCAGGCTCGATCACGCCGACGCATTCCCCGAAGCCGATGGAGACGAAGCCTTCGCGCACGGCCCGACCGCGCAGATGAAGGGCGTCGCCGTCCTCCAGGAAGGTGCGGCTTTCGCCGTTGGGCAGGACGACCGGTTGTTTGCCGCCGCGCGTCAGCTCCAGAAGACTGCCCATCCCCGTATCGTCAGGGGTCGAGATGGTGCCCGAGCCCAGAAGATCGCCGGGGTTCAGGCCGCAGCCGTTCGAGGCGTGATGCGTCACCAATTGGGCCATGGTCCAGTAGAGATTGGTCGCGGGACCGACGCCCAGGCGATGGGGAGCCACGCCCGCCTTTCGCATGGCCTCGGTCTGGATCAGCGTCTCCAGCTCCAGCGCGAAGGCCCCGTGCGCCTGATCCGCCTCGTCCCACAGATAGGGCAAGGGGGCCGGATCGCCTTCGGGCCGAGCCGGCTGTGCGATGCGGAACGGCTCCAGCGCTTCGGCAGTGACGATCCAGGGGGACACCGTGGTCAGGAAGCTCTTGGCCAGGAAGGGTCCCAGCGGTTGATACTCCCACGCCTGAAGATCGCGCGCCGACCAGTCGTTCAGCAGGGTCAGGCCGGCGATCCGCGATCCCGCCTCGGCGATCGACAGCGGCTCTCCCAGCCGATTGCCCTGAGCGATCCAGACGCCGAGTTCAAGCTCCAGATCCAGCCGCTGCGTCGGTCCGAAGGTCGGCGCCGACGCATCCGGCGCCCGCGTCTGACCTGACGGGCGGCGCACGGTCCGGCCCGACGGCACAACGGTGGACGCCCGGCCGTGATAGCCGATGGGCACATGCTTGTAGTTCGGCAGCAACGGGTCGGCCGGCCGGAACAGGCGTCCGACGTTCATGGCGTGGTGAACACCCGCGTAGAAATCGGTGTAGTCGCCGATCGCTGCGGGCAGATGCATGATCGCATCGGACGCCTCGACCAGATGAACTTCTACCTCGCTGCGACGAGCCGTATCCGACAACAGGGCGGAGGCCGCCCGGCGCAGGGCGCAGCGCGGCGCCGGCGCCAGAGCCAGAAGCGGATTCAGCGCGGGGCCGGATGCCGCCTCTGCTGCGGTCTGCGCCTCGCCGTCGAACAGACCCGAACGCGCCGCAGAGGCCAGATCCAGAATTCGTTCGCCGATAGCCATGCCGCCGCGAGGCGCCTCGCCCGGACGGCTGAACACGCCCAGCGGCAGATTCTGGATCGGGAAGTCGGCGTGGCCGTTCGCGCTATCGACCCAGCTGACGCGCGCCGGATCGTGGGTTTCGTCGGTCCCCCTCACGCCGTGCGGCCTTTCTGGAAGCCGGTCCAGCAGTCGTCGTAGTCGAGCTGCATCAACGGCGTCTGTTCAGCCCATTGCGTCGTGCGGATCGGCATGCGCGTCTCGAACATGAAGGCCAGGGTGTTCTCGATCTTGTGCGGTTTCAGGTCGGCCTTCGTCGCGCCGTCCCAACTGGCCTGATCCGGGCCGTGGCCGCTCATGCGGTTGTGCAAGGAAGCGCCCCCCGGAGCGAAGCCGCCCGCCTTGGCGTCATATTCGCCGAAGATCAGCCCCATGAACTCGCTCATGACGTTACGGTGGAACCACGGCGGACGGAAGGTGTCCTCGGCCACCATCCAGCGCGGCGGGAAGATGACGAAGTCGCAGTTGGCCGTGCCCGGCGTGTCGCTGGGCGAGGTCAGGACGGTGAAGATGGACGGGTCCGGGTGATCGAAGCTGACCGTGCCGATGGTGTTGAACCGCGCCGTGTCATAGCGATAGGGGGCGTAGTTGCCGTGCCAGGCGACCACGTCCAGAGGGCTGTGGTCGAAGGTCACAGCCCACAGCCGGCCGCCGTATTTCTGAACGCACTCGGTCGGACGATCCACGTCCTCGAAGGCGGCGACCGGCGTCTCGAAATCGCGCGGATTGGCCAGGCCGTTGGAGCCGATGGGGCCGAGGTCCGGCAGGCGGAAGGGCGCGCCGTAGTTCTCGCAGACATAGCCGCGCACTTCGCCGCCATTGGGGCCGTCCACCTCGACGCGGAAGCGCACGCCGCGCGGGATGACGACCACGTGGCCCGGCGCCGCCTCGATCACGCCCATCTCGGTGACGAAGCGCTGCGCGCCCTGCTGCGGCACGATCAGCAGTTCGCCGTCGGCCGAATAGAAGACGCGGTCGACCATCGAGCGATTGGCGACATAGAGGTGGACGCCCACCCCCGTCCCGGAATCGGCGCAACCGTTGCCGCCATAGGTCGTCAGCCCCTCGACCCAGTCGGTCGGCTGGTCCGGCATGGGCAGCGGGTCCCAGCGCATCCGGTTGGGATTGGGCGGCGTCTCGGTGAAGGGACCGGAGCGCACCCTCCCCTGCGCGAACGGCTGATACGGCCCGTGCTGGGCCGAGGGCCGCAGGCGATAGAGCCAGCTTCTCAGATTGTGATCGCGCGGGGCGGTGAAGGCCGTGCCCGACAGCTGTTCGGCATAGAGGCCCAGCGCGGGGCGCTGCGGCGAGTTGCGGCCGACCGGCAGGGCGCCGTCCACCGCCTCCGTCGCGAAGTGGTTGGCGAAGCCTGTCTGATAGGCGGGCGCGTCAGCGGCCATGTTCAGGCCTCGACCTTGATGACGCCGCGACGGATCTGGTCCAGTTCGATGGACTCGAACAGGGCCTGGAAATTGCCATTGCCGAAGCCCTCATTGCCCTTGCGCTGGATGATCTCGAAGAAGATCGGACCGAACAGATTCTCGGTGAAAATCTGCAGCAGCAGGCCTTCCTCGCCAACGCTTCCATCGATCAGGATGCGATTCTTCTTCAGCCGTTCCAGGTCCTCGCCGTGCCCCGGCACGCGCTTGTCGACCAGTTCATAATAGGTCTCGATGGTGTCCTGCAGTTGAACTCCTCGGGCGCGCAGCTTCTCGACCGTCGCGTAGATGTTGTCGGTCGTCATCGCCAGGTGCTGGATGCCCTCGCCGTTGTACTGGCGGATGAACTCCTCGATCTGGGACTTGTCGTCCTGGCTCTCGTTCAGGGGGATGCGGATCGCCTTGTCCGGGGCGATCATGGCCTGGGAGAAGAGGCCCGTCGCCTGCCCCTTGATGTCGAAATACTTCTGCTCCTCAAAGCCGAAGATCTGGTTGTAGAAGCTGGACCAGGTGCGCATCTCGCCGCGCCGGACATTGTGGGTCAGGTGGTCAAGCAGATCGAGGCCGACGCTGTTCGCCGCCTCGGCTTCGCGCCAGCCCTCGATCTCGGTCCAGGCGTCATAGAGGGAGCCCTTCGTCCCGAACCGGTCGACCAGATAGAGGTAGGAACCGCCGATGCCCTGCAGCACCTTGGCGTCCGCGCCCAGTGCGCCCGTCGCGGCCTCAGCCGCCTTAGCCCCGCGCGACAGGGCCAGTTCATAGGCCTGGGCGGCGTCGGCGACCCGGAAGGCCATGCCGCTGGCGGACGGGCCGTGGGCCGCGCGGAAATCAGCGGCCTGACCGGTCGGCTCGCCGTTGACCAGCAGATTGGTGCGGCCCTGCTTGTAGCGCACGATGTCCTTCGTCGGATGGCGGTGCGTGGCGACGAAGCCCAGTTGCTCGATCAGAGCCTTCATCGCCGACGGATCAGGGCTGGTGAACTCGACGAACTCGAAACCGTCGAGGCCGATGGGATTTTCAGGCGTGATGGTCATGGGTTTGGCTCCGCGGGTCGCGCGCCTCGGCGGCGCACAAGAAGGATCAGGAAAGAAACGGGAGCCGGCCGCCGCCGTTTCCACTCCTGTTGCTCAGAATGGCGCGAAGAAGGCGCGATTGCCTTTCAAAACCCCTCGTGGGATGGACTGAGACGAAAGTTCTCGTTCCAATTTCGAGCAAAAATGAAACAGACGTCTCTCGACGAAGTCGATCGTCGGCTCCTTCGACTGCTCCAGGATGACGCCAGCCTCAGCCACGCGGCCTTGGCGGAAAAGGCGGGGTCCTCGCCGGCGTCCTGCTGGCGACGAATCCGGGCCTTGGAAGAGGCGGGCGTTCTGCGGAGCACCGTCCGACTGGTGGACGCGGCCCGCGTCGGTCGGGGCGTCAATGTGATGTGCCAGTTACGGATGCGCTCCCACGCGCCCGATGATCGTCAGGCCTTCGAGAGCTTCCTGCAGACCAAGCCAGAGGTGATGGAGGCTCACTCCATGTCGGGGGAGTGGGACTATCTGCTGCGGATCGTCGCCGAGGACGTGGCGGGTTATGAGCGGTTCCTGATGCGCGATCTGCTGAACCATCCGAACGTGTCCAACGCCGCCTCCCACTTCGCCCTTAGCCAGGTGAAATACACGACAGCGGTGCCGATCTGACGCGAGTGTGAAATTTATGCACGCTTCACCCCCATAACGCATGACCCATGCTCGACCTGAGGGCGACGCTTCGTGTTTGCATGAAACTAGCGCATGACGGCGATTAATCTGACGATGGGAAACATCGTCGAGGGGGATGACTCATGTTGCGACGCGTCTTGGCGGTCGGCTTTCTGCTGATGTCCGCCTCCGCCGCCTGGGCGGCCGAGCCCCAAACCTTGGCGGTGACCCTCAAGCCCCTGCCGGACGGTCTGGGCGGAATAGCTCGACTGAACGTCGAGATGCGCCTGCCGTCGCCGTCGATCGCGGACGGCGAGGCCCTGCTCAGAATGCCGGTGACCCTGGTCTCCACGCCCACGGCCGCCTACGCCGCCGAGGACATTCATGTTCGTGACAGCCAAGGCGACCTTCCGCTCCGGGCCGTGGATGATCCCGCCACACCGGAAGGCGTCTATCGCCGCTACTTGCCGCAGCGCGCCGCGGCGGGCGATCTCGTCGTCTCCTACGGCGCCGCGCCGCGCGCCGTATCGGCGGAAACCCGCAACGGTCCGCTGTTCGATCTGCGCGCCCAGCCGGGCGGGCTGATGGGAGCCGGCGTCTATTTCTTCGCCCTGCCGGTCAGCGACGAGCCCTATCGCATCACTCTGAACTGGGATCTGTCGGCGCTGCCGGACGGCGCGCGCGGGGTCTGGAGCCTGGGCGAGGGCGAACGGACCATCACCGCCCCGGCCAGCACCCTCTCCTTCTCCTTCTACGCGGTTGGAGCCGTTTCCAGCGAGCGCGAGGCGGGGGCCGAGGACTTCGCCCTCTACTGGCTGGCCCAGCCGCCGTTCGACATCGAGGAACTGGCCGGAGAAACCCGCGCGCTCTACACCTATATGGCCCGGTTCTTCGGCGACGAGCATTCGCCCTATCGTGTCTTCGTCCGTGAAAACCCCTATCCGGCCGGCGGCGGCACGGCCTTGGCGAAGTCCTTCATGTTCGGCTACGGCGCGAACGGGCAGACCACGGGCGGCGGGCTGCAGATGCTGCTGGCGCACGAGATGGCCCACAACTGGCCGCGTCTGACCGACAGCGCCCACCCTTTGACCGCCTGGTACACGGAAGGCGCGGCCGAATACTATTCCTCGACCCTGGCCTACCGGGCGGGCTTGCTGAGCGCAGACGACTTGCTGGACATCGTCAATCGCCGCGCCGACGGCTACTACGCCAACCCGCACTTGGGCCTCTCCAACGCCGAGGCCGGCAAGATATTCTGGAGCGACGCCCGGGCCCAGCGCGTGCCCTATGGCCGGGGCTTCATGTATCTGACCAACGTCAACGCCCAGGTTCGGGCGGCATCGGGGGGACAGCGCTCGCTCGACGACTTGGTGCTGGAGTTGCTGGCCCGCCAGCGTCGCGGAGAGCCCGCCGGCCTGGCAGAGTGGCGCGCCCTGCTGGTCGTTGAACTGGGCGAGGCGGCCGGGCGAGAGTTCGACGCCATGACCGAGGGCGAGCTGATCACTCCCCTGCCCGACTCGCTCGGCCCCTGCTTCCGTGCTGTCGCGGTTCAGGCCCGCCCCTATGATCTGGGATTCGACGAGATGCGTCTCGGCGTCGTCGCCGACCTGCGCGCCGACTCGGCCGCCGCGCGCGCCGGCCTGGCGAACGGCGATGAAATTCTGACCCTGACGCCCATCCCCGAGTTGCAGAAGGACGAGGGCCGCATGATGGAAATGACCATACGTCGCGATGGTCAAACCTATGGCGTTCGCTATCTGCCACGCGGCGAGCCTGTCAGCGGCTGGCGCTGGGAACGGGTCGAGGACGTCGCCGCCGACCATTGCGCCCTGTGATCTCGTGTCGAGGAGGATAAGCATGAGCCGCACCTCGGAAGGCCTGACCCGTCGAACCTGGCTGGCCGCCTCGGCCGCCCTGCCCGCCGCCACCGCCGTGGCCAGCGGAGCGACGGCGGCGCCCGCCTCCATCCTGCCGTCGCCCGCTTCCAGCCTTGGCGGCACGCAGTTCCCCGATATCCAGGGAACCTATCTCGACGCCGGATCGGTCCACCCCTTCAGCGTCGGTGCCCGAGAGGCCGTAAAGCGATACCTCGACTCTCGCGCCATGAACGGCCGCCCCGAAGGCTATGAGTTCGGCCCCTTGCGCCAGTCGGTGCTGGCGCGCTTCGCCGCCCTGATCAACGCCACGCCAGGCGAAGTCGCCTATGTCCAGAGCACCTCCGCCGGCGAACAGATGGCGGTGACCGCCCTGGGTCTTCCCGAGACGGGCGGGCGCATCGTCACCGACGCCCTGCATTTCTTCGGCTCCTTTCATCTCTACAATGAACTGGAGCGGGCGGGGATGGAGGTGGTCATCCTGCCGATCCGCGACGGCCGCATCCTGATGTCCGACATGGAGGCAGCGGTGAACGACCGCACGCGTCTGGTCGCGGTCTCGGCCATCTCGACCGTCAACGGCTTCCAGCACGACCTGAAGGCGGTCTGCGACCTGGCTCACGCCCACGGCGCGCGGGTCTATGTCGACGCGGTTCACGCGGTCGGCTCGACGCCCATCGACGTCAGGGCGACCGGCGTCGATCTGCTGGCGACCAGCAGCTACAAATGGCTGATGGGCGACATGGGACTGGGCTTCATCTACGCCCGCGCCGACCTGATCCCGCATTTGAAGCGGCCGCAGGCCGGCTATCAGCAGGTCGCCGCCTTCGCCAGCCACGCCTATCCCTACGACCCGCCGGGCGATCGGCCCTTCGTCACTCGCGCCCGAGACGACGCCACGGGCCTGTTCGCCATGGGCACCTTCAGCAACACCGGCGTGGCCCACCTGGACTGGTCGCTGGACTATATCCAGGGCCTGGGCGTCGAAGCCATTCAAGCCTGGCGCCAGCCGATCATCGAGCGTGCGCGGCGCGAACTGCCCCGCCTGGGCTTCGAACCGATGACGCCCGAAGACAGCACCGGCCCCCTGATCGCCTTCGCCTATAAGGACGCGCGTCAGACCTTCGGCGAGCGGCTGAAGCGCGCCGGGGTTCAGGTCACGCTCGGCGCCCACCGGCTGCGCGTATCGGCGTCCGTGTTCAACACCCCGGCCGATATCGACCGTCTGCTGGAAGCCCTGGCGTGAGCGAGGGCCTGACCGTCATGGACGCGGAGGCGGTGCGGGCGCGTCTGACGATCGCCGCCTGCATTCCGCTGATGCGCGAAGCCATGACCGCCCTGTCGTCCGGTCGGGTCGAACAGCATCTGCGCAGCTTCCTGTCGGTCGGCGAAGGACGCACCTTCGCCCTGATGCCCGCCGCCTCGGCCGACGGGTTCGGCGCCAAACTGGTCAGCGTCTATCAGGATACGGACCATCCCGGCCGTCGACGGCATCAGGGACTGGTCGTCCTGTTCGATCCTGAAAGCGGCGCCCCGGCCTTCATCGGCGATGCTGAAGAGATCACCCGCATCCGCACCGCCGCCGCCAGCGCCGCCGCCACGGACGCCCTGGCTCGGCCTGACGCCTCGATCCTGGCCGTGATCGGAACCGGCGCCCAGGCGCAGGCCCATCTGGAGGCCATCGCCCTGGTGCGGCCCCTGACCGAGATCCGAATCTGGGGCCGGGACGCCGAAGGCGCGCGCCGCTTCGCCGAAGCGATGCGGAAAAAGTACGACTGCCCCGTCCGCGCCTGTGCGACGGTCGAGGCCGCCGTCCAGGCCGCCGACATCATCTGCACGGTCACCGCATCACGCGACCCGATCCTGCACCGGGACTGGGTGACGCCCGGCGCCCATGTGAATCTGGTCGGCTCCAGCGGCCCGCACGCCGCAGAGGCCGATATCGACCTGGTCGCCGCCAGCCGCTTCATCGGCGATCATCGCGAGCATGTCCTGGCCCACGGCGGGGAGTTCCTGCGCGCGCGCCAGGCTGGACGCGTGACCGACGACCATATCGCGGCCGAAATCGGCGAGGTGTTCGCCGGCCGCCGGAACGGCCGCATCAGCCCCGCCGACATCACCCTGTACAAATCCCTGGGCCACGCGGTTCAGGACCTGGCCGCGGCCGCCTGGCTGCTCTCCCTCGAAAGGACCGCCCGTCATGGCTGACGCTCCCCGCCTTCGTCAGGGCGTAGGCCTGCTTTCCGTCGTCGCCCTGGGCATGGGGCTGGCGGTGGGCGTGTCCATCTTCTCGGTCATCGCTCCAGCGACGGCGCTTGCGGGACCGGCCATGCTGCTGGCCGTCGTCGTGGCCGCCGTGCCGATGTTCATCATCGCCGTCACCTACGCCTTCATGGGCTCCGCCCTGCCGACCGCCGGCGCCTCATACGAATGGCCCCGGCGTTTCCTGTCGCCGGCGACCGGCTTCATGATCGCCTGGCTGCGCATCGTGGGCAGCGTCGGCGCCATGCTGATCCTGGCCCTGGTGCTGACTCGCTATGTGTCGATGATCGTGCCCGTGCCGACCAAGCCGACCATGCTGGCGGTCTTCGCCCTGGTCTTCGGGCTGAATCTGGTCGGGGTCGCCCTGGCCGCACGGGTGCAGACCCTGCTGATGGGCGCCCTGATCCTTCTGTTCGTCGTTTTCGCCCTGTGGGGCGCGCCCTCGATCAAGCCCGCCGCCTTCACGCCTTTCATCAGCGAGGGCTGGGGCGGGGTCCTGGCGGCGACGCCCCTGCTGATCGGCCTCTTCTTCGGCATCGAGGCGGCGACGGAAGTCGGCGACGAGGTCAGGAACAGCCGCCGAGCCATTCCCATCGGGGTCGCAGCCTCCATCCTGTCGGCCATGGCCCTGTATCTGATGGTTGCGGGCGTCGCCATCGGCGTGCTGGGCCCCGAGAAGCTGGCCGCCAGCGAAACGCCGGTGCTGGACGCCGCCGCCGTCTTCATGGGGCACGACGTTGCGGGCCCGCTGATCGTCGTCGCCGCCGTCCTCGCCATCGGCAAGTCGCTGAACGCCCTAGCCATGGTGTTCAGCCGCTACCTCTACGCCATGGCGCGGGCCGGCGCCCTGCCCTCGCCCCTCGCTCGCATTCACCCGCGTTTCCAGACGCCTCACATCGCACTGGCCGTGGCCTTCGGCTTCTGCTGTCTGGGTCTGCTGGCGCCGATGAACCTGACCGCCCTCTTCCTGGCGGTGAACGTGCCGACCCTGCTGAAATACGGCGCGACCTGCCTGGCGGCGGTCCGTATCGCCCGAAAGCACCCGGAGATTCACGCCCAGGCCGTGTTCCGTCCCAACCGCGCCTTCGTAGCCGTCTGGGGCTGGTTGGGCGCTGTCGCCTCTCTGGTCGTGGTTCTGCTGGGTCTGACCACGGATTGGAAGCCCTATGTCGCCCTGCTCGTCTGGGGCCTGATCGGCGCGCTCTGCTATGCCGTGCGCGGCCGCTTCGGCGCTCCGATTTCGGAAACCGCTCAATGACCCGAAAATCCTTCCTGACGACCGTCGGCCTGGCCGCCGCCCTGCTCGTCTCGCCTCAGGCCGTCAGCGCCCAGCCGCAGGCCGCATCGGCCATCGCTGCGGCGCCGCGCGCCGTCGTCACCCGTCACGACCTGACTCTGGGCGGGGCCCGGATCGCCTATGAAGCCGTGGTGGCCGAAACCGTCGTGGCCGCGCCGGAAGGCGAGGACGAGGCGACGATCGTCACCACCTCCTATCTCCGCACCGGCGTGGCGACGGCGGACCGGCCGGTGCTGTTCATCTTCAACGGCGGCCCCGGCGCCTCGACCACCCCCCTGCATTTCGGCGCCTTCGGACCGATGCAGCGCCTGGGCGAAGGCGAGGCGCAATTCCTCATTCCCAACGCCCACAGCCTGATCGACGCGGTCGACCTGGTGTTCATCGACCCGACAGGCACGGGCTACAGTCGGCCGCAGGATCCGTCCCTCGGCCAGGGCGCGCCCTTCTGGAGCCGCACCGGCGACGCGCGTTCGGTGGCGCAGGTGATCGAGCGCTGGCTCACGACCCACGACCGCGCAGCCTCGCCGCGCTACCTGCTGGGCCAGAGCTATGGCACCGTGCGCGCCGCCGAAGTGACGCGTGTCGCCACGGACCTGTCGTTCGACGGCGTGCTGCTGTTCGCGCTGGTGCCGGGCGAACGCAGCGGGCCGTTGGCCTATATGTCGTCCCTGCCCAGCTACGCCGCCACCGCCTGGCTGCATGATCGCATCGACCGCAAGGGCCGCAGCGTCGAGCAGGTCTATGACGAGGCCGTCCGCTTCGCCCGCACCGACTATGTCTCGGCGCTGATCCAGGGCGGCGCGCTGCCCGCCGCCGAGAAGACGGCGATCGCCCGTCGCTTGTCGGACCTGACGGGCCTGTCGACCGCCTTGATCGAAGAGAACGATCTGAAGATCGACAACCGGCTCTTCATGTTCAACCTGCTGGCCGATCAGGGCCTGCGCACGGGGCAGCTCGACACCCGCGCGACGGCGCGCCTGGACGCTCCGGCCAAACAGCCCCCGCATGACGACCCCGGCCTGAGTTACGCCCCCGAGGCAGACCGCCCGATCGCTCCGGGCCAGACTGTCTTTCGCGCCAGCGACGGCGGATCGGTCGTCGACGCCTACTATCGAGAAACGCTGAACTATCGCGCGCCCGACGCCTATCAGGCCCTGAACCTGAGGGTGAACAGCGCCTGGAACCATGAAGGCTTCAAGGACGCCATGCCCTATCTGGCGGAAGCGATGAAGCGCGATCCGGACATGCGGCTGTTCTGGGCGGCGGGCTACTACGACCTGTCCACGCCGGCCTATGGCGGGCGCTACACCCTGGATCAGGCGGGCATTCCGGCGGATCGCCTGACGGCGGCCTATTTCGCCTCAGGCCACTCGGTCTTCGTCGAGGACAGCAATCTGGCGGCCCTAGCGCAGGCGGTTCGCCGCTTTATGAGGGTCTCCGGCGAAGGCCGCTGACGCGCCGGCTAGAAGGCAACGACCGTTCCTTCGCCCGTTTCACGCGCCGTCTGGACCAGCCAGGCGGCGCTGGCCAGATCCTGAACGACATGGCCCAGGGATTTGTAGAGAGTGACCTGGGCCTCATCCTGACGACCCGCCAGATCGCCGGCGAACACCTGACCGATCTCTCCGACCACATGGCTGTCGTCCACATGGCCCGTGGCCTTGGCGGCCAGAAACTCGGCTCCCTGCGCCAGAACGCCGGGATGGTAGTCCGCGATGAAGCGGCTGCGCGCCACCAGGTCGGCGGCGATCTCGACCGGTCCGGCATAGCTGGAGCCCACCGCATTGACGTGCGCCCCGTCGGGCACCCAGTCACTGTACAGGATCGGATCTGCAGCCGCCGTGGTCGTGCAGATGATGTCTGCATCACGCACCGCCGCTTCGACATCGGCGCAGGCGGATATGGCCAGACCCAGATGCGCGCCGACCCGGTCCGCGAAGTCCTGCGCCCGCTCTGGCGAACGTCCCCACACGCGCACCTCGCGCAAGGGCCGAACCGCCGCCATGGCCTCGACATGGGCCTCAGCCTGCTCGCCATAGCCGAGAACCGCCAGGCGCGAGGAGTCAGGCCGCGCCAGCGCATCCGTCGCCGCCGCGCTGGCGCAGGCGGTGCGGATGCGCGTCACCTCCCCGGCGTCGACCAGGGCGGCGAGCGTCCCGTCCTGCGAATCAAAGACCGCGATCGCGCCCTGATGCGAAGGACGGCCTTGAGCGAAATTTTCAGGATAGACGCTGACCAGCTTGGCGCCGAAGACCGCGTCCTCGGCTGCCATGGCGCCGGGCATGACGCCAAAGGCGCGCCCCTTGGCCAGATGCACCACGCTGCGCAGCGGCTGCAGGGTGCGGCCGGCCGAGAGGTCGATCATCGCCTGCCGCACCAGCGGAATGCAAACCTCGACCGTCAGGCGACGGAGGACGAAGTCTCGGTCCAGCAACAGCATGGTCATGCCCCTCGCACGCAACCCGCGGGTCAGTGATAGTGTCCCTCCAGCCCTTCGGGGCCGAACAAGGCTGACGGCGTATCCGCCGTTTCTGTCCGCTTCGTCGGCTGGGCGGGCGCATGGATCGTCACCCCGGAAGCAAACGGTCGGATGCCCATCTCAGGATAAATCTCGGCCGGTTGATAGGCCGCTCCGCCCTTCATCACCAGGCGAATGGCGCGGATGGCGTTGATGTCCTGCGTCGGGTCGCCCGGCACCAGGAAGAAGTCCGCCATCTTGCCCCGCGCGATGCTGCCCAGATCCTGATCGCGTCCCATGTAGCGCTCGGGCGTCAGCGTGCTGGCCGTCAGAGCCTCGGCCGGTGTCAGACCCGCCAGGGTGAACAACTCCATCTCGCGGTGAACCGTGAGGCCGAGCGTATCGTCGGTGCCCGGCAACAGGGTCACGCCCGCATCGTGCAGCCGCTTGATGGTCTCCAGAATCTTCTGGAAGCCGCCGCGATAGGCGGCGTCGGCCTCGGGCGTGTTGATATCGACGAAGGCGCGACGGCGATAGCGCTGATAGCCGATCGGCATGTTATCGATGAAGGCGGCGGCCATAGGCGGAATCTCGCCCGCCCGGCTCATCATCAACGTCTCCAGCGTGACGGCGGTGACGTCCAGGGCCGACTTCTGCTCCACCATGGTGCGGATCGTCCGCTGCACCCGCTCGCTGTCCATGTCCAGGGTCGCGCCGCGCGCCATGGCGGTCAGGCGCAGGGGCGTGCGCGAATCCTCGCCCGGCTCCAACAGCCAGCCCAGCATCAGCTGGTTGATGTGCGAAATTTCGTCATAGCCGGACGCCAGCGCCTGATCGGGCGTAACGAAGGCGGGCACGTGACCGGTCACGCCCAGGCCCAGCCGATGGGCCTCCGCCGCCACCGGCGCCACCCACTCAGGATGCAGGGAGTTGTAGATCTTCAGCTGCCAGTAGCCGTGATCGGCGTACCAGCGCACCGCCTCCAACGCCTCTTCCAGGGTATCCGCCAGAAAACCGGTCCGCACAGAATAGGGACTGCGCCCCTCCAGCATGCCGTTACGCACGATGCGCGGGCCGGGCAGTTCGCCGCGTTCGATCTCCCCGATCAGGTCGATCAGCCGCGCATTGTCATTACCCATGTCGCGCGTCGAGGTGACGCCCGCCAGCAGATAGTTCAGCCCGCTCTGGGTGTTGTTGTGAGCGTGCATGTCGTGCAGCCCCGGCACCAGGGTCCCGCCTTCCCCGTCGATCTCATAGACGTCCGCTCGGCGCGGGCCGCCGGTCTCAGGCAGAATGGTCGCGATCCGATCGCCGAAGACGGTGACCTCCGACAGCGGCGACAGGTCGCCCGTCTCGGGCTGAAAGATGCGGACGTTGCGGAAACGGACAGGCGCGTCGAAGGCCTGGGCGAAACGCGACTGGATTTCTCGGATGCGCTGGGTCTCGAGTTCCGCCTGAAGGCGGCGCAGCGCCGGCTCTTCTTCAGCCAGGTCCTCGCGGATCAGACCGCCAAGACCGCCGATCAGATCGCCCTTGTCGTCCAGCAGCAGATAGCTGGGCGCCAGGTTCAGCCCGGTCAGACGATAGACGACGGCGTTCACCGTCCCGCCCTTCAACGGCAGGCGCCTAACCTCCGTCAGGGTGATCCGACCGCCCGGCGCGACGTCCAGCGTCTGTTGCGGCGCGTCCGACAGGGCGTTGGCGTAGAGGGCCAGGCTCCAGGGACTGGCGTCATTGGCGACATAGAGACGGCCTGCCGATACGGGCGCTTCGCCGGAGTCGGCCTGGCTGGTCCAGCGCACCCGATCGCCCGTACGCTCGAAGCGTTCGTTGATCGCGCCGCCGAACAGAGAGGTTCCGTCAATGGTCCACAGCGTCGGATAGCCCTGGGCGTCTAGAACCAGATGCTCCTTGTGCTTGGGGCCTCGGCCGTTGTTGTCGACATGATAGTCGATGCGAACCTCGTCCTGCTCGCGGTCAACGACCATCCAGCCCACGTTTTCTCCACCGGCCACGACGTTGTAGCGAACCGTCTCGGCCCAGGCCGACGGCAGGGCCAGCGCCGCCCAGGATACGGCGGTCGCAGCCAGAATGCGCCAGGCGGAGCGGCGGTGAGACAGTTTCATGGTCAGTTTCCTCCAAGTCCTCTCGGCTCTTTGCGGCCTTTTCAATCAGGGTTTCGTCGGTCAGCGCTTCAGCGCTTCATGAAGACGGGACAGCCCCTCGTCCATCAGCTCCGGCGACAGACCGATGCCGAGCCGCATATATCCGGGCAGGCCGAACATCTCGCCCGGAGCCGTGACCAGGCCGTCTTCGCGCCACAACCGCTCGGCCAGAGACAAGGTGTCCGCATGGCGGACGACGCGCGGAAAGGCCATGCAGCCGAACTCCGGCATGGCGCCGTCCAGCAGGCCGTCGGCGCGCATCGCCGCCAGGTGATGTTCCAGGATCGGCCGCCGCTCGGCCAGAACCGTTCGCCAATGCGCCTCGAACGGGTCGGGGTTTTCCAGGATCAGGGCGCTGACGGAGTGGGTCAGCTTGGAGACGCCGAACTCACGCGTGGCGTTGACGGCGGCGATCCGTGCGGCCGCCGTCGGATCAGCGAGAATCCAGCCGCAACGCAAACCATAGAGGCCGAAGACCTTGGCCAGGCTGTTGAGGCGGACGAGATTGGGCGCTGCGGGCAGGCTCACAACCGCCGGCCGGGCGAAGTCCGCATAGACTTCATCGATCACCAGCCAGGCGCCCTTTTCCGCCGCCGCCCGCGCAAGGTCCAGCACAGTCTCTTCGCTCAGGCGTCGTCCCGACGGATTATGCAGGTTGGTGATCACCGCCATGCGCACGCCCGGCGCGAGCGCTTCGCGCAAGGCGTCCGCCGTCAGATCGAAGTCCGGCGCCGCGCGGACCAGCGGCATGGCGACGCCGCCCGCCGCTTCGGTCAGGCCGCCCAGAACATCGAAGCCAGGCGTCTCGATCAGAACCCCGTCACCCGGCTGGATGAAAGCGGCCAGAACCTGACTCAGCCCGTTGGCCACTCCGGTTGTGGTCAGCACGGCTCGCTCCGGCGCGCCGTATCGTGCGGCGACCGCCGAGATCAGATAGGAATTCCCTCGCCCGAAAACGCTCGTGTAGCGGTCGGTCGGTCGCCCATCGAAAGCGCCTGCAACCAGAGCCGACAACAGGGCCGTCGGCTCCTCGATCGTGCTTTCGAACAGCAGGCGCGCATCCGCCTGCAAGGGCATCAACCGGTAGAGATTCCGGCTCCATGCGCTGTAGCTGGCGCCGTTATACAGGGAGGGTGAGTCCACAGCCGGCCGCGCGACGCTTTCAGCGCCCTTGGCGGAGGCGGACAAGGGATTGGTCGGCATCCTCGGCCTTGGCGTTCAGCGGGAAACCAGCCCGTTCCCATGTCCGCATCATATCCTCGGGCTTGGCGGGCGATCTTTGCGTTTGTCAGCGCAACCCCCTCTATGCATGAATAGACAATGCAGGCTTTGAGGAGAGGGAGCGAAATCAATGTCAGCCGCCTTGGACGCCATCGACGTACGGATTCTAGAGCAACTTCAAAGGGACTGCTCGATCTCCACCTCGGAACTGGCCGAGCGGGTCGGCCTGTCCCAATCGCCCTGCTGGCGGCGCATTCAGCGGCTGAAGGACGAAGGCTACATCAAGGCTCAGGTGGCGATTCTGGACGCCGAGAAAGCCGGCTTCCAACTGCACGTCTTCGCTCAACTGAAGATCAAACACCTCAGCGAAGAGGAACGCGAACGCTTCCTGGCCGCCATCGAGGCCACGCCGGAAATCGTCGAATGCTATTCAATCCTTGGCGAGCGCGACGCCATGATCAAGGTGATCGCTCCTGACATCCGCTGGTATCAGGACTTCATCTTCCGCAAGATCCTGAAGCTGCCCGGCGTCGAGGACATCAACTCGACCGTCGCTCTTTCGGAGATGAAGCGTTCGACCTTCTTGCCGGTCCGTCACCTCGCCAAGGCGAGCTGAGGCGAGCGTTCGGTTCACCAGGCGCTCATCGCCTTCGCATAGAAGCGACGCAGATGATCCGTCGCCTCGGCGCGGGCATCGGGGTCGGAAAACACCGCATGGCCGGCGACAAAGACCCGATGATCGAAGCGATCCGACGGCAGGTCGGCGGCCAGATAATCCTGCACGGGCCGCGCATAGGGAATGGTCAGGTCGTAATAGCCCGCCATCAGCGTCACATGCAGCCGATCATCACGCCGCATCAACTCGGAAAAGAGCGCGGGGATCATCACCGGGCCGCCGCTCCGGTTCCAGTTCCACGCCCGATTGGCGTCTATCGATAGACGGACATAGCCGTTGACCGGTCGATAGCCGATCTCCTCGCGGAACAAGGCCTCGACCGCTCCAGTCTGGTCGTAGGTCAGCGTGTAGGGCGAGGTCGAGGGATCGTCATAAGGCGGGCTGCGCCGCTCGGTCACAGCGCGCGACGCCTTGGCGCGGCTGTCCGATCCGCCGATCCGTATGCCCTGGTCGGCCAAAAGTTCCCGCGTGAACAGGGCGGCGGGAATTTTCAGGCCGTTGTCCAGAATGAGCGTCTCGTCCAGGCCTGTATAGGCGGACAGGGCGCGCGCCATCTCGCGGCGAGACGCTTCGGCCAAGGCGTCGCCCTCGGCCAGGGCGTCAGCATAGGGGCCGCTGGCGAAGGTCCAGGCCTGATCCGCGAGTTGCTGCACCGACATCGCCACATAGGCGCCCTGGCCATGGTGACGCGCCGTCGCCGCCAGGGTGGGCAAGGCCCGGACCGCGGCGTCATATGTCTTGCCGCCCGGCGCCTCCTCGCGCCCCGCCATCGTGGAGGGCGACACCAGGGCGACCCCGGCCAGACGCGGCGCGGCGTTCATCGCCGCCAGGCGTTCCGCGACCAGCCCCACCCGAACGCCAGCATAGCTCTCGCCTACCAGAAAGACCGGCGCCCCTTCCCGCCCATGCGCGCTCAACCAGGCCAGAATGAAATCGGTGATCGCCGCCGCGTCCTCGTCCACGCCCCAATAGGCCGACGACGCATTATCCCCGAAGAAACGCCCATAGCCGGTGCCTGGCGCATCCACGAAAACCAGGTCCGTCGTATCGATCAGGCTATCCGGGTTGTCGACAAAGCGATACGCGCCGCGCGGATCGGCGCCCGCTGTGATCCGAGGAGCCAGACCTTCGCGCAGGGCGATGGTGGCGCCGCCCGGCCCGCCGTTGAACAGGAAGGTCACCGGGCGCGGCTCCACCGCCTCGCCGACATATGACACGGCGGACAAGGTGGCTCTGGCGCGCCCCTGCGGGTCGCGTAGCAGGGTCTCCGACGCCTCCGCGACGTAGGGCAAGATCCGTCCCCGCACCGTGACCGTTCCGCGCGTCGAAGCGGAGGCGGGAACGAAGGGGTCGGCGGCCTGAGGTTCGCTGCTGGCCGAAGTTTGGCCCTGGGCCTGGGCCTGAACCGGGGCGGCCAAAGACAATGCGGCCATGCACAGCCCCGCCATCAGGACCGCGGCGCGATGTTTGCAAAGCCTCATGCCCAGAACTCCAAGATCGTCAGTCAGCGGTCAGGCGGCCGATGTAACGGTCGCGCAAAGCCCGGTTCCGGGCGGTCAGGGGCTGCTCGACGCCGCGGATCATCACCATGCGGGCGACGCTGCTCGTCTCCAGAGGATCGCCGCTCCACAGCACCAGGTCGGCGTCCTTGCCCGGTTCGATCGAGCCGAAGCGATCGGCGAAACCGAAGATGACGGCGGGATTAATCGTCACCGCTTCCATCGCCTCGTTCCAGCTCAGTCCATGCCGCACCGCCCGCCCGGCGATGAAACGCGGCGTACGGATCAGGAAGACGATACGCGCAACCGACGGCTTGAAGGCGATCTTCACGCCCGCTCGGCTGAGGATGGCGGCGTTGTCATAGGTGGCGTTCAGGCTGTCGAAGGTGAAGGCTTGATTGTCCTCGCCGTTCAGCACCACGGGAACGCCGGCGGCGGCGATGCGGTCCGCCACCATCCACCCCTCAGCCGCGCCCGACAGGATCAGCCTGACGTCCTGCTGCTCGGCGAAGTTCAGGATGTTGACGATGTCGGACGCCCGCTCGACCTCGACCAGCAGGGGCCGCTCGCCCCGCGTCACGGGAGCCAGGGCCTGCAGGTCCAGTTCGGACACGGGCGCATGCTCCAGACGCGCCCGATCGAACGCGCGCGGATTTCGGTCATAGGCGCGCACCAGATCCAGCACCTGCGCCAGACGCGTCAGCAAGGCCCCGCGCCCGCCGCCCGCCGCCGCTGCGCCCTGAGCCCCAGCGTTCATCACCACGGCTGCGCCCGGCCGGACCGTCAGCTCATAGCCCTGGCTCAGATGGATGACAGAGGCCTGCCCGCCGAACAGCCGCGCCGAACCGTCGCTCGCCCGGCCCGGCGCATTGGGGGCCAGCACGGCGCGGGTCACGCCCTCGATGCGGGCCTCGGGAATCTGGGGCGAGTTGGGATTGACGTCAGCCAGAACATCAAACCCGGCGCCGAGATCAGGCGCGGTCGAGCCCAGACCGCCCCAGCCGCTTCCGATGGTGTCGTTCAGCCCCAGAGGAGTTATGGCGGCGACCAGGCCGGGCGTCAGGATCATCCCCTCCCCGTCGATCACCCTCGCCTCCGTCGGCACGGCGATATCCCGCCCCACCTCGGCGATGCGCCCGTCGCGCACAACGACGACGCCGCGCTCCAGATCCCCCTCAGGCCCCAGAGAGACGACACGCGCGTTGACGACCGCAACGGTTTCGGCGTCGGCAGCCATTGGCGCGCCCAACCCGACCAGTATCGAGCCGACGCACAGCAGGCAAAGAATCCGCGAGCCGCTCATCGCGGCGCCTCCGCCACTTCTGGGCGCCGCACGTGTCCCAGCTCGAAATCGGAACGGGGCGCGGCTGCGGACGCGGCGCGATCGTGGACCTGCGTCCCATCCATGAAGACCAGATCGGGCGCCGAGTAGACGCTGAACGGATCGGCGTTCCACACGATGACATCGGCGATCTTGCCCGGCTCCAGCGAGCCGGTCCGATCATCCAGCCCCAGGACGCGCGCCGGATTCAGGGTGATCCAACGGATCGCCTGCTCCGGCGTGGTCTGCAGGCCCGCCTCGCGCCCGGCCGTCATCGCGCGGCCGGCCTCATGGTTCAGGTGCTGCATCAGCATGACGTCGTCGGAGTGCAGCGCCGCGACGCCGCCCGCCGCCTCGATGAAGGCGGCGTTCTCCATGATGGAGTCATAGGCCTCCATCTTGTAGCCGGACCAGTCCCCCGCCCAGGTCACGACCGGTACGCCCTCGCGGACCAGTTCAGGCGCGATCTTGAAGGCCTCCAGCGCGTGATGGAAGGCCGCGATGCGGAAACCGAACTCATGCGAGAGATCGATCATCTGCAGCATCTCATCGGCGCGGTAGCAATGGATGTGCACTGGGATATCGCCCTTCAGCGCGCCTGCAACCGTCTCAAGCGTCAGATCGCGACCAGGCGGATCAGCGCGCTCGCCCGCCGCCGTCTTGCGACGATAGGCGTCCCAGCGCGCGGCGTAGGCGGCTGCGGCGATGAAGGTGTTCCGATAGCCCATCATGGCGCCCGCGCGTGTGCCGGGCTTGCCGGCGCCGCCGCTGGACGGGTTCTCGCCGCAGGCCATCTTCAGGCCCTGGCGAGCGTCGGGGAACTTCATGGCCTGCGGCGACAGCGCCTCGACATTGCGCAGCACGACCGTGCGGCCGTTGAACATGTTCGACGAGCCGGGAAGGATCTGCATGGTCACGACGCCCGCAGCCAGAGCGCGCTCGAACATCGGATCCTGCGGCCAGACCGAATGTTCGACCCAGACCCCGCCGGGATTCGGGCCGTTCTCATTGCTGGAGTCGCCGCCCGCCGCGCCGGGGCTGGAGCCGGCCCCGATGTGGGCGTGCGGGTCGATGATGCCCGGCGTGACCCAGCGCCCGGCGGCGTCGATGACGCGGGCGTCCGTCGGCACGGCGACATCGCGGCCCACCGCCTCGATGCGCCCCTCGCGCATCAGCACCGTTCCGCCGTCGATGCGCGGACCGGCAGCCGTAAGGATCACGGCGTTGATAATGGCGGTCGGCGGAGCCTGCAGCGCTCGATAGGTCGATGGATAGGCCGGCGGATCAGCGTAGGGATCCAGTCCTCTCGCCACCGCCGGGAATGATGCGGGCGACGCGACTGCAGGCCCCTCAACCTGAGCCGTCGCGCCGCCCGCCGCGGCTGCGCTCAGCGCCGCAAGACCCAGAATCCGCATCATCCCCCTCACGGTTATCTTCCCGCGATGAAGGCGCGCAGATCCTGGGCCATGGCCGTCCGGGCGTCCGGATTGCTGTAGGTCATATGGCCGCCCTCATATTCCTTCAGCACGATACGGTCGCGCGGATAGGCGGCCTGATCGGCCAGATAGCGGGCGGCGCCGATGGTGGTGGTCGTGTCGAACACGCCAGTCCCCAGCATCAGGCGGAAGCGCGGATTGGCCGCCATCGCCCGCTCGACGCCTCGATCATAGAAGTAGTCGTCGAAGGGGCCGCCCGCCCCCTCGGTCGGCTCATAGCCCCACGGTCCCGGCCGAGGCGCCGATCCGCGATAGTCCGACATCGACAGGCGCACGCCCAGGTTCTCGGTCATATGGCGCGCCAGCAGGGGCGCGACCATGGCGTTGACCTTGTTGTACGGGTCGGACGGCCGTTCGCCGGCGCGCGGCGCCGGACCGCTGTAACGGGCGTCGTACATGCCCAGGATCAGCCCCTGATCCTTCAGCAGCTCTACGCAGAAATCCATCTTGGTGATGACCAGACGGTTGGCCAGGTAATAGTCGACGGAAATGCCGGTCAGGGTCTGGAGCCGCTCGGCCGTCGCGCGCCGCTCGGCCGCCGTCAGCTGATTGCCGCGCCGCAGGGCCGACAGATAGTCGGCCATGGCGAAGGTCCAGGATTCTTCGATCCGGGCCTTCAGGTCCTCGCTGCCGGGAATGCGCTTGTGGAAGGCTGCGATCGCCGTCAGCGCCGGCAGGTTGACCGCATAGGAGACGATATTGCCCCGACGCTGGCTGGTCTCGATCATGTTCAGCGCCTGTCCCATCAGGGCGACGCCATCCAGCGGCAGGCTTTCGCTCAGCAATCCGGCGGTCAGGGCGGCGCGCAAGGTGCCGTAGCTTTCTCCGACCAGATATCGGGGCGACCCTGCGCGTCCAGCCGCCGTCAGCCAGGCCTCGATGAAGCCCGCCGTCATGCGAGAGTCCGCTCCATCGGAATAGGCGGCCTTGCGGTCGGCCTCATCGACCAACCGGCTGAATCCCGTCTCGGGCGGATCGATGAACACCAGGTCCGCAACGTCCAGCAGGGAGTCTGCATTATCCAGCAGGGCGTAGGGTTCAGGGACGTCCGCGGTCACGTCCCGAGGCGGGTCATACCGCTTGGGTCCGAAGGCCCCCATGTGCAGATAGGATGAGGCGACGATCGGGCCGCCGTTGAAGAAGAACAGGACCGGCCGGGTCGCATCGACCGGTTCGGCCGCATAGGCCGTTGTGACGAAACGCGCGGCAGGCCGACGTTCGGCCGCCGCCACCAGCGTCTCCTCGACCGTCGCGGTGTAGTTCAGTGCGCGGCCGTTGAAACGGCCCTGATGACGCGACACGAAGCGGATCGGTTCTGTCGACTCCGGCCGCGTCGTCTCCTGCGCGATCGCCGCCGGTGCGACGCCGGCCGATAGGGCCAAACCCGCCAGAAGCGACCGCCGGCTGGGAGCGAGGGACATGAGTTTCTCCAGAATTACGGCCTGTTACGACAGGGAGGCGGCGCCTGCGGACGCCTCCCCTATCGCATCAGAAGCGGGCGTTCACCCCGACGAACAGCTGACGCCCCAGGATGTCGCCATAGTTGCGCGTGGGGAAGGACGGCTGCTCATCCGTCAGATTGGTGACCCCGGCCCGCAGCGTGTATTTGCCGAAGTCGTACAAAGCTGAAACGTTGTGACGAATATTGGCGTCGATATCGGGCGTCGGCGTCGACTCGATCGTATCGAACCGGTTGACCTTGGTCTTGGGCAGATAGGACATCGAATAGGTCAGGCGCAGCGGCCCGCGCGCATAGCGCACGTCATAGCGCGACACCCAGTC
Organism: Brevundimonas olei; assembly: GCF_037055245.1. GTDB lineage: Bacteria > Pseudomonadota > Alphaproteobacteria > Caulobacterales > Caulobacteraceae > Brevundimonas > Brevundimonas olei. Next base: position 1,940,838 of record NZ_CP146369.1, read on the forward strand.
AGGCGAGGCCGTCGTACCATCGGTTCGCAGGTAGTCGAAGCCCGTGACCGAGGTCTCCAGCAACGCCGTATGGGTGATTTCGGCGTTCAGCTCCAGCGAGCCGTAGTAGCCGCCCTGGAACCAGTCATCCAGGCTGAAGCCGTAGTTGATGTTGTAGACCTCGCCTTCATACCGGACACGACCGGCGTTGAAGGTCGTCGAGATCGCCGTCGCGACATGCCCCTGGTCATTATAGGTGAAGGTGTCGCAGGCGCTGCTGCGCTCGCTGGAGTCGAAGCAGGTCGCCATGAAGTCCACCGGTGCGAACGGCGAAAGCCCGTCCTTCAGCTCCACTTCCACCCGGTCCGCCACGATGGTCAGGCCCGGAATGAATCGCGGCTGCAGGATGACCCCATAGGTGGTGGTGTCCGACAGCTCGTTGCGCAGGTCCGGATTGCCCCCAGAGGTGATCATGACGTTGTTGAAGTTCTCACCCGGATCCTGAAAGCCTTCCAGCGGCCCCCAGCCCGGATTGGCGGCGAACAGGGCCTCGCAGTTGGCGCGGCGGACAGCGGGATTAGGCCCGGTGGCGATGCGGTCGGCGTCGCAGGGGTTGCGAGTGATGGACCCCAGGCTGGTGGTCGACGGGGCGAACAACTGGTTCAGCGTCGGCGCGCGGAAGTTGCGGCTGCGCGATACGCGAACCGTGACGCCGTCGACCACGCCCCAGCGCAGACCGGCGCCCCAGACGTTCTCGCGGCCGGCGATGGAGTTGTCGACGACCCGATAGGCGCCGTCGAGCTCCAGCGACTGGACGAACGGCAGGGTGAAGTCGCCGCCCAGGACGGGGATCAGCAATTCGGCGGAGAACTCATTGGTGTTGTAGTCGCCCGAGGTCGGGACCGATTTCGCGCCCGATCCCGTCAGGCCCTGCTGGCCCGCTTCAGACGGAGTGAAGGCGGCGTCCTCGGCGCGATACTCATAGGCTAGAGAGAAACTGACCGGACCGGCCGGCAGTTCGAACATGGTCCCGCCAAGCGTCGCCAGGAAGTTGTCCTGGGTGTTCTCATAGGTCTCGCCTACGCGCACCGACACATAGTCGCGCATGGCGTCTGTCACCGTGCCGGCGCCGAAGATGTTGATCGGCACGCAACCGGCGTCGTCGTTCGAGGGATCGGCGTCGGCGTTGACGGCGCAGACGACCTGACCGCCCTGGTTCACAGCGTTCACAGCCTTCTGCATCCGCTGCGTCCAGACGCCCCATCCGGACCGTTCACCGTCCACCTGCGCACGGCTGTAGGACAGGCTCCAGTAGAAGTTGCGATCAGCGAAATCGAAGTCGCCTTCCAGGCCGATCTGGCCGCGCCAGACATCCGTCGCGTGGACGAACTCACGCGTCGGCACGGCGTCCGCCCATTGCTTGGACAGGAACAGAGGCGCGCCGGCTGCGAAAGCCGGGCTCGCCGCTTCCAACTGGGCGCGCGCCTGCGGCGTCAGGAAGGCGTTGTTGCGCGTGAAGGTCAGGACCCCAGCACCGGAGGCGGCGTTGTTCAGAACCGTATTGCTGCCTCCCTGGGTGCCGAACGGATCACGACCTTCCGTCTGGGCATAGGTGAACTCGCCGGTCAGGCGCACCCGATCCGTCAGATCGAAGCGGCCGATCAGACTGGTGTTGAACCGCTCCACGCCTGAGTAGAGCGCCGCAATCTCGCGATAGTCCCAGCCGTCTCCACCAGAGGCGAAAGGCACGCCGTAGATCGTTCCCGTGTCATAGCCGACCACGCTCTGGCCATCGGCCGCGAACTGGGTCGGCGCGCCGCCGATCTGCAACAACATAGCCGGAACCGGCGCGGGCGTGGTGTAGATCACCCCGTTGTAATTGAAGGGCCAGAACCGCCCATGAAGGATTTCCTTCAAGGCCGGAATGCCGTCATTTGGGCCCGTATCTGCGGAATTGCTGGTGGTCAGCCGCGCCAGATTCGAGATCGGGCGATCGTAGCTCAGCAGGGAATCGCTCTCCGACCACTCGATGCTGCCGGCCAGGTTGGCTCGCCCGTCCAGGAAGTTGCGGCCGGCCGTCAGGCGCAGGCTGCTTTGCGGATAGTCGCCACGCCAGCTCAAGCCGTACTGGGCGTCCAGCTCCAGGCCGTCGAAGTCGTCACGCAGCACATAGTTGATGACCCCGGCGATCGCGTCCGACCCATAGACCGCCGCGCCGCCGGCCTGAACCACGTCGACACGCTTCAACAGCCCCACCGGAATGATGTTGGTGTCCACCACCCGATCACCCATGCCCTGGGCCGTGGTGACGAAACGGCGCCCGTTCACCAGCGTCAGGGTGCGGCCCGCCCCCAGGCCGAACAGGTTGGGAAACTGTTGCCCGCCGCCCGACTGGGCGCCGCTGCCGTCCGCCATCGGCGTGGACGGCACGACCGACGTATTCTGATTGAGGGCCTGCCCCGCCTGGACATAGCCGCGCTCATTCAGAACCTCGCGATCAACCGCCACCAGCGGCGCCGACGTCGAAGTGTCCGCGCGCCGGATGCGCGTACCCGTGACGACGATCTCTCCGACTTCCGATATTTGCTCGCTGTCGGCCAGGTCCGCCGTCTGAGCCTGAACGCTCGTCGAGGTCAGCAACGCCGACAGAGCCGCCCCGACCACGGTCGAGGCCATCAGCGCCCGTTTCGATAATTTATTCACGATCCAGTCCCTCCCGACATGGGCGCAAGGGATTCCCCGATCCCTCATTTATGTGAAACTTAGGCTGGGTCGGGTGGTTTGTTGTTTCGTTTTGTCGGAAGCCGGCGCCGCTGACCGAATGATAATGCCGCCGCGTCTCGAAACTGCGATTAAATAATGTGTTTACGCTCCTCGCATAGGCGCGCCATGCGAGGAATGACTTCGGCAGGAAGTCGTCCTGGCAGGATCACGACACCCTCTTCCGCGCAAAGATCCTGTCGGACCGCGATCCTTCAGCCGGCGAAGCTGAAGGAATGACAGCGTCAAACCAAGATGGAATGCCCTGGCACCACCCCAAGGCATAGATCCTCACAGTGTCTTCGCTTAATATTCCATTCGCAGGCCCAGGGAGAGGGTGCGGGGCGGGGCGTAGCCGGCGACGCCGCCGGCGGTTTCGGAGACCTCGACCTCGGCGTCGAACAGATTGTCGGCCGCCAGCCACAGCACGGTGCGTGCGCCGGCGCGCCATTCGGCGCGGGCGTCCACGGCGACGGCGGCGTCCAGCACGCGGCTGTTCAGATCGTCCTCGAACCGCTTGCTCTCATAGCGGGCCTGGACCGCCAGGCCGAGCCGGTCCGACGCCTGCCACTCCACCCCGCCGACGACGCTCCAGATCGGGGCCTGGGCCGGACGCAGTCCGGTCAGCTGAGGCGCCGCCGAGCCGCCGTCCATCCGCGCATCGGTGAGCGACAGGGCGCCGTTCAGATGCAGCCCCTGGCGCAGCGTCTGGCGCGCCGTCAGCTCGATCCCCGTCGCCTCGATGGTCCCGGCGTTCTGGCGCTGGCGCAGCACCCCGCCGGCGGGGACGAAGCCCGCGCGGGGGAAGGTCCCCGGCCCCTCGGCGATGGTGACGTTGACGATGGCGTCCTCGATCCGGTTCCAGAACAGATTGACGCCCAGGGCCGAGATCGGCCCCTCGAAAGCCAGCCCCGCCTCGACCCCCTGCAGGGTTTCGGGGACCAGCGCCGCATTGGCCTCGGTCAGGTCGTTGCCGACGCGGAACGGCCGGTGCAACTCGTTCAGCGTCGCCGGACGGAAGCTGGAATAGGCCGCCGCCCGCGCCGCCCAGCCGCCGCCCCAGCCGCGGCCGATGAAGCGGCGCGCCGCCAGCCGGGCGCTGACCACCTCGCCCGAACGGTCGGGGTCGGTTTCGTCCAGCGTGGGCAGGCCCGTCTCCCGATCCCATTCGCGCCGCCGACCGTTCTCGTTGCGCCAGCCGTCCAGGCGCAGGCCGCCGGCCACCAGCCACAGATCGTCGCTCCAGGAGCCCTCGCCGTAGAGACCCGCCACCGAGGTCTCGCCGCCCGCCGCGCGGTCGCGGGTGAAGGCGCCGTTCATGAAGCGGAAGCGCTCGCGCGTCTCGCCCTCGTTGAAGCGGGCGTCGGCGCCCAGCTCCCATTCCAGCCGCCCTCCGGCGACGTCCCTCGTCGAGCGACGCAGGGCGGCGTTGACGCCCCAGCCGGTCGCCGGCGTCTCATACTGGTCGTTGGCGGGCGTGGTCGTGCTGCGGTCCGCCGCCACCGCGACGGAGGTGTTGGCGAAGTCGCTCTCTCGCCGCCAGACCTGCAGGCGCCAGCCATAGCGCCCCTCCTGCGCCCGCCGCGCCGCCGTGGCGGACAGCAGGTGGCCGCTGGCGCTGGATCGCGCCCCGGCCAGCCCCGAGCCGCGCTCTTCGTCATAGGCCGAGGCGCGTAGCGACACGCTGGCCTCGCCTGCCGACGCATCCAGCCGCATGGCCGCCGCACGGGCTTCCAGGTCCAGGGGCGTGTCCGCCGCCCCGGCCGCCGCTCCGCGCACGGGCCTGTAGCCGTCGCTGGTCTCGTAAAGCGTCGAGGCCGTCAGCCGCGCCCGACCGAGGTCCAGGCCCCCTGATCCCGCCAGGCGCGCCCCGCCCCGTTCCGACACCGAGGCCGACAGCACGCCGCCGCGCTCACGCTCGCGCAGCTGGATCACGCCGGTCAGGGCGCCCGCGCCATAGGGACCGGCCCCCGCACCGCGCACGATGTCGAGGCTCTCCAGGCTCTCGGTCGGCAGTTGCGACCAGATCACCCAGCCGCCGAAGGGATCGTTCATCGGCACGCCGTCCAGCGTCACCAAGGTCCGCCCCGCCCCCGACGGCGCGATGGCGCGCAGGGAGATCCCTTGCGTCGTCGGATTGGCCGCCAGGCTGGACGTACGCCGGAACAGGGACACCGCCGGAACGCTCGCCAGGGCCTCGTCCAGGCGCGCCGACCTCGCCAGCGCCGCCTCGTCCAGCCGAATGACCGAGAACGCCGCCTCCCCCGCCGCCGCCGGCAGACGCGCCGCCGTCACCACAACCTCGTCAACGACAACCGGCTGAGACTCAATCACCTGGAACCCCCCTCAAACTAAACACAAGACGACGGCGACGCGTGGGAAAGGCCATCAATCGCTGCCTCGATATCGGTGGCTCTGTGCAGAGTACGACCAAGGGCCGCTCGGCGCGTCATGCTCGCATCCCTGGTCGGGCCAAGCTCCCTCAACTCCGGCTTTGCGCCATGAGCTTGCGCGCTTTCGTCCGAACTCGAACCACAGCATGATTCGACGACATGTAGAGATGACCGTCTGCAGCCAGCTCACAGTTGGAAATGACCGCATCGGACGTGATCACGCCGAGGCGTTGATCGCCTTGAAATATGGACAGGCCGTCGCGGCTCGACGCCCATAGGAAGCCCTGATCATCGAATTTGAAGCCGTCTCCGCCTTGAACGCCGGAGACCTGCCGGTCGATGTGGGTCCGGCGCGGCCCGGGCCGCCCGGCTTCATCGAGATCCCAGGCCACCCATCCAACCCGATCCGTCGCGAAAAGCGTTCGACCGTCCGGCGACAGACCGATCCCATTCGGCATGACGCCGTCATCAATCAGCGTCACGCTGTTGTCCGGCGCCAGACGAAACACGCCTGTAAAGCTCATTTCACGACGCGGAGAGTCGTGCCCGCCTTCCAGGCCGTAAGGCGGATCCGTGAAATAGATCGACCCGTCAGCCGCCAGCACCAGATCGTTCGGACTATTGAAGCGGCGACCTTCATAGTGGGTGCACAGCGGAATTTTTTCACGGGTTCGCAGATCGATCCGAGCGACCGATCGATTGCCGCAGTCAGCGACCACCACGCCTCCGCGCGCCAGGATGAGCCCGTTGGTGCCCGGTTCTCGCAGACCCGGATCCTCGCCGCCTTCATAGCCTGAAGGGCTGCGCCAGATGGAGCCGCCCTCGGCGGACGACCAGCGGTGGATCGCGTTGCCGCGCACGTCTGACACCAGCAGATATCCGTCAGCCCCGCCGACCCAGCATGGCCCTTCGCTCCAGATCAGCCCATCCAGCACCTTCTCCACTACAGCGTCCGGATCGATCAGAGCGTCCAGCGCAGGGGCCAACCGCCGCACCCCGCCGACCACCGGAAAGCTGGCCTCTTCACGCCTAGAGGCCGCCGCTCCGAGACAACCCAAGGCCCCTGCGGCCGCCAGGAATACACGGCGATCCATGGAATCCATCATGTTGAAGCCTCCACTTTCAGGGGATTGGCGTCAGCTTGAGCAGGGAGGCGTCGCTGGAGCCTTCCGTCAGCACCCACAGGGCGCCGTCGGGACCGACCTCGACATCACGCAGGCGCTGCTTGCGCTCGGTCAGCAACCGCTCTTCACCTACGACCCGGTCCCCATCCAGCGTCAGCCGCGCAAGATGCCGACCGGCAAGACCGGCGATGAACAGACTGCCTTTCCAGGCAGGCGCCGCATCGGAGTCGTAAAAGGCCATCCCGGACGGGGCGATCACCGGATCCCAATAGTAGATGGGCTGGAGCATCCCCTCCGCCTGGGTGATCCCGGCGCCGATCGTTTCACCGGTATATTCGATGCCATATGTGACGATCGGCCAGCCGTAGTTGCCGCCGGATTCTGGAATGTTGAGCTCATCCCCTCCGCGCGGACCGTGTTCGTTGGTCCACAATCGCCCTGTGACCGGATGAATGGCTGCGCCCTGCACGTTGCGATGGCCGTAAGACCAGATTTCCGGCCGCGCGCCCGCCACGCCGACGAAAGGGTTGTCGGGCGGAACACCGCCATCCCGATCGATCCGCACCACCTTGCCCAGCAGGCTGTCGAGTTGTTGCGCCTGCGGTCGTCCCTCCGGGACATACCGCTCGCCGGTCGTGACATACAGCCGGCCCTGGCGATCAAACGCCAGACGCCCGCCATAGTGCTGGCGGGAATCCAGCTTCGGCTGTTGACTGAAGATGATCGTCAGGTCTTGCAGCGATGGAGCATCTCCGTCTTCGGACAGGCGCGCGCGCGCTACGGCCGAACCCGTCAGCGGCGGCTCGCCCGGCTGCGAAAACGTAAAATAGATCAATCCATTGATGGCGTAATCTGGATCAAGAACCACATCATGCACCCCGCCCTGATCACCGATGTCGACGGCGGGAACGCCTTGGACGGGTGCGGATACCTCACCCTCCGACGTAATGATGCGCAAGGTGGTGCGCTCGGTGATCAGCAGGCGGCCGTCCGGAAGAAAGGTCATTCCCCACGGCTTGTTCAGACCCGTCGCCACCTGCTCGGTCTCGAATCTCACCCCCGCCCGCATCTCTGGCGCTCGAGTCTGCGCCTTAAAGGCGGGCTCCAGGGCGGCGGCGTTTCTCGGACGAGTCTCCAACGATGTCGAAGGCTCTCCAGCCGCCGGTTGGACCGCCCCCGACAGGATGCCGGCAAGGCCGATCAACAGAAAGCGCATGGCAAATTCCGGAATAGCGAGAATGAAAAAGGGCCGCTGGCGGCCTACCGCTGGGTCTGCAGATATCGGATGATCTCGGCGCGCTGCGCGGGCGACGGCGCGACGATGGACATCTTGGTGCCAGGCACGGCAGTACGCGGAGCGGCCAGGTAGAGCTCCAGATTAGCGACAGTCCACGTCCGCCCCCACTCTCTCAGAGCCGGGCTGTAGTTGTACCCCGGCGCCGTGCCGGCCTTCCGGCCCACCACGCCCTGAAGCGCCGGCCCCATACGGTTCTGAGTTCCCTGAACCGTATGGCAAGAACCGCACCGCTGGCGGAACAAGGCCTCGCCGGACGGAGATGTCTGAGCCGAGGCGGCGTTAGCCGAAACGGTCAGAGCGGCTACGACAAACCCGATCTTCAACACTGACGTCAGCATCACTAAAGCCTCACATTATCAAGGAGAAAACAAGGAATTACAGACTCATGCCGCCGTCTATGATCAGGGTGTGGCCCGTCATGAAATCGGCCTCGCCGCTGGCCAGCATGACCGCGATGCGGGCGATTTCCCGGGGGTTTCCGATCCGTCCCATGGGCTGGCGGGCGGTGAACGCGGCCAGAGCCGCAACCGGATCCGCCTGCGCCGCCATTCGCTGATGCAGCGACGGGCTTTCGACGGTTCCGGGACAGATGGCGTTGCAGCGGATTCCATCGGCGATGAAATCCATGGCGACGGACTTGGTCAGACCGATTACGGCGGCCTTCGTCGTCGCATAGACGAAACGGTCCGGCGCCGCCTTGATCGATGACACGACCGAGGCGATGTTGATGATCGTCCCATCCTTCCGTTCGCGCATGCGCGGCAAGAAGGCCTTGATGGTGTTAGCCATGGAGCCGACGTTGATACGGAAACTTCGGTCCATCTCCGCAGGTTCGTGATCGAGCACCGTGCCTGCCGCGACCACGCCTACGCAATTCACCAGCACCGCAGTCTCTGGATAGCGGCCCGCCAGGTCGGCGACTGAGACCGGGTCGGTGACGTCCAGCAACGCGCTTGTCACGCCCGCCGCCGCCGTCCATGTCACTAACGGCTGCTCGGACAAGTCGACGGCGATCACCGTCGCACCCTCGGCCGCCAAAGCCTCGGCGATCGCGCGGCCAATGCCTTGCCCAGCGCCCGTCACCACGCACGTCTTATCCGTCAAACGCTTGGTCATCTTCGCTCGTTTCATGATGTGGCTTAGAGGAGCGAGGCGGTTCGTCGCTCTCGCCCGATCAGGGCGTCAGGCAGCGAACAGGTTCGCGCCGCCGTCGACTCTGAGCACTTGGCCGCTGACGAAACGGCTCTGTTCGGAGGCCAAAAAACCAACTACGTCGGCGATCTCCTCCGCTACGGCATAGCGGTTCAGAGACGGCCCCTCCTCCATCATGATCGGATCGACCGTGCGCGTAGCCAAAAAACGCGCGGTCTTGGCCGGGCCAGGACTGACGGCGTTGACGCGCACCCCTGACGTCCTCAGCTCGGCGGCCAGGCACCGGGTGTAATGCACGACCGCAGCCTTGGCGCAGGCATAGGCCGTCTCATTGGCTGCCCCCATGTGGGCGGACACGGTCGAAATATTGATGATGGTCCCAGCCTGCCTCGCAGCCATGCCCGGTGCGACAGCGCGGCTCATCAGCATGGTGCCGATAAGGTTTCGATTGACGATCGCCTGAACGTCTTCGAGCAGAAAGTTGAGCGCCGTATTCGGATCCGGCTTTCCGCCCTGGGCGCCGATGTCTCCGCCGGCGCAGTTGACCAGAATAGTGATGGGGCCCAGAGCCGCCTCGGCCTTGGCGACCATGGCCCGCACCGCGTCTTCCTGAGAAATGTCGCCAGTGACGGCCACGGCTCGGGCGCTGGGCGTCGTCATGGAGTCCGCAACCGCCGTCAGATTGGGGAACTCTCCATACTTGGCTGGCGCGTCCTCCGAAATGTCGTGGACGGCGAGATCGGCGCCCAGCGCCATTAGAGCCCGCCCTATGATGTGGCCCAACCCCCGCCCCGAGCCTGAAACAAAAGCGACCTGCCCCTCTAGCGGCCCCCGAGACAGCGAGGATTCGACGGCCTCAGTCGCGAACGCGTCATTCATTCTTCTTCCCCTTGTCAGTTTTGATTTTTCCCAGCGCCTGATGCGTGGGAGCGTCGGATTTCGAAGGCGCGACGCCTCGTCCCTCCAGCGTATGGCTCGCGTAGCGATCCGGGTTCTCGTAGCCCGTCCGCAGGTGCGCGATCACAGCGTCCTCGGGCGACACTTCGGATCGCCCCAAAGCCACGTCCAACAGTTCCCGATGGTGATGAAGCCGCCACTGCTTGGTCTCGACGCTGGCGTTCTCCAGCGCCTTGTGCGCGAACAGAACGGTAGCCAGCGCATCCAGCGCCTTGACCAGATAGGGATTGCCCGACGCGCGCCAGACTTCGCGGTGGAAGGCCAGATCCAACGCCGCCGCTTCCATCTCGGCGCCCTGCTCCCAGGCCTCCATCTCATTGACCAGAGCGGTTAGACGGGCGGCTTCCTCCGGCGTCATGTGGATTCGGCACAGCTTCAGCGCTTCAGCTTCCAGGACCACGCGAAGGCTGTTGATTCGCTGGACATCCTCTTCTTCCAGCATCGTCACGAACATGCCGCGACGCTCATGATTCATGACCAGCCCCTGCTCCTGAAGCGTCATCAGCGCCTCACGAATGGGAATCCGGCTGATTTCAAAATCACGGGCCAGCTTGCTTTCATTCAGGCGATCACCCGGCTTGTACCGGCCGGCGATGATGGCGTCCCGTAGCCGACGCAGAACGTGCGCCTTCAAGGTTGGCGGCGCAGTTTCCTTTTCATAATCAACGCTCATACCCGGGGATTTCACCTGATTCATAAAAGCTCTCCGCTGAGTTTATGGTGAAACGAGCACCCGCTCCTTCCCCGTTGACCTCACCGAATACCGCACTTAGTATACAGTTTAGTGGCCTGATGGAAAGAGGGCGAGAGACCTCGATCGTCACTGCGAACTAAAAAATTTTCGAACTCAATGCCTCAGAATGGCGCAAGGCGCACCCCCTTCGGAGCGCGGCCCGCCATCTGCGAGAACATCAGCACAACCTTGATACCTGGGGAGGGGATTTCATGAGCAGGTGCGACAAGAATGCAAAGACATGGGCGATGCGCCCATGATGCGCCCGACCAAGGCCCGATTGGGCGTCGTCGGCTTCGCCGTCACCCTGGCCATGCTGGCCTATATTCAACGCGTCGCCATTTCACAGGCCGCCTCGCCCATGTCGACCGAGTTGGGTCTCGACAAGGGACAAATGGGCTGGATCTTCGGCGCCTTCGCCCTGTCCTACGCCCTGCTTGAAATCCCTATGGGCGCCTTGGGCGACAAATTCGGCGTTCGTCGGGTTCTAGCTCCGCTGGTGCTCATCTGGTCCGCCTTCACGGCGCTGAGCGGCGCAGCCTGGAATTTCACCTCCCTGCTGGTCATGCGCTTCATCTTTGGCGCCGGCGAAGCGGGCTGTTTCCCCAATCTGACCAAGATGCTCAGCGTCTGGCTGCCTCGCCGCGAGCGCGTCCAGGCTCAGTCGCTGATGTGGGCTTGTACACGCTGGGCCGGGGCGGTGACGCCTCCCATAGCATTGCTGATCATCACAGCCGTCGGATGGCGCTGGGGTTTTGCGGTCTTCGGCCTGCTGGGCGCCCTGTGGGTCGCCGCCTTCTGGTTCTTTTTCAAGGACGATCCCGCCAAGCATAAAGGCGTCAACGAGGCCGAGTTGCAGTTGCTGGAGGGCTCGCGCGCCCTGGCCGAAGAAGGCGGCGGCGGCTGGTCGAAGATCTTCACCGACGTCAACGTCCTGCTTCTCGTGATCCAGTACACGGCTTTTTCGTTCGTCTGGTATTTCTACGTCACCTGGCTGCCGACCTATCTGATCGAAGCCTGGGGGCTGACTTTCGCCCAGGCAGCCGGCTACGCCATCCTGCCCCTGCTGTTCGGCGGCTTCGGCGCCCTGATCAGCGGCATGATTCCAGCCCGCATTCCGCGCCGCGCTATCGCCCTGTTCGGTTTCGTGGCGACAGCCGCCCTGTTGTTCACCGTCACCAAGATGCAGAACGCCATGGTCGCGATGGTGCTGATGGCGCTGGCCAGCTTCTGCAGCGATCTGACCATGCCCATTTCCTGGAACACCTGTGTGGAGATCGGTCGGCGCTACACCGCTACCGTGGCCGCCACCATGAACATGTTCAGCGGGCTGGCCGGCTTCGCGGCTCCGGTTCTGGGCGGCTACATTCTGTTGTCCGAGAGCCGGAACTGGAACGCCCTCCTCTACATGATGGTCGCCGCCGCCTGTATCTCGGCCGTCTGCTGGCTGTTCCTGAATCCTGACAGGCTGGCTGAAAAGAACGCTGAGATCGACGGCTCGAAGAACTGACCCCTGACGCCGCCCGGCCGTCGGGCGGCGTCTCACGCGAAACGAACGCCGCGCATCATGGCGCAGCGTTCAGGAGTAAGAACAATGCATATCGACTTGGCCGGCAGAACAGCCGTCATCACCGGCGGCAGCCGCGGCCTGGGTCGGGCGATGGCCGACGCCCTGGGCGGCGCCGGCGCGGACCTGGCTCTGATCGCGCGTGATCAGAGCATGCTGAACAAGGCCTGCGCCGAGTTGGCCGCAACGGGCGTCACGGTGCAGGGCTTTGTCGCCGACGTCACCAACGAGGCCGATGTCGCCCGCGCCGCCCAACAGATTCAGGACGCCTTTGGTCACCCGCACATCCTGATCAACAACGCCGGCAATAATGTCCGCAAGCACCTGCACGAACTGTCGCTTGAGGATTTTCGCAGCGTCATCGACGCCAGCCTGACCTCGACCTTTCTGATGTCGCGAGCGCTGACTCCCGGCATGAAGGGGCGCGGCTATGGCCGGGTCATCAACATGACCTCCATGCTCAGCCACATCTCTCTGCCGGGTCGCGTCCCCTATTCTTCGGCCAAGACCGGCCTGCTGGGGTTCACGCGCTCCCTGGCGTTGGAGTTGGCCGACCAGGGCATCACCGTCAACGGAATCAGCCCCGGGCCGTTCGGCACGGACCTGAACAGACCCGTGATGGAGGACCCGACCGCCAACGCGCACTTCCTCGCCAATCTGCCGGTCGGACGGTGGGGCAAGGTCGAGGAGATCGGCGCCCTCGCCTGTTACCTGTGCTCGGACCTGGCGGGTTTCATCACCGGCACGGATATCGTCATCGACGGCGGCTGGACCACCAAATAGCGCGCCTGATCCGAGGCGAGCTCACAACAACGTAGGGGCAGGACATGGCGACGAGACGACAGTTTCTGGGAACAATGGCTTCGGCCGGCGTGGCGCTCTACGCGGCGCCTGGCCTGGCGCGGGGCTATGAGGAAGTCGAACTGCCCCCGAAGTCGAAGATCGGCGTGGCCAGCACCGCCATGGCCATGCATCTGTCCGGACTCGGCGCGGCGCCTGCGATGCGCGACGATCCCGTGCGCTACATCGAGTATCTGCGCTCCCTGGGCGCCGGCGGCGTCCAGCACGCCATCCGAAAGGACCTGCGGCACGCTCGCGCCAAGCTGGAAGAGCTGGGCATGTTCTATGAGGGCGAGGCCGCCCTGCCCGCGCATCCTGACGACGACCTGAGCGCATTCGAGAACTCCATGCTTCAGGCCAAGGAGTTGGGCGCCAACTGCGTTCGCGCCGTCAGTCGCCAGCCCCCCGGCGGCAACCGCCGCTATGAGACCTTCGCCACGCTCGAGGACTATCGCGCCTGGGAAGCCCAGGCCAATGCGGTGATCGCGAAGGTCATGCCCATTGTCGACCGCATCGGCGTCGGCCTGGCGCTAGAGAACCACAAGGACCGCACCGCCGACGAACACCTGGCGGTCCTTCAGCGCTACTCCAGCGAACACCTCGGCGCCCTGATCGACCCCGGTAACAACATGTCGCTGATGGAAACCGCCCAGGAGACCGTCAACAAGCTCGGCCCTTACGCCATGGCCAATTCCATGAAGGACATGGGGGTCGCCCCCTACGCCGACGGCTTCCTGCTGTCAGAGGTGCGTTTCGGCAAAGGGATCAACGATCAGAAGGCCCTGTTCGAGATCATGCGGAGCCACAATCCGCGTATCAATTTCGTGCAGGAGATCATCACCCGCGATCCGCTCGAAATCCCTGTCCTGACCGAAGGCTATTGGAAGACCCTACCGGGCATCGGCGCCGAAAGACTGGCGGCCTTCATGGCCAATGTCCGCGCCAAGGCCTCGGCCCTGCCGGTCATCACCGGCCTCAGCCCACAACAGAGACTGCAGGCCGAAGAGGACAACAACCGCAACACCTTCGAGTGGGCCATCGCGCAATTCGGCGCCGCTTGATCAACCTTCAGCTCGAAAGCCCAACATGTCCGCCCGAACTCCCAAACGCCCTTTCCGGTCCCGCGAATGGTTCGCCGCGCCCGAACGGGCCGACATGACCGCGGTCTATCTGGAGCGGTTCATGAATTCAGGCGTCACGCCTGAGGAGCTGCGCAGCGGCAAGCCGATCATCGGCATCGCTCAGTCCGGCAGCGATCTGGCCCCCTGCAACCTGATCCATGTTCAGCTCGCCCAGCGCGTCAAGGCGGGCATCCGCGACGCGGGGGGGATTCCGATGGAGTTCCCGGTTCATCCGATCTTCGAAAACTGTCGCCGACCGACGGCGGCGCTGGATCGCAACCTATCTTACATGACCCTGGTTGAGATCCTGCATGGCTATCCGCTGGATGCGGTGGTCCTGACCACAGGCTGCGACAAGACTACGCCGGCCGGGATCATGGCCGCCTCGACGGTCAACATTCCCGCAATCGTCCTGTCCGGCGGCCCCATGCTGGACGGCTGGTTCCAAGGCAAACAGGTCGGTTCAGGCACAGTCATCTGGCAGAGCCGCCGCCGCCTGGCCGCCGGTGAGATCACCGAAGAGGAATTCTTCGACGCTGCGACCGCGTCCGCTCCGTCGCTGGGCCATTGCAACACCATGGGCACGGCCTCAACGATGAACGCCATCGCCGAGACGCTGGGCCTGTCCCTGCCGGGGTGCTCCGCTATTCCAGCGCCCTATCGTGAACGCGGCCAGATGGCCTACCGGACAGGTCAGCGCATTGTCGAAATGGCCTATGAGGATCTGCGGCCGCTCGACATCCTGACGCGCGAAGCTTTCCTGGACGCCATCGCCCTGACCACGGTCGTCGGCGGTTCCACGAACGCCCAGCCCCATATCACCGCCATGGCCCGCCACGCCGGGGTAGAGATCACCAGAGAGGATTGGGTCGAACACGGTTTCCCGTTGCCTCTGATCCTGAACATGCAGCCGGCCGGCGAGTTTCTCGGCGAGCGCTTCTACCGGGCCGGCGGCGTCCCCGCCATTCTTTGGGAGCTCCAGAACGCTGGAAAACTGCACGGCGACCGGATCACCGTCAGCGGCCGCAACCTCAGCGACGCCCTGTTCGAGACCCCTGACCGCGAGATGATCCGCCCGTTCGACCAGCCGCTCAAGGAGAACGCGGGATTCATCGTTCTGCGCGGCAATCTGTTCGACTTCGCGATCATGAAGACCAGCGTCATCTCTGACGAATTTCGCGAACGCTTCCTCCGGAACCCCGGCTCCGAAAACATCTTCGAGGGCGACGCCGTCGTTTTCGACGGCGCTGAAGACTACCATCACAGGATCAACGATCCGGCGCTGGGCATAACGGAGTCCTCGATTCTGGTGATCCGTGGCGCAGGCCCTGTCGGATGGCCCGGCTCAGCGGAAGTGGTCAACATGCAGCCGCCCGACGCCTTGCTCAAGCGCGGCGTCAACAGCCTTCCCGTATTGGGCGACGGCCGGCAATCGGGCACTTCCGACAGCCCGGCCATTCTGCACGCCTCGCCCGAAAGCGCAGTCGGCGGCGGTCTCGGCTGGGTTCGCAGCGGCGATCGCATCCGCATCGATCTGAACACGGGCCGCTGCGACGCTCTGGTCTCAGATGAAGAAGTCGCCCGGCGACGCGCAGGCCCCCTGCCCCAGGGTCCCGCCAGTCAGACACCCTGGCAGGAGATCTCCCGCAACCTGGTGGGCAGCCTGGCAGACGGCGGATGTCTCGAGACAGCCGTCAAGTACCGCGACGTGGCCAAGACGACGCCACGTCACAACCATTAAAGATCAAAGCTTAGGGGTAAGCGTCCATGAAACTGTTGCGTTACGGGCCCATGGGCCAGGAACGACCTGGCCTGCTTGATGAAGACGGCGTCATTCGTGATCTGTCCGCCCACATTCCAGACATCGGTCCTGACCAGTTGTCGCCTACAGCCTTGGCCGCCCTGGCCGGCCTTGATACCGCCGCCCTGCCCATCGTCGATGGCGCGCCTCGGTACGGCCCGCCTGTGACTGGTACGCGGAAATTTATCGCCATCGGTCTGAACTTCGCCGACCACGCTGCGGAATCCGGCGCGCCCGTGCCCGAAGAACCGATCGTCTTCACCAAGGCCACGAGTTGTATCCAGGGGCCGAACGACATCGTCATGCTGCCCCAGGGCTCGGTCAAATCGGACTGGGAAGTCGAACTGGGCGTCGTCATCGGCACGACCGCCCGCTACGTCGAAGAAGCCAAGGCCCTGGATCATGTGGCCGGCTATGTCCTGATCAACGACCTGTCTGAGCGCGAATATCAACTCGAGCGCGGCGGTAGTTGGGACAAGGGCAAGGGTTGCGACACCTTCGGCCCCATCGGCCCTTGGCTCGTCACCGCCGACGAAGTTGGCGACGTCCAGTCCCTGGGCATGTGGTTGGATGTGAACGGCCAGCGAATGCAGACCGGAAACACCGCCACCATGGTGTTCGGCGTAGCCGCCCTAGTCGCCTACGTCAGCCGTTTCATGACCCTCGAACCCGGCGATATCATCACCACCGGCACCCCGCCGGGCGTCGGTCTCGGCATGAAACCCACGCCTGTCTACCTCAAGCCGGGCGACACCATGCGTCTCGGCATCGAGAAGCTGGGTGAGCAGCAACAGTCGGTAATCGCCTGGCGGCCTTGACCTGCATCAGGTTTTTCTGAACATAGTATACACATTGAGATTGCAAGCGCGGCCGTACGAATTGGATCGCGCGTCGATCGAGGGGAGAGGGAATGAGACAAACAGAGGCAACAAGAATTCGCCGACGCGCGACTATCGGGTGCTCGATGCTGACCCTATCGCTTGCGCTTGGCCTGTCGGCGCCGGCCGCCGCGCAGGAAGGGTGGCCGACGATCGGTCGAGATGCTGGAGGACAACGCTTCTCTCCACTGGCACAGATCACCCCGTCCAATGTCGATCAACTGAGGGTCGCCTGGACCTATCATCTGCGACCGGCGAACGACGCCGGCGGCGGCCTCCTGCCGTCGCAAACCATCCCGCTGGTCATCGGCGACACCATGTTCGTAGCGTCGCCCTACAGTCGTATCGTAGCGCTCGACTCCTCCACAGGCGCAGAGAAATGGGTCTTCCAGATACCGGATGATGACCGCCCGTCGCTGCGCGGGGTCGAATACTGGCCTGGCGACGCCACGCATGGCCCGACCATCGTCTTCGGCAGTCGCATGGGTCGTCTTTACTCGATCGACGCCGCAACCGGCCGACCGACGGCGGGATTCGGCGTCAATGGCGTCGTCGACCTGAAAACGCCCGAAGTCATGCATACCGGCGTCGACAAGTCATACATCCTGCCCTCCCCGCCCATCGTATTCGAGAACCTGATCATTACGGGCGCCGGCCCGGGCGAAGGCCCGGGCGGAACCAACGGCGACGTGGGTCCGGCGGGCGACACTCGCGCCTGGGACGCACGCACAGGCGCGCTGGTCTGGACCTTCCACTCTGTCCCTCGCCCCGGAGAATTCGGTCACGACACCTGGGAGGGCGACAGTTGGCGTCATCGTTCAGGCGTCAACGTCTGGGGTCAGATGACGGTCGATACCGAACGCGGCATCGTCTACATGCCCTTCGGCACGGCGAACAACGATCGCTATGGCGGCGACCGTCCTGGCGACAATCTGTTCGGCAGTTCGATCGTCGCAGCCAATGCTCGCACGGGCGAGTATATCTGGCACTTCCAGGTGGTTCGACATGACATCTGGGATTACGACACCCAGGCTCCGCCCACCCTGTTCGACGTAGTCAAGGACGGTCAGACCATCCCCGCCGTGGGCATCGTCAACAAGACTGGGCTGATGTTCTTCCTCAACAGGGTGACCGGAGAACCGATCCACCCGATCGAGTATCGGGCCGTTCCACCCAGCGAGGTGCCCGGCGAACAGGCCGCGCCGACCCAGCCGTTCCCGGTTATCACCGAGCCTCTGTCGCGCAATTCGATCACGCGTGCGGACCTCTACAAGGAAACGCCTGAACACCAGGCATTCTGCGAGGCCCTCGTCGACGATAACGACATGTATCTGTCGGCAGATCCCTACACGCCGATCAAGCTCAACCAGTATACGGTGACCTATCCCGGCACCCAAGGCGGCGTGAACTGGGGCGGCGGGGCCTACGACCCGTCCACCGGCCTGTTCGTGGTCAACATCAACAACATGGGCCAGCCCATGCGACTGGTGCCCACGCCGGACGGCAAATCCTACATCAACTCCGGCGAATTCGCCGGGTTGAACCGGTTCTGGAACGCCGAAACGCGCCTGCACTGCGCCGCCCCTCCTTGGGGTCAGCTGGTAGCGGTCGATGTCCACTCGGGTCGTGTCGCCTGGCGCTCCACCCTGGGCGTCACGGACACGCTTCCGGAAGGTAAGCAGAATACAGGGCGCCCCTCTCTGGGCGGACCGACGATGACCGCCGGCGGCCTGACCTTCATGGCCGGCACCGACGACAGTCGCTTCCGCGCCTTCGAAACCCGGACAGGCAAGGAGCTCTGGACCACCCGCCTGCCCGCCACCGCCCACAGCACCCCGATCACCTATTCGGACGCCTCGGGCAAACAGTTCGTCGCTATCGTCGCCACTGGCGGCGGTCTGCTTCGCGCACCCGTCGAGAGCGATTCCCTGGTCGTCTATTCCCTCCCGTAGACGCGCCTCCGCTCTTGCGACAAGCCGGCGTCGTACCAACGACGCCGGCTTTTTCGCACCATGACGCGACCGCGACACATGCTCGATCAACGATCAAAAGAATAGGCCGCCCCTCGAAGGAACGGCCTAATCCAAGAACATCGATGGACGCGCTATTTCTTGGGAAATGATCGAGCCAGATAGTCCGTGATCTCGGCCATTTCGGCAGCCGTTCCCGTCGCTCCGCGATCTCCCATGAACTGAACCAGGTCAAACCACTCCTGTCGCGTCAGATGCTTCTCGGCGACCAGTTCAACCGCATGACAGCCCGAACACACGCGGATCGTGGTGTCTCGTCCCACGCCCTCAGGCAACAGGCTGGCCGTCGCCTCCGGCGGCTGTGTCTGCTCACTCTCGAACGGATGAAGCGGCGGCCCCATATCCGCCCGCTCGCTGGCTTGCGACGCAGCGCAACTCGACACGATCAGACCAGCGGTCGCGATAAGGACGCCCGTCTGCAAAAGGCTCGGCATTTTCATGGTCTACTCCCTCCCTACTCACAAAAAGGAGGTCCGACGAACCTGAAGTTCGTCGGACCTGAAGACGTCCAGCAGGCCGTCAGAAGGCGAATCGAATACCGGTCGTATAGTAAGGCCCCACGACATCGTAGACGGCCTGATTGGTCGGATACATCTGGCCTGGCTGACCGTTGCCGATCAAAGGCGGCTTCTGGTCGAAGGCGTTGTTCACCGTCAGGAAGGCGGTCAGGTCGTGACCACGCACCGAAAAATCACGCTCGACAGTGACATCCACATAGACCACCGAGGGCACCGTCGGCTCTTCATAGAAGACTGTCCGGTCGCGCGTACGCTCCGTCTCGCCGATATAACGGGCCTGGGTCGTCAGCTTCCAGGGTCCCTGAATGTAGTTGGCCTGGACGTTGAAACGATGCTTGGCGTTGACGCCGACATTGGCGTTCTGAACCGGCGCCGCATTGATGTCGGTGCGCGTCTTCCGTCCTGGCACATAGCTGCCGATCAGCCGCAGCCTCAGATCACCATCCAGCGCCCCAACCGTCACCGGCATTCGATAGGCGAACTCATAGTCGATGCCGTGCATCGAGGAGAGCGCCTGATTGTAGGGCAACACACGCGTCGCAAGCGGGAAGTTGTCGCTCGCCGGCACGTGCGAGAACGGGAATGGCCGGATGATGTATTGGCACAGTGACGACGTGCCGTTGCTGGCGATGCACTCCTCATTGGCGTTGTCGCGGTTCAGGTTGGCGATAGCGTCGGTGATCTCGATGCTGAAATAATCAACCGATACAGAAAAACCGGGAACGAAGGACGGCTGCCAGATCACGCCCGCCGTATAGGTATCGCCGATCTCCGGCTTCAGATCCGGGTTTCCGCTCGACAGGGTGATCACATTGTCATTGCGGCCGCTGTGCGCGTCAAAGAACCCGCCGCGCGCCGCCTGATCGCCAGCGAACAACTCATACAGCGTCGGCGCCCGAATATCGCGAGAGATGGTGTAGCGCAGTCGCACATCGTCGATCGGCGTATAGCTGAGGCCCGCCTTCCATGTGGTGACGCCGCCGCTGGTGGAGTATTCCGTGTAACGCACGGCTCCGTTCAGATCGAGCGCACGCGCCCACGGCTGATCCGCCAGGACAGGAACCGCCAGTTCCAGGAAGACCTCCTTGACGTCGTACTGCCCTTGCGCCCAGCCGACGTTGGTCGAGTTGTACTTGTTGATCGTCTGCGCAACGTTGGTTCTCAACCCGACTGTCGACGTCGGAATGGAGGGGTCGGAGTTGCTGACCTGGTCCAGCTTCTGCTTGCGGTACTCTGCGCCCACAGCGAACGACAGAGGACCAGCCGGAAGATTGAACAGCTCGCCGGCCAGTTCAGCCGCGAAGATGTCCATCTTCTGCGACACGCGATATTTCGAGACGCCGCTCACCCAGTCGAAATCTTCCTCCGTCGGACTGTTGGCGCCGAACCAGTTGATCGGACGGCAGTCGTCCATCAGCCCAGGATGGGTGAGAGTGATGTTGCAGACGATGTTGCCGCTGCCATCCCATACCGCGTCCAGGGAGGCGAAATATCGATCCTGATAGAAGTTGCCCGAGTGGGATGAGCGCAGCAGGGAATCCCCATGCGCATAGGTCGCCTTCCAGCTGTAATTCCCCAGGCTGCCAGAAAGTCCCGTCAGGAAGGTATAGGCGACGTTCTGCGCGACGACCTCCTTGAACGGCTGATCGGCATGGATCCGTCCGCCGCCTACACGTCGGTCATCCGCCGTGCCCCAGACGCCGTCCCGCCCAGCATAGGCGTCGAGAAGCGCCGCTGCGCCCGCCGGAAGATAAGGATTGTCGGCAAAAATGTAGAAGGCGTTGGTCTGCGTACCCGAGCCGATCGTGACGAATGAGTTTTCGGTCTGGGCAAAGCTCAGTTGCGCGAAGGCCTTCAGGTCGTCGGTCAGATTGTAGTCGAAGCGCCCGAACAGCTGGTCCGTCACCTGACCGCCTGTCAGCGTCTTGCCGATGCTTGGCGAACCGTCTCCGCCGATGCCGACATTGCTGCTGCCGGCCGGCGTGACGCCCGGATCGAAGGGGACCAGACTGCCATCCGGCAGGAAATGCATCCCCGCCAACGGGTTGCCGGTATTTTCGGAGAAGTTGGCGGCATGGGGGAACAAGGTGCCGAAAGTGCCGGTCTGGTAGAAGACCGGGCCTGCATTGCGATAGGGCGCCGCCGCTGTGCCGTTGCCGACCTGGGTGATCCAGTCGCCGCCGCGCGGGCGATCTTCGTTTCGCGGAATGCCGTCGCGTTGATAGTGATCGTAGCTCAGCAACACATGGCCGCGACCGTCCAGCACATCGAAGCCGCCCGCGATGTCAAAGCCAGAGGACAGGTCGTCGCCATAGTCTGAGATGCCGACCTTCGCACTGCCCTTCACCCCCGTATAGCCCGTGTCCAGGATGAAGTTGATCACGCCGCTGACTGCGTCCGATCCATAGGCGGCCGACGCGCCGCCCGTGACGACATCGACGCGCGAAACCAGAGCTGACGGGATAACATTGGTGTCCACCGTACCCTGGAAACTGGTCGGCGGAATGCGTTGGCCGTCCAGCAGGACGAGGTTGCGGATCGATCCCAGGCCGCGCAAATTCAGGTAGTTGCCGGCATTGGGGCTCGTCGCCTGATTGCCTGTATTCTGCGTCCCGCTGCTCATCGTGAACTGCGGCAATTGATTCAGGCCGTCTGGAATGCTGCCGGGCGCTGTGGCTTGCAATTGTTCGACAGCCACCACCGTAACGGGGGTAGGCGCCGTGTAGCCGTTCCTAACGATCCGCGAGCCGGTGACCACAATATCCCCCACTTGGGACGCGGTCGTTTCAACTGACGAGTCCTGCTGCTCAATCCCCTCCTGAGCATTGGCCGCTGACGACACAGCCAGCACGCTCACGCCGCCTAGCAGTGATGCAATAAACTTTTCCGTCCTCAATTCTTCCCTCCCCTTTTCATCAACAGCGCTCACGATTTTCTTCTAAGAATCGCTGATATTTCGCTGATAATTTATGGAATTTCCGATTTTTATCGGAACTTGTTGCGCGAAATCATGAAGAAGCGAATCCTCACATCTCGCTCGACTTCCCCGGCGCAGACCTTTCCCGATTGGGAAAGCCTAGCTTCCCATCCCTCTAACTGTATACTAAATGCATATTTCGCCGTGTCAACGGACCGTTTCACCGGCACGGCGCGTGCGAAAATTCCTGCCGAAAAAGACGGCGCCAGCGCATTGAAATATCGAGGGGAGACTCGTTGGATGAGCCCACAGCGCCTATTTGAAATGCGGACCTATCATCCGGCTGCCGGACGGATGGAGGCGCTGGAATGCCGCTTTCGCGAGCACACGATGCGGCTCTTCGCCCGCCACGGAATAGTTTCGGTCGGCTACTGGAAAACCTATGGTTCCGATGACGTGAGGCTGATCTACATCCTGGCCTATCCGGATCTCGACAGCCGTGAGCGCAGTTGGGCGCAATTTCGCGCCGACCCTGAGTGGCAGGCGGCGGCTGCAGCGTCGGAAACTGACGGCCCGCTCGTAGCGCGACGCGAGTCGATCTATCTACACGCCACCGACTACTCCCCGCTCGAACGGTTCGCGCCGTCGACGCTGACTGCCCGTGGTCGTTAAAATTCGCATGACATCCATGACCCCGACCCGCTCGGCAATTGCTGAGAACGCCGCCTTCATCGCCGACCTGAAGCAATGCGTCGGTGCTGGACACGTACTGACTCGCCCCGCCGCGACAGAGCGTTACCGCCGCGGCTACCGTTATGGCGAAGGCAAGGTTCTTGCGGTCGTCCGCCCCGGCTCCCTGATCGAGCAATGGCGCGTCCTGCTGGCCTGCGCCGCCGCCAACAAGATCGTCCTCATGCAGGCCGCCAACACGGGCCTGACCGGCGGGTCCACGCCACACGGCGATGATTATGATCGTGACATCGTCATCATCAGCACGCTTCGATTGAAAGGCGTTCACCTGATCGAAAGCGGCCGTCAGGCCATTTGCCTGCCCGGCGCGACGCTGGATAGGCTGGAAGCCTTGCTCAAGCCGCTGGATCGAGAGCCGCATTCGGTCATCGGCTCATCGTGCATCGGCGCCTCGGTCGTGGGCGGCGTATGCAATAATTCCGGCGGCTCCCTGGTCCAGCGCGGCCCCGCGTATACGGAGTTGGCGCTGTTCGCGCGCATCGACGCCCGTGGTCAGGTTGAACTGGTCAACCATCTGGGCATCGCCCTGGGCACGGAGCCTGAGGCCATTCTGAAACGCCTGGACGCAGGCGACTTCACCGACCGCGACGTCAGGCACGATCCAGCCACGGCCGCATCGGATTCAGGCTATGAAGAGCGGGTGCGCGACATCGAAGCGGACAGTCCCGCCCGCTATAACGCAGACCCTGATCGTCTTTTCGAAGCTTCAGGAAGCGCTGGAAAGGTCATGGTCTTCGCCGTTCGGCTGGACACCTTCCCCAAACAATCTGGCACCCGGACCTTCTATATCGGCGCCAACAGTCCCGACACGCTGACCCGAATTCGCCGTGACATTCTGAGCGGCTTTCGCACCCTGCCTATCGCGGCGGAGTACATGCATCGCGACTGCTACGACATCGCCCGAACCTATGGAAAAGACACCTTCCTGGCGATCCGCCTTCTAGGCGTCGGAAGCATCCGCCACATCGCAGCGTTCAAGGCGCGCCTCGACGCTCTCTGCGGCCGCCTGCCCTGGGCTCCGTCGTTCTTGAGCGATCGCCTTGCCCAAGTCATCGGCAGTTGGTTTCCCAACCACCTTCCTGAACGAATGGAAGATTATCGCGCCCGCTACGAACATCATCTGATGCTCAAGGTCTGCGGCGAGGGAGTTGAAGAAGCACGCCGATACCTAGCCCACGCCCTCGGTGACGACGATGCCGCCGCATTTGAATGCTCAGATGATGAAAGCGCCAAGGCCTTTCTGCACCGCTTTGCGGCAGCCGGCGCCGCCGTCCGTTTTCGAGCGATCCACCATCAGCATGTATCCGATATCGTCGCCCTGGACATCGCCTTGAGGCGCAATGACCGCGACTGGATGGAGACCTTACCCGACGATCTGGCCGCGCCCATTCTGCACCGGATGTACTATGGGCATTTTCTTTGCCACGTCTTCCATCAGGACTACATTGTCGCCAAGGGCCAAGACTCCCACGCCCTGGAACAGCGCATGCTGGCTTTCCAGGCTCAACGCGGCGCTAAATACCCCGCCGAGCACAATGTGGGCCACCTCTACGAGGCGGGAACACACCAGAAAGCGCATTTCAAAGCGCTGGACCCCTGCAATTGCTTCAACCCAGGCATAGGCCATACGTCACGCTTGGCGCACTGGTCATAGACTGGACCTCAATCGAGAGGCGGATCTCCTGGCGTCACGCGCCCAGAGGCTTCACAGACAGGCAGCTGTAAAATGCGGCGTAAAACTCGAGCCTTGAAGGGAGCGCCCGGAGCGCTCAAACCCTTACAGGACGGTGGCTGGGGAACTAGGACTCGAACCTAGAATGACGGTACCAAAAACCGTAGTGTTACCATTACACCATTCCCCAGCGGTCCGGCGTTCCCGCCGCCGCAGTGCGTCGCGGCGAGGAGCGGTCATCTACGCCAAGGTTTCGGGGGATGCAACACCTGAAAACGAAAGAAATTTCATCGACCCGAGACTTTTTTCGGGAGGCTCATTTACCCGCTTGCGGGGGGCGGTCGGCATGGCTATAAGCCCCCTCCTCGACGCAGACGGCGGCCCACGGGTCGCATGATTTGCGAAAGTCGGAGTGTGGCTCAGTCTGGTAGAGCACCGCGTTCGGGACGCGGGGGTCGCAGGTTCGAATCCTGCCACTCCGACCATCTTTCCTTACATTGTGAAGATAGGCGACACGGCACGGTCCGTGCTTTTTGACGTGTCGCTGCTAGGCTTGGGTCATGACCCAACTGCTCACCCCCGCCGAAGTCATCGAATTCTGGACCGACGCCGGTCCCGGAAAATGGTTCGCCAAGGACGCCGCCTTCGACCGCGCCTTCACCGACCGCTGCTGCGACAGCCACTACGCCGCGGCACGACGCGAACTGGATCATTGGATCGAGACTCCTGAGGCCGCCTTGGCCTTGATCATCCTGTTGGACCAGCTGCCGCGAAACGCATTTCGCGACACGGCCCATATGTTCGCGACCGATCCCCTGGCGCTCGGGTTTTCAAAAGAAGCGGTCCAGCGAGGTCACGACCGCAAGATCAATCCGGAGCTGCGCGCCTTCATGCTGATGCCGCTGATGCACTCCGAAACGCTGGATGATCAGGAGCAGTTGTTGACGCTGCTGAACCCGGAAACGGAGGCTGAGACCTACCGATTCGCCATCATCCATCGCGACATCATCGCTCGCTTCGGCCGCTTTCCTCACCGAAACGCCTGCCTGGCCCGGCCCACGAGCGAGGACGAGGCCGAGTTCCTGCGCTCCGACGGCTTCAAGGGCTGAGGTCGATCAGCGCGGCGTCTTGGGAGGATCACAAAGCTGGGCTATATCCGCCCGTTCTCGAAGAACGGGGGATTATATGAAACTCGCTGCACTGACCGCCGCCGCCCTGGCGGCCTCTACCGCCCTCACCGCCGCCGCGCCGGCCGAAGCCCAGGCCCGCCGCAGCGGAGCCCAGCGCACCCAGGATGCGCAAATGGCCCAGATTCCGCGCTGCAGCGCCAGCCTGGGCTCGATCACCATCGCGGACGGGCAGTCCGACTACTGGCGTGAACTCCAATTGTCGCCGCCGCAAAGCCTGCTGCGCGTCGTGATCCAGCGTTCGGGCTGCTTCACCCTGGTCGATCGCGGCACGGGCATGAGCGTGGCCCAACGCGAACGCGAATTGGCTTCGGGCGGCGACCTTCAGCGCGGCTCCAATGTCGGCGGCGGCCAGGTCCGTGCGGCGGATTACGTCCTCGTCGGCGAGATCGCCAGCCAAAACGCCAACTCCGGCGGCAACGCCCTGGCGGGGCTGGCCGGCGCCGCGCTCGGCGGCCGCGCCGGCGCGATCGTCGGCGGCCTGCGCACGCGCAACATGGAAGCCAACACCGTCCTGTCGCTGACCAATGTCCGCACTTCGGAAACCCAGTTGGTCACCGAAGGCTACGCCTCCAAACGCGACATGAGCTGGGGCCTGGGCGCGGGCGGATTCGGCGCAGGCGCCCTGGGGGGCGGCAGCTATGAAAACACCGAGATCGGCCGCATCGTGGCCCAGTCGTTCATCCAGGCCTACACCGACATGGTGACCCAGATGGGCGGCCTGGAAGGCGGCTCGGCAGCCCAGGAGGCCCCGATCCAGACCTACACCGTCCAGCAGGCGGCGACCCTGCGCTCGACGCCCAACGGCGGCTCGGTCGTGCGCGCCCTGCCAGAGGGCCTGCGCCTCTATCCGACCGGCAACCGGGACGGCGCCTGGTGGGAGGTGATGGACGACAACGACAACGTCGGCTGGGTCCAGAACGAACGGCTCGCTCCGGGCCGCTGACCTAACCTCACAGTCTTACTTAGGAATGACGCCCGCCGGGATTTTCGGCGGGCGTTTTTCTTTTTTTGGCCATCGCCTCCGACGTGGCAAGGATGCGCGAGGTTGGACTTTTCTGTGAGCAAGCGAATCGGGCGACTGCCCAGAGAGGCGAATCAGCGGCATCCTCTTCTCATGAACGCCGCCGTCGCCCTCGCCGATCTTGAAGCCCGCACGGCGGCCGTTCCCGCCGATCATCCCGAATGGCAGTATCTGAATCTGTTGCGGGACATCCTCGACAACGGCGTGCGACGCGACGACCGCACCGGCACGGGAACGCTGGGCGTCTTCGGCCGTCAGATGCGCTTCGACCTATCCAAGGGCTTCCCCCTGCTGACGACGAAGAAACTACACACGCGGTCGATCTTCATCGAGCTGCTGTGGTTCCTGCGCGGCGAGACCAACATCGCCTGGCTGAAGGACAACGGCGTCAGCATCTGGGATGAATGGGCCGA
The DNA here is from genome assembly GCF_037055245.1 of Brevundimonas olei. GTDB lineage: Bacteria > Pseudomonadota > Alphaproteobacteria > Caulobacterales > Caulobacteraceae > Brevundimonas > Brevundimonas olei. The sequence continues at coordinate 1,967,951 of NZ_CP146369.1, forward strand.
TGCGAACGGCGACCTGGGCCCCGTGTACGGCAAGCAGTGGCGCTCCTGGGCCGCCCCGAACGGCGCGAGCATCGACCAGATCCAGAAGTTGGTCCACGGCCTGAAAACTAATCCCAACAGCCGTCGCCACATCGTCAGCGCCTGGAATCCGGCCGATGTCGACGACATGGCCCTGCCGCCCTGTCACTGCCTGTTCCAATTCTTCGTCGCCGACGGAAAGCTGAGCTGCCAGCTATATCAACGCTCGGCGGACATCTTCCTGGGCGTGCCCTTCAACATCGCCTCCTACGCCCTGCTCACGCACATGCTGGCCAGGGTCGTGGGGCTGGAGCCGGGCGACTTCGTCCACACCTTCGGCGACGCCCACCTGTATCTGAACCACCTGGAGCAGGCAGAGCTGCAACTGAGCCGCGCCCCCCTGCCCCTGCCCACCCTGACGGTGGCGGACAAGGACGATCTGTTCGGCTTCGAACTGTCCGATTTCGTGGTGAACGACTATCAATCCTGGCCGCACATCAAGGCCGCCGTCGCGGTCTGACGCAGCGCCTCTTCATGAAACTCTCCGAACTTCAGGCGGATGTCCTCCGCATCTCCGACATCTATGCGCGTGAGCACGCCATCGACCGTGACCGCGACTGGGCCTTGCTGAAGTTGCAGGAGGAACTGGGCGAACTGACCGCCGAGCACCTGCGCCTGACCTCCCGCGCACGCGGCGCCGCCAACGCCCAGGCTCTGGCCGATGAGGCTGCGGACGTCCTGGGCATGCTGCTGATCTATTGCGACCGGGCCGGCGTGGACCTGAACGCTGCGATGGAGCGCAAGTGGCTGCGCTGGCTGAAGGCCGAAACGTAAACTCGAGTAACGGCGACTGGCGAACCTATCGATTCGAGCGCACCCTCCGTCGATCCGCTTCGAAGCGGTGACAGGAAACGGGAGGGTTCCATGGTCAAGAAGTTCGCCGCCGAACTGGTCGGCACGCTGGTTCTGGTGCTTTTCGGGTGCGGCGCAGCCGTGCTGGGCGGATTCGATCACGTGGGGCAGTTGGGCATCGCCCTGGCCTTCGGCTTCGCCCTCATCGCCATGGCCTACGGCATAGGCCCCATCTCAGGGTGTCACATTAACCCGGCCGTCAGCCTCGGCGTCTTCGCCGCGGGACGGATGAGCGCGAAAGACATGATCCTCTATTGGATCGCCCAATTCATTGGCGCGATCATCGCCGCGGCCATTCTGGGCGCGATCGCCAAGACGGGTTTCGCCAATCTGGGCCAGAACGGCTTCGATGCGGGCTCGCCGGGCGGATACGGCCTGCAGGCGGCGCTGACGTTCGAGATCGTGGCGACCGCCATCTTCCTGATCGCCATCCTGGGCGTGACCGGAGCCAAGGGTCACGGCGCCTTCGCGGGCGTGGCCATCGGCATCACCCTGGCGGTCATCCACATCGTCGGCATCCAGGTGACGGGCGTGTCGGTCAACCCGGCCCGCAGCTTCGGCCCGGCGCTGTTGGCGGGCGGACAGGCGTTGAGCCAGGTCTGGGTCTTCTTCGTCGCACCCGCGATCGGCGCCGTGATCGGCGGCTTGTTCTTCCGCCTGAAACTGCTCGAGCCGGACGCCTGATCAGGTCGAGACGGCGCTGTCCGGCGCTGTCATCGGCATCCGCGCCAGCCGGGCGCTGAGCGCATCCTTGTCTTCGGGCGCGGGCACGAGCACCACGCTGTTCTTGACCGCGCCCATCGACACCGTGGCCCGATAGGCGAAGACCATGCCTTCACGCGCCACGAAGCTGACGGTCGCGGCATTGTTCTGCGGCCCCGCCAGACCGCCGAATCCGGCCGACAGTTCATGCTCGCCCGGATCCACCGCAATAGCGGTGAACTTGCCGCCCTTGATCTGGGCGAACTCCCGGCGGTCAAGCGCCAGGTTCATTCCCGCCGCCATAGCCACAAACCCTTCGCGATAGACGATGACCAGAGCCTTGCCCGACGGCGGCGTCAGGCTGGCGATGTCAGCGCGTTCGGCGTCGGATGCGGCGACGCCGGCCCGGTTCCCCGCAAGGTTGGCCATGATGTAGGCCGTGAAGGCGCCCGCGAAGAGGCCCGCCATCATCGGCAACACCCCCAGATCCGCCCCGACCGCTCCGCCCAGGAAGCCGACAACAAAGGAAACGACCAGCAGGACGATGAATCCGACGATCAGGGGCTTGGCGTACTTGTTCACACGGGGCTCCGAGGGCATTTGAAGGTGAAGTTCCCGCAACAACGGACAATCAGCTTGGCTGTTCCCACCATCGCCCTCGTCGTCGCCCGCGCCAGGAACGGCGTCATCGGTCGGGACGGCGACCTGCCCTGGCGGCTGCGCTCGGACCTGCAACGCTTCAAGGCCGTCACCATCGGCAAACCCTGCATCATGGGTCGCAAGACCTGGGAAAGCCTGCCGCTGAAACCCCTGCCTGGCCGTTTGAACATCATCCTGACCAAGGATGAATCCTACGCCGAGTCAGGCCTGGCCAAGGGCGCGGTGGTCTGTTCCAACCTGGACGAGGCGCTTTCCATCGCCCGCGAACAGGCCGCAGAGGATAGCGTCGACGAGGTTTGCGTCATCGGCGGCACGGCGATCTTCGCCGCCGCCCTGCCCCGCGCCCGTCGCCTGTACATCACGGAGGTCGAAGCCGAACCGGAAGGCGACGCCGTCTTCCCGACCTTCGACGAAACCGCCTTCGTCCGCACGGCGTTCGAACCGCACGAAGCGGGCGAGAAGGATGACCACGCCTTCGCCTTCACCGTTCTGGACCGCCGCTGAGCCGAGGAGATTTCCATGATCGTCGCGACCACCAACGACCTGGCCGGTTACCGTATCGTGCGCCAACTGGGCGTGGTGCGCGGCATCACCGTGCGGTCGCGCAACGTCATCTCCGACGCCATCGGCGGGGTGCAGTCGATGATCGGCGGCAAGGTCGGCGCCTATGTCAAACTGGCCGAGGCCGCCCGTCAGGAAGCCTATGACGACCTGATCGCACATGCGCGCGAGATGGGCGCCAACGCCATCCTGGCCATGCGCTATGACGCCAACGAGATCATGCCCGGCGTGACCGAAGTTCTGGCGTACGGCACCGCCGTGGTGGTCGAACCCGCCTAGCGGGCGATGGTCACGCTGACGGGCGCGCGGGCGGCTACGGCCTTGGCCGTCGAGCCCATCAGCCAGTTGACCAGACCCTTGCGGTCTCCCGTACCCACGACGATGTGGTCCGCGCCCAGGGCGCCCGCCGCCGCGATCAGGGCGTCAGCGACGTCGTGTCCTTCCGTGGTCACCGCTTCAACCGCCTTGCAGTGACGCCGCGCCTCGGCCATCGCGCGCATAAGGATGGCGTCCTGTTCCTCGGCCTTCCAGGCCCGGATGTCGGGATGGCCGCTGGCCGAACTGAGCGGATTGACCGCCACCAGGGCCAGCTTGGCGTCATTCGCCCTGGCCAGTCGCGCCGCCTGGCGCACCGCCGTTTCAGCATGCGCGCTGCCGTCGATGCCGCAGACGATGACGGACTTTTCCTGTTCAGCCATGACGCCCTCCCTCAGAGGCCCAACGCCGCGGCTACCTGCGCGGCGATGTGATGGAAACGCTCGGACGCCGGGTGCTGCGGGTCAACAGCGACCAAAGGCCGCCCCGCGTCGCCCGCGCGACGCAACGCCCCGTCTAGCGGGAGGTCGCCCAGATAGGGCGCGCCAAGACGCCCGGCCTCAGCCTGGACGCCGCCGGTTCCAAACACCTCGCCGCTCATGTTCTCGATCAAGCCCAGGGTCGGCACGTCGACCTTGGCGAACAAGGCGTGCGCGCGGCGCGCGTCCGCCAGAGCGACTTCCTGCGGCGTCGAAACAATCACAGCCCCATCAAGCGGCGTCTTCTGGATCAACGTGAGTTGCACGTCGCCGGTGCCGGGCGGCAGGTCGACGACCAGAACGTCCAGCGGCTGCTCTTCCGTCCCCCAACGCGTCTGGGTCAGCATCTGATTGATGGCCTGAGACGCCATCGGCCCACGCCAGATCATGGCGTCCTCGGCCTTGGTCAACAGGCCGACGGACATGGCCTTCAATCCATGCGCCACATGCGGAACCATGGCGCCGTCTTCATAGGCGGGCTGCCCCGAGATCCCCAGCATGGTCGGCAGCGACGGCCCATAGACATCCGCATCCAGCACGCCGACCGACAGACCGCGAGCCGCCAGGGCCGCCGCCAGATTGACGGAGACCGTCGACTTGCCGACGCCGCCCTTGCCGCTGGCCACGGCCAGGACGCGCTTCACATGGGCGGGGCGATCGGTCGGGACCGGCGCCTTGGGCCGCCCCTGATCGGTCGCGGCCTTCGACAGACCCGCCGTGCGGCGGGGCGGCGCAGCCACGGCCTCGGCGGTCAGGACGACGGACACCCGCTCCACGCCCGGCAGGGCCTTCAGCACCGCCTCTGCCGCGTCACGGACAGGGGCGTAGAGCGCTGTCTCCTTCGCCGGAACCTCGAGTACGAAGCCCGCGCGGCCTTCAGCCACGACCAGTCCCTGCACCAGCCCGGCGGCCGCCAGTCCCTGACCCGATTTCGGATCGGTCACGGCGTCGAGTGCGGCGAGGACGGCGGCGCGGTCGGTCACGATGGAGACTCCTTCATGGCCCGACGGACTTGCCGGACCGATGACGGGCGTTCTATCGCCCTAAGCGTCCGTTCGCGAGTTGATCCTTTGTCCCAGCCTCTCGTCACCCTGATCGCCGGCCCCACCGCTTCGGGCAAGTCGCGCCTGGCGATGGAGAGCGCGCGCGAAACGAACGCCGTCATCATCAACGCCGACAGCCAGCAACTCTACGCCGACCTGCGCGTGCTGAGCGCCCGACCTTCGATAGAAGACGAGGCTGAAATCCCGCACCGCCTCTATGGCGTCGCCGACGCCGCTGACGCTTGGTCCGTCGGTCGTTGGAGCCGGGCGGTCATGGACGTGCTGGCCGAGCTGGCGGCTCAGGGTCGCTCCGCCCTGCTGGTTGGGGGCACGGGCCTCTACTTCAACGCCCTGACCAGGGGGCTGGCCGAAATTCCGCCGGTCCCGATCGAGATCCGCGACGCGGTTCAGGCCGAGTTCGACTGCGAGGGCGAGGCCCCCTTCCGCCGCCGGTTGGCCGAGATCGACCCCGCCGCTGAAGCTGCGATCTTTCCCGGCGACAGACAACGCCTCGTCCGGGCGCTGAGCGTGCATCGCGCCAGCGGCCGCGCGCTCAGCGTCTGGAAAGGAGAGACTCAGCCGCTGCTTCCCCCAGGCAGTTACGATGCTGTCGTCATGGAGCCGCCGCGCGACCGGCTCTACGCTTCCTGCGACATGCGCGTGGATGCGATGATGGCGCATGGCGCGCTGGACGAGGTTCACGCCCTAACCGCCCGCAAACTGGACCATGACTTGCCCGCCATGAAGGCCGTCGGCGTACGCGAACTGGCGGCGCATCTGACGGGGAAGCTATCGCTGGACGACGCGATGACGGCCGTGAAGCAGTCCACCCGCAACTACGCCAAGCGCCAGTTGACCTGGTTCCGCAACCAGACTCCTGGTTGGCGGCGCCTGACCTAGGTCAGCCGTAACGGGTCCAGGACCACATGCCGGATTCGGGTCCGATCATGGGTATAGGTGACATGGATCAGCCCGTCCGACGCCTGAAACACCGCCGGGTAGGCATAGCCATGCGGCAAAGGCTGGGTTTCCAGCGTCAAGACCTTTCGCCACGATAGACCGTCTTCCGAGAGGCCGACATTGAGGGGATAGCGGGGGCCTCTTCCCGGCCGATCCGGGTCATGGGCGGCGTGGTTATAGATGATCACGTGGCGTCCATCCGCCAGGGTGGAAGCGTCCGTACCCGAATTGGGGTTGGGCAGATCGACCGCGCCGATGGGGCTCCATGTCCGCCCGCCATCATGCGACCAGCTGGCCGCCAAGGCTCCCTGACGCGCACGCGCCACGGCCTGCAGCGCGCCGTTTGGATGGACCAGGACGCTGGGCTGGATGGCGTCGATATTCAGGGGCGACGAGACCGGGTCGGTCAAAGCCCAGCTGCGTCCCTGATCCGTGCTGATTTCAAAATGGAGTCGCCAATCCGCCCCGGACGCCGAGCCCATGCCTTCGCCCGCCTCAGTGCTGGACGGCGAAAGCCAGGTTCCATCCGCCAGAATGATCGGCTTGTTCTTGATCGGCCCGAGAACGCCTTCCGGCAACCGGCGCGGCGGCGACCATGTGCGCCCGCCATCCGGCGACGTGATGACCATGCCCCACCAGGAAAACGGATCGGGTCCGACCTTGTAAAACAGGATCAGGTCGCCCTGCGGCGGCTGAAACAGGACGGGGTTCCAAGTGGGGTGACGCGTCCCGTCGTCCTGCACGCCGTCCGCCACGCGAGCGCCCTCGGTCCAGCGCCCTCCTTCAAGGCGAGCGAACCAGATGCAGACATCCGGGTGCTTCTCATGCGTCCCTCCGAACCAGGCGGCCGCCATGACGCCGTCGGACGTCTCCACGATGGTCGAGGCGTGGCATTGCGGATAGGGCGCCTGCTCATAGATGAAGCCTGAGCGGACAATGGCCGAGCCTTCCGTCTGGGGCTCCGCCTTAGCGGCGGTTACAGCCGCCAGGCCGCCGCCGACCCCGGCGGCGCCAAGCCCCAGCCCCAGTCGTCTGCGCGTGATATCGCCCATGCCGCATCTCCCCTCCGGTTCATGCTCCTGATACTGTCCACCGGTGTCAATCATTCCCGCCGCCGACTTCCCTCTTGGATAGGCGCTCGCAAGGACCTATATTGAACCTGCTCGGGTTCGCCCGAGCTATGGCGATAAACGCGCCTGTAATAAGCGGACCGGACCCGGGTGCGATTCCCGGCGGCTCCACCAACTTCTTCCCCGCGTTATCGGCGGAGGCAGCATGGGGCCGACTAGCATCGACGGACGTGTAAAGAGGATTGCTTTCGCTCGTCCTGGCCCACCGTATCGGGCCATTATCTAACTGCGAACGATAACTTCGCTGGAGAAGTCCGCCTCGCCGCGTAATGCGGTTCGGTTGATTTCGAACTTAAACTCCTAGGGGTTCAGATCCTTAGGCGGGGCCTGTCGGGAGCCTGGCAACAGAATCCCGGCGCTTCATCCCGACATCGAAATTCCTGTGCCGACGGCGACTCTTGTGTCTTCCGTCGCTCGCCCTGGACGGGTAACAGTCGCGTGTTCCCCTTTTCTGAGGCGCCGATGACGGATCAAACTCCCCCTGTCGACGAGATGCATTACGAGCAACTCGCCCAGGACGCCCTGCGCGGCGTGATCCGCCTTGCGCTGGAGCGCGCGGCCGAGCCTGAGGGCATTCCCGGCGCCCACCACTTCTACATCACCTTCAAGACCCGCGGGGCCGGCGTCAGCGTTCCGCCGGACGTCCTAGCCAAATATCCGGACGAGATGACGGTGGTGCTGCAGCACCAGTATTGGGATCTGGCGGTCGAGCCCGATCTGTTCTCGGTGATGCTGAAGTTCGGCGGCGCGCCCAAGGTGCTGACCGTTCCCTATAGCGCCGTGGTCCGCTTCTACGACCCCAGCGTGCAGTTCCTGCTGCAGTTCGACGAACCGGAAATCGTCGAGGCCGAGATCGCGCCCCTGTCGCCGCCCGCGCGGGACCCGGACGCCGCCCCGCCTCCGCCCTCGGACGACGATGGGCCGAAGGTCGTGTCCCTGGATCAATTCCGCAAAAAATAACGCCGCCTCGTTTGAGGAGGCGCAACCTTTGTCGGCGAGCAAGCATTGCCGTGACCTCCCCTATCCAAGCGAGGTCGTTGTGATGCGCCTGTCTCTCATATCCGTCGCCGTCGCCGCTCTGACGCTAGCCGCCTGCAACCAGCCGGAAGCGGCACCGCCCGCCGAGACGCCCGCCGCCCCGGTCGAAATCGCCCCCGCGCCGACCGATGCCGCCGTATCGGACTGGAGCGCCCTGAACGCCCAGGTCGGAAAATATCCGAACGAGACCAAACTGCTGGAAGACAGCGCGATCACAGCCGACCTGAAGACGCTGCTGGGCGCCAAATTCGACGTCCTGGCCACCAACATGCAGACCCAAGCGCCGCTGCAGAAAGACGGCGCGGTCCTGTTCACCTCGGGCAACAAGCAGCATGAGGGCGGCGTCAACGCGGCCTATCTGCTGATCGACCCGGCGGCCAAGGCGCTGGAAGTCGGCCTGTGGGAAGGCGGCAAGCTGACGACCTACAAGACCCCCGGCTCGAACATCGCCAAGCCGAAGGACGTCCAGACGATGATTTCGAACGCAGAAAGCTGATCCGTCTCGTCTGATCTGAGTTCCCAGATAGGGGTCGCGCCCAGCGCGGCCCCTATTTTCGTCACCCTCTGGGAAATACGCGAATAGTGATCCTCTCGCGCTCGCCTTCGCGTCGCTCGACCAACAGACGGGCGACCTGGCTGTCGTCGTGAAACAGATAGCCCTTGATGGCGTCCAGCAGGGCCTTGGCCAGGTTGTCCAGGTCCATCCACGGCGGATCGCCGACGTGCTCCATCACGATCTCGACGACGTAATCGCCCCACGATGGTCGCGACGTCCATTCCTTGCGCATGAACTCATAGACCAGCGGCTTGTAGTATTTTGCCTGGGTGGTCAGGCCGTCGATGGTGATCTCGACCGCCTCGCCCTGCTCGCGCGCCCTGACCTTTCCGGTTCCGATCCAGCCGTCCACGCGCCGTCCGCCTTTCGTGATCAGCGGCTCGCCTTGCTCCGCCGCGCCTGCGTGCTACACCGCCCGGCATCTTCCCGCCACGCCTGAGAGACGAGTCCCGCGCACATGAGCAAAGTTCGTATCGAAACCGACACCTTCGGCCCCATCGAAGTCGCCGCTGATCGCTATTGGGGCGCGCAAGCCCAGCGCTCGCTCGGAAACTTCAAGATCGGCTGGGAGAAGCAGCCCCTGCCGGTCGTGCGCGCTCTGGGCATCGTCAAGCGCGCCGCCGCCGAGACCAACCGCGACCTGGGCAAGCTGGACCCCAAGCTGGCCGACGCCATCATCGCCGCCGCCAATGAAGTGATCGAAGGCAAGCTGAACGCCCACTTCCCTCTGGTCGTCTGGCAGACCGGTTCGGGCACCCAGTCGAACATGAACGCCAATGAGGTGATCTCGAACCGCGCCATCGAGATGCTGGGCGGCGAGATGGGCTCCAAGAAGCCGGTCCACCCCAACGACCACGTCAACATGAGCCAGTCGTCGAACGACACCTATCCGACGGCCATGCACGTCGCCTGCGCCGAGCAGGTGGTCAACGACCTGATCCCCGCGCTGAAGCATCTGCACGCCGCCCTGGACGCCAAGGCGAAGGCCTGGGCCCACATCATCAAGATCGGCCGCACCCACACTCAGGACGCCACGCCGCTGACGCTGGGCCAGGAGTTCGGCGGCTACGCCCATCAGGTCGCCATTGGCATCGAGCGTATCGAGCTGACCCTGCCGCGCCTGATGGAGCTGGCCCAGGGCGGCACCGCCGTCGGCACCGGCCTGAACGCGCCGATCGGCTTCGCTGAAAAGGTCGCAGCCCAGATCGCAGGCATCACCGGCCTGCCCTTCACCACGGCGCCGAACAAGTTCGAGGCCCTGGCCGCCCACGACGCCATGGTCTTCACCCACGGCGCGATCAACACGGTCGCCGCATCGCTGTTCAAGATCGCCAACGACATCCGCTTCCTGGGCTCGGGCCCGCGCGCGGGTCTGGGCGAGCTGTCGCTGCCGGAAAACGAGCCCGGCTCGTCCATCATGCCGGGCAAGGTCAACCCGACCCAGAGCGAAGCCCTGACCCAAGTCTGCGTCCAGGTGTTCGGCAACAACGCCGCCCTGTCATTCGCCGGTTCGCAGGGCCACTTCGAGCTGAACGTCTACAACCCGGTGATGGCCTACAACTTCCTGCAATCGGTCCGCCTGGTCGCCGATGCGGCCATCAGCTTCACCGACAACTGCGTCGTCGGCATCGAGCCGCGCGAGGACAACATCAAGCACGGCCTGGAAAACAGCCTGATGCTGGTCACCGCCCTGAACGCCAAGCTGGGCTATGACACCTGCGCCAAGATCGCCAAGACGGCGCACAAGAACGGCACCACCCTGCGCCAGGAAGCCGTCGGCGGCGGCTATCTGACGGACGCCGAATTCGACGAATACGTCCGTCCCGAGAAGATGATCGCGCCGCAGTAAGCCGCGCTTGTCACCAGAGATGAAGACGCCGGCCGGGTTCGTCCCGGCCAGCGTTTTTCATGTTCAGCGCCTGTCGCGGATCGTCCGCCCCACCGGCGCCAACGACAGCTTGGCCAGTTCGACGTTCTTCAACGCGAACGGAATGCCGATCAGGCTGACGAACTGCGGCACGGCGATCAGGATATGCGCCAGGGCGATGTACCAACCCGCCAGCACCAGCCAGATCACGTTCAACCCGACGCCCAGACATCCCGCGCCCAGATCGGCCGGGTTCGGGTCGCGCCAGACGATCTCTCGTCCGAACGGCCAGAAGGAATAGCTGGCGATCCGCCACGCCGAAAAAGCCCACGGCAGGCCGACTACGGTCAGCGCCAGCAGCAGCCCGCCGAACAACCAGGCCAGGCCAGAGGCGAACCCGCCCAGGAAGAACCACAGCAGGTTCAGGATCAGTCGGATCAAATCAGTCGCCCCTTTGCGTTGCTCTTCCCTTCATATGGCGAAAGGCCCCGCTGATTACAGCGGGGCCTGGGATGAAATCGCGGTAAGGCGACGCTAGTGCTTCTCGGTCCAGCGCGCCTTGGCTTCGTCCTTGCTCAGGCTCAAATGGACATGTTCGTCCACGCGAGACACCCAGCTGACCGGAATCATGTGGTGCTTGAGGCCTGAACCCAAGTCTAGCTTGGCGAGCTCGATCTGGTCGCCCATCACGTGATCGACACGGCCGACATGGGCGCCGTCGGAACCGACGACTTCCTGATGTTCCTTGATCATCGAGGCGTTTATCATGGTCTTCTCCATGGCTGTGCGGGACCTCATGAGAACGAGCCCGCCGGTCATGAGTTCATCGCAAGGCCGTCCACGGAGTTCACAATGTCGATGATCGTCCACCACGCGCCGCAGTCCCGCTCGACGCGTCTTCTGTGGCTGCTGGAAGAGCTGGGCGCCGACTACCGCGTCCATTACGTCGACATCCTGCGACGCGACGGCCAGGGACGAACCGACCCCGCCAATCCGCATCCGCTGAAACAGGCTCCGGCGCTCGAGGTCGACGGTCAGGTGCTGATCGAATCGGTGCTGATCTTCCTCTTCCTGACCGATCGACATCGCGAGGCGGGACTGGCGCCGGGGCCGACCGATCCATGCCGGGCCGAGTATCTGTCGTGGCTGGGCCTTTACAACAATGTGCTTGAGACCGTGCTCACGTCCGGCCCTCCCGACGGCTGGAGCCAGACGCAGCAGGCCGCCTATGCCGAACTGGACCGGCGCTGGCGTACGGCGATCCAGGACGGCGGCTTCATCCTGGGCGACTTCTCCGCCCTCGACATTCTGTTCGGCAGCCTGCTGCAATGGTTCCGCGCCGCCATGCCCGCGGGCGAGCCCTATGACGCCTATGTCCAGCGCATCGGCGCCCGTCCGGCGCTGAAGCGCGCCTGGGCCAAGGACAGCCCGGACGGGCATGTCTGATGGGCGAGATCGTCAACCTGAACAAGGCGCGCAAGGCGCGCGACAAGGCCGCCGCCAAGCGCACGGCCGAGGCCAACCGCCTGACGTTCGGCCGCACACGCGCAGAACGTGACGCGACCAAGGCTGAACGCGAACGCGCTTCCGCCATGCTGGACGGCCACAAGCTTGAAGATGAGACGGACGCCTAGGCCGCCAGGACCTGGATCGAAGCGCGCTCCAGCAAGGCGGCCGGCGACTCGCCCGGCGTCATCTCGGCCACGCCGACGTCCAGTTCGACCACGAAGGGCGAGCGGTTCATCCCCGCGTCAAAGGCTGTGCAGGCGATCACCGCCGCGATCCGCTCCGCCGTCAGGCGCGCCGCCGCATGGTCCGTCGCCGGCAGCGCCAGGGCGAACGTCTCCGACGACAGGCGTGCGGCCGTATCCTCCACGCGCACCAGTCGCGAAACCATGGCGCCGATCTGAGGCATGGCCCGCTCCAGCCAACCGCCCTTCCGCACGGCCGCCATCGTCTCATTGTCCGGCACGCGCAGGACGCAGACCGACAGGCGACGATTTCGCACGCCCGCGCCCTTGGCGATCCGGGCCAGATGCGCGGCGAACAGGTCGCGGCTGAACAGGCCGGTCTCCGGGTCCATCAAGTCAGACCCGCGTATGGCGTCCAGGGCGCGCCTCAACCCCTGCCGCCGGCGATGATTGCGCGCCAGGGCCAGCACCCGCTCGGCGGCCTCCTCTTCCGAGGTCTCGGCGGCGGCGACGTCTGCAAAGCCTCTTTCGAACAGGTCGATCAGATCCGGCTCGCCCTCATCCCGCAGATAGAGGGTCAGGGGGATGTGATAGAGGCGCGTGTTACGGCGCATACCGGCCGCGATCGACAGCGCAGGGGCATGGTCCCGATCGCCCCAGAGCACGGCGGCGTCAAAGGCCCTCTCGTGGAGATAATCAAAGGCCGTATAGGGGGTCGGCGCCGCCACCGCCTCGGCGCCGGCCGCCGCCAGGGCGTTCGACAAGGCCAGAAAGCGGCGGTCGGCCGCGCCCGCAGTCAGAACCTGCATCGGCCTGTCGTTCATGGCCGGTTCCGGCAGATCGACTCCGTGCGCCGCAAAGGTGGCCCGGCGCAGCATGAACTCTTCTTCGGCCACGGCGGCCCGCGTCATCTGCTCCAGACGCAACGCCATCTGCAACGGGTGAGGATCTGTGGAGACCACGAGGTCGCACGCGTCCGCCACGTCCTCCGAGGCGGCGCCCAGGCCCAGGATCGACAGATAGCGCGGAGCGGCGGCGCGGCGCAGTTGCTTCAGGCCGCCTTCGGGGACGCTTCCCAGCTGGACCACGGCCGCGTCGACGGGCAGGTCCGACACCGCCAGAAGCGCAGCGTCGAGCGAGCGCGCGGTGACGGTGCGCCAGCCCAATCGGTCCATGTCCTCGCAGAGGGAGCCCAGCTGATCGTCGGCGTCGGCGACGACCAGAACGCGCGGATCAGATTCCAAACATTGTCTCCTTGGCCTGGCCGGTTCGCCCCCGCGACCGCGCCAGACGCCGCCATGATACCGGCGCCGACGAGGCCCGCAATGGGCAAGGTCGATCATCCAATGACGACATTGGGACTTCTCACCGCATGGCGAATGGGGTTAATCCGCCCCCTTCTTTGACGATCGAGACTGCGGATTGACCTTTTCCACGCCGATCACGGCCCAACCTCGACTCTGGCTGCGCCTGACGACCCGGGCCTTCAGCCGCAGTTGGGGACGCGATGTCATGCTCTACACGGGCGGCGTGTCCTTCTTCGCCCTGCTGGCGCTCTTCCCGGCCATCGCCATCCTGATCGGCTTCTACAAGGCGGTCCTGACCATCGGTCAAGTCAGCGAGCAGGCCGCCGCCCTGGCTGACGTCATCCCCTCGGCGGCGCGCACCCTGTTCCTGAACGAGATCGACCGTTTGGCGAACGCCTCGGCGCGCACGGTCTCGGCCCAGAGCGCCATCGCCCTGGTGATCGGCGCCTATGCGGCGCATCGGGGGTTCAAGGCCTTGCTGGCCGGACTGAACCTGATTCATGACGAGACGAACCCGCTCGGCTTCTTCAAGTTCAACATGCTGGCCTTCCTGGTCGCCCTGGCGGCCTTCGTGCTGTTCACCATCGTATCCGGGGCCGTCGTGACCTCGCGCCTGATGGAGCACGCCTATGTGGATCAGCCGGCCGGTTGGCTGGCCTTGCCTCTGGACGGCATTTGGCCCGCGCTCGGCCTGTGGCTGGGGCTGACCATGCTGTATCGCTACGCCATGGCGCACGCCAAGCGCGTCGCGTGGAAGGCGGCAGTCATCGGCGGCCTGGTCGCCACGGTCATGTCCAGCTTCTTCTCGTGGCTGTGCACCATCTATGTCGAGCAGATCGTCCACCTGGGCGCGACCTACGGCTCGGTCGGCGCCGTGGTGGTTTTGCTGATCTGGCTGTCATGGAACGTCAACGCCGTCTTCTACGGCGGCGCCTTCGCCACGGAGCTCGAGATCGAGTGGGAAAGGAACGCAACCCCGCCCGAGCCGGTCGCCCTGCCCGACACGGTCGTCAACCTGTCCGAGCGGCGCCAGTCTCGACAGTAAAGCTCAGGACGCCGTCCGCCTCGTCGATCTGAACCACGCGGCCGCCCAGTTCCTGCATCAGGAAGGGCACGTCGATCCGCGCCATGGCGTCCGTGGCCAGCAGAATCAGTCGGGAGCCCGGCGCCTGGCCCTCCAGCGCCTTGCGCAGGCGCAGGCTGGGAACCGGGCATTTGTGGCCGCGCGCATCAACGGTGGTCGTGATCATGCTCATGCCGGAATGGCGTCCAGCAGAAGCCCCAGAGCGGTCCGCACGCTTTCCAGCCGGACCGCGTCACGTCCTATGTCGCCGAAGCGTTTCTCGACATGCGCCGTGCGCCCGTCCGGGCCGTGAGCCGCGAAATGCACCAGGCCCACCGGCTTCTGCGGCGATCCCCCGCCCGGTCCGGCGATCCCCGTCACCGAGACCGTGATGGAAGCCCGCGAACGCGCCGCCGCGCCCTCGGCCATGGCGCGCGCCGTCGGCTCGGACACGGCCCCGAAGCGCTCCAGCACCTCTTCCGGCACGCCCAGCATCTCGACCTTCGCTTCATTGCTGTAGGTGACAAAGCCGCGATCCAGCACGGCCGAGGAGCCGGCGATCGCCGTCAGCGCGCCCGAGATCAGGCCGCCGGTGCAGCTCTCGGCCGTGGCGATCAGCAGGCCCGCCCCTTCCGCCCGACGGATCACGGTCTGGGCGATCGCCTCGATGTCCTGCGGCAACATGGGAATTCGCTCCGTCCTCGAGTCGTCATAGCCTCGTCGAACGGAATCAGCCGCCCGACGCCGAAAGCTGCGAATGACCGAACATATCCTGTCTCCGGCGCATCGCAGGATCGATGCGATAACACCTGCGGCCTTCGCCGTCGCCGTCTTCACCTCGGCCAGTCTGGTTTTCGTCGTCCAGCCGATGACGACGAAACTGGTGCTGCCCCTGCTGGGCGGCTCGCCATCGGTGTGGAACACCGCCATGGTCTTCTTCCAGGCGGCCTTGCTGGCGGGCTATCTCTACGCGCACCTGCTGCAGCGCATCCCCTCGATCCGGCTCCAGGCGACGATCCATCTGAGCCTGCTGGCGGCCGCCGCCCTGTTTCTGCCCCTGAGCATCACCCAGGCGCTGGGCGATCCCGACCCGTCCGCTCCCATCGGCTGGCTGCTCGGCGCGCTGGCGTTGTCCGTCGGCGCGCCTTTCGCCGTGCTCTCGGCCACGGCGCCTCTGCTACAGGCCTGGTATGCGCGAGTCCGCGCAGGGCGGCCCGACGGGGCCAACCCCTATGTCCTCTACGCCGCCTCCAACCTGGGCAGCTTTCTGGCGCTTCTGGCCTATCCGGCCCTGATCGAGCCGCTCGCCTCGCTGTCAGGGCAAAGATGGGGCTGGACGGTCGGCTATGGCGTCTTCGCCGCCATTCTGGTGGGGCTGCTGACGCTCATGCCGCGCACCGGCGGCGTCGTTCAGGCTCGTCCGACCAAGGAGCGCAGCCCGCCCATTCCCTGGCGTCGCAAGGCGGTGCTGGTGCTGCTGGCGGCGGCGCCGTCCAGCCTGATGCTGGGCGTCACCACTCATCTTTCAACCGACGTGGCCTCTGCGCCCTTCCTCTGGGTGGCGCCCCTGGCGCTCTATCTTCTGACCTTCGTCATCGCCTTTCAGGCCAAGCCCTGGATTCCCCTGTCCATCACCTTGCTGGCCCAGGCGACCTTCACCGTCATGATCGCCGCCCTGGTCGGCATGACGACCGGCCAATGGCTGACCCTGCTGGGGCTGCATCTGCTGGGCTTCTTCTTCACCGCCCTGATGTGCCACCAGCAGATGGCGGCCCGGCGCCCAGCCCCGGACCGGCTGACGGAATTCTACCTTCTGCTGTCGCTGGGCGGCGTCCTGGGCGGAGCCTTCACCGCCCTGATCGCGCCGGTCGTGTTCGAGACGGTGCTGGAGTATCCGCTGGTCATGGTCCTGGTGTGTCTGGCCCGGCCCTGGCTCGGCGACCGCCCGACCAAACGGACAGTCTGGCTGATGACAGCGGGACTGATGCTCGCCGCCTTCGTGCCCCTGCTGTTCGAGATGCTGCGTTACGATCCGCCGCTGAGAGCGGCCTTCAGCGATTTCGGCCTGACTACAACGGCTCAGATCATCCTGGGCGTCGCCGCGCTTTGCGCCTTCCTGATCCGGGACCGAGCGTTGATGTTCACGGCCGTCGTCGCCGCCATGACCCTCTCGGCCCATTACATCGGGCGCGGCTATGACTGGAGCCTGACCGAACGCAGCTTCTTCGGCGTCATGCGCGTGGCGGCCACGGCCGATCCCAAGATGGGAGGCGACATTCATGTGCTGATGCACGGCACAACCCTGCACGGCGCCCAGGCGCGCAATCCTGATTTCTCCTGCGCCCCGACCATGTACTATGCGCAGCCCACGCCTCTGGGCCAGGCGGCGGAGCTGATCCAGGCGCGCGGTCCAGGCGCCGTGATCGGCATCGTGGGACAGGGCTCGGGCGCCATGGCTGCCTATAAGCGCGCCTCGGACCAGATGAGCTTCTTCGAGATCGATCCCATGGTCGATCGCCTGTCGCGCGATCCCCAGTGGTTCACCTTCATCTCGGATTGCGCCGACGGTCCGATCCGCACCATTCTGGGTGATGCGCGGCTGACGTTGAACCGGGAGGCTCCCGGCTCTTATGACCTGTTGGTGATCGACGCCTTCTCGTCCGACGCCGTACCGACCCATCTGCTCACCCGTGAGGCGATCGAGGGCTATCTCAAGCTGCTCAAGCCCACGGGTGTGGTCGTGCTCCACCTGTCCAACCGCAATCTGGACATCACCCTGCCCGCCGTCGCCGCCGCGCGCGAACTGGGCGCGGCCGAGCTGCATCAGGTCTATATCGAACACCCCGAAGCGGCCCTGATGGCCGAGGCTTCGACCGAGGCCTTGGTCATCTCGCCTACGGCCGAAGGACTGGCCGATTTCAGAGCCGACGGACGCTGGCGCAAGCTGGCGCCCACCGAGGTGCGGCCCTGGACCGACGACTACGTCAACCTGTTCGGCGCCGTGATGCGAAGCATGCAGGCGCGAGCCGGCTAGGCCGCGCCCGCCACCCGCGCCAGATCGGCCGTGATCCGCTCGGCGACCTTCAGGCGGTCGTCGGGCGTGGGCCAATCGCCCTTCACGACGATCTTCTGGTCCGGCCGAATTTTCCAGAAGGCGTGGTTCTTCTGGATCAGACCCACCAGACCCATCGGGTTGGGGAAGGTGTTGTTGCGCAGGGTCAGCACCGCGCCCTTGGGCCCGATGTCGATCTTTTCGATCATGGCCGTGCGGCAGTTGGCCTTGATCCCGACGATCCGCAGAAGCTGCTGCGCCTCGTCCGGCAAGGGCCCGAACCGGTCAATCAGTTCGGCGGCCATGGCCTCGCGGTCCTCCATCTTCTCGGCGTCGGACAGGCGGCGATACAGGCTCAGACGGACGTTCAGGTCCGGGACGTAATCCTCTGGAATCAATACGGCCGCGCCGACATTGATCGAGGGCGACCAGCCGCGATCCGGGGCCGCCTCGCCCTGCTCACGCAGCTCGGCGACAGCGTCCTCCAGCATCTGCTGATACAGTTCGACGCCGACCTCGCGGATGTGGCCCGACTGTTCGTCGCCCAGCAGGTTGCCGCCGCCGCGCTGATCCAGATCGTGGCTCGCCAATTGAAAGCCCGCGCCCAGATTGTCCAGCGACTGCAACACCTGCAGACGCCGCTCGGCCGAGAGGCTCAACGGCTTGGTCGGATCGGTCGTCAGATAGGCGAAGGCCCGCGCCTTGGACCGGCCGATCCGGCCCCTGATCTGGTGAAGCTGGGCCAGACCGAACATGTCCGCGCGATGCACGACAAGCGTGTTGGCCGTGGGAATGTCGATGCCGCTTTCGACGATGGTCGTCGAGACCAGCACGTCATATTCGCCGTCATAGAAGGCGCTCATCACGGCTTCCAGCTGGGTCGGGCTCATCTGGCCGTGGCCGACGACGAACTTCACCTCGGGCACCTGTTCGCGCAGGAACCGCTCGATGTCGGGCAAATCCTTCAGGCGCGGCGCAACGTAATAGGCCTGGCCGCCGCGATACTTCTCGCGCAGCAGGGCCTCGCGCACCAGCACGGGATCCCATGGCGTGACATAGGTCCGCACCGCCAGACGGTCGACCGGCGGCGTGGCGATGATCGACATCTCGCGAATGCCCGACAGCGCCATCTGCAAGGTGCGCGGAATGGGCGTGGCCGTCAGGGTCAGCAGGTGAACATCGGCCCGCAGGGACTTCAGCTTCTCCTTGTGCTTGACGCCGAAATGCTGCTCCTCGTCGACGATGACGAGGCCCAGATCCTTGAATCCGACCTGATCGGCCAGCACCGCATGGGTGCCGACGACGATCTCGAAACTGCCGTCCTTCAGGCCTGCACGGGTCTCGTTCGCATCCTTGGCCGTGACCATACGCGACAGGTGGCGCACCTTGATCGGCCAGCCGGCGAAGCGTTCGCTGAAGGTCTTGAAGTGCTGACGCGCCAGCAGGGTTGTCGGGCAGACGATGGCGACCTGTTGGCCGGTCATGGCCACCACGAAGGCGGCGCGCAAGGCGACCTCCGTCTTGCCGAAGCCGACGTCGCCGCAGATCAGGCGATCCATCGGCGTGCCCTTGCCCAGATCCTCCAGCACGTCACCGATGGCGTTCAGTTGGTCGTCCGTCTCCTCATAGGGGAATCGGGCGCAGAACTCGTCGAACAGACCCGCGGGCGGCACGATGGCGTCGGACACCCTCAGCGCCCGCTTGGCGGCCAGAGCGATCAGCCCCTCGGCCATGGCGCGCAGACGCTCCTTGGCCTTGGCCTTGCGCGCCTGCCAGCCCGCGCCGCCCAGACGGTCAAGTTGAACCCCTTCAGCGTCCGTACCGTAGCGCGTCAGAAGGTCAATGTTTTCAACCGGCAGATAGAGCTTGCTCTCACCCGCATAGAGGAGTTCGAGGCAGTCGTGAGGCGCTTCCTGGATCTCCAGCGTCCGCAGACCCTCATAACGGCCGATGCCGTGATCCAGGTGAACGACCAGATCGCCCGCCGTCAGGGCGGACGCCTCAGCCAGGAAGTTGGACGCCCGCCGCTTGCGCTTGGGCCGCGCCAAACGGTCGCCCAGAATGTCGGTCTCGGAGATGACGGCCAGATCATCGGTGGCGAAACCATGCTCGACCGGCAGCACCGCGCGCAGATAGATGCCGTCCGGCGCGCCGCGCACATCGTCCCAATCGCGCACCGCCACGACGTGCGTCAGACCGTGATCGCCCAGCATGGCCGCCAGACGTTCGGCCGAGCCTTCGGACCATGACGCGAACAGGACGCGCTTGCCCTGCCCCTTCAGCGCCTCGGCGTGCTGGGCCACGGCCGCGAACAGATTGACGCTGTCCTGCGACCGCTCGGCGGCGAAACTGCGGCCCAGACGGCCGCCCGCGTCCTCGCCCGAACCGGCGGCCAGCGGAGACAGACGGCGCACGGCGCGACCGGCCAAGGCGCTGTTCCAGTCGCCGTCGTCCAGATAGAGCCGTGCGGGCGGCAGGGCGCGATAGGCCGCACCGCCCTTGCCGCGCGCCGCCTCCTTGCGCGCCTCATAGGCGTCAACGGTCAGGTTCCAGCGTTCCGCACGCGCCTGTTCCGTCTGGCTATCCAAAAAGACCGGCGACGTGTCCGGCAGATAATCGAACAGCGTGTCCAGCCGGCCGTAGAACAGCGGCAGCCAGTGTTCGACGCCCTGACGACGCGCGCCCTCGCTGACGGCGGCGTACATCGGCTCATCGCCCGGCGCGCCGAACAGGTTCAGGTAGCCGCTGCGGAAGCGCGAGATGGCGTCCGCGTCCAGCAGGACTTCCGACACCGGCGAGAGGGAAACCGCCGTCAACTGGCGCGTCGAGCGCTGGGTCTCAGGATCAAAGGCGCGGATCGATTCCAGTTCCGAGCCGAACATGTCGAGCCGCACCGGCTCGTCGAACCCCGGCGGGAAGACGTCGATCACCCCGCCGCGGATGGCGTATTCGCCACGCTCCGACACGGTGGATGCGCGCACATAGCCGTTGGCCGCGACGTAGCGCTCGAGAGCGCCCGTATCGAGATCGGCGCCGACCTTGGCCGCGAAACCGGCGCCGGTGACGGCGCTGCGCGGTGGCGTGCGCTGGGCGGCGGCCGCGACGGTGGCGACCACCAGCAGCGGCGTCCTGTCCGCCGGATCGCGCGTCGCCAGCCGGGTCAGGGTCGCCATGCGCTGGGCGGCGACCGAAGCCGTCGGGCTCAGCCGGTCATAGGGCAGGCAATCCCACGACGGATATTCAAGAACTTCAATATCCTTGGCAAAAAAGCGGAAGGCCTGAATGAAGTTACCCGAGCGCTGATAGTCACGCGCCACGAACAGGACGACTCCGCCCTGCGTCTTGATGCGGTCGGCGACGATCAGGGCGTCCAGCCCCTCCGGCGCGCCGCCCAGCTCCATGTCGGTCCGCGCCAGCGCCGCGTCCATCAGCCGATGCCCTTGGCCACTTCGGCGGCGACATGGGCGCGCATGAAGGCGCGAATGCGGGCCATCATCGGCCCCTCGAATTCGGGCGGGGTCGGTTCGCGCTCGATGATCCAGGCGTAGAGATACTGATCCTCTTCATCCAGCAGGCGCTCGAACTCGGTCAATTCGTCGTCGTTCAGCGTCGGCGCGACCTGATCTGCGAACGGGCCCAGCACCATGTCCGCCTCGCGAAAGCCCCGGCGCCAGGCGCGGAAGGCGATGCGGCCCAGACGCGTTTTGCGGTCGTCAGAGTTCAGGGCGTCTTCGGGACGTGCGTCGATATCGGCCACGCGGTTTCCTTGCCTGTCCGTTCATTTCGGTAAGAGGCGGATCAGATAGCGTTCCAGACGCCGCTGCGCCAGCTATGCTGCGTCATCATGAGGCCCGAGATTCTCTTTCCCCTGTTCGCGGAGGTCACCACGCTGAAAGGCGTGGGCCCGCGCAGCGCGCCCCTGGTGCAGAAGGTGGCGGGTCCGCTGGTGCGCGACGTGCTGTTCCTGTCGCCCAGCGGCGTGATCCAGCGCCGCCGAACCACGGCGATGGAGGCCGTCGATGGCGAGATCGGCGTCTTCGAGGTGACGATCGACCGCCTGATCCCGCCGCATAAACACGGCGCGCCGATCAAGGTGCGGGCCATCGACGAGACGGGATTCATCCACCTGATCTGGTTCGCCGGATCGCCGCGCCATATCGAGAGCCTGGCTCCGCGCGGATCGCGGCGGCTGGTGACCGGCAAGGTCGAGCGCTTCAACAGCGAAGTCCAGATCGCCCACCCCGACTACATTCTCCCGCTTGAGAAGGCAGACGAGATTCCGCTGTCCGAGCCGGTCTATCCGGCGACGCAGGGGCTGACATCGCGGCAGATCCGCAAGCTGGCTCAGGGCGCGCTGGCCCTCGCGCCCGAGCTGCCCGAATGGCAGGAGCCGAACTGGCTATCGGCGCGGCGATGGAGCGGCTGGCGCGCAGCGCTGGAGGCCCTGCACGCGCCCGCGAACGAAGCCGACCTCGCGCCCGACACGCCGGTGCGCCAGCGCCTGGCCTATGACGAACTGTTCGCGCATCAACTGGCTCTGGCGCGCCGTCGCCGCGCTCGCCAGATCACGCCCGCCGCCCGCATCGCACCGGGCGAGGCGTCGGCGCGGATGCTGGCCGCCCTGCCCTTCGCCCTGACCGGCGCGCAGCAACAGGCCATTGCCGAAATCCGCGCCGATCTGACCTCGGGCGAGCAGATGGGACGGCTGCTGCAAGGCGACGTCGGGTCGGGCAAGACGGCGGTCGCAGCGTTGGCCCTCGCCGATGCGGCCTCCAGCGGCTTTCAGGCGGCCCTGATGGCGCCGACTGAAATCCTGGCGCGCCAGCACCATGACAAGCTGTCGCCCTTGCTAGATCGGGCTGGCGTGTCCAGCCTGCTGCTGACCGGGCGCGACACGGCGGCCGAACGGCGCGGCAAGCTGGCGGCTCTGGCGTCGGGTGAAGCTCAGGTCGCCATCGGCACCCACGCCCTGTTCCAGGACGCGGTGCAGTTCCATCGACTGGCGCTGGCCGTCATCGACGAACAGCACCGTTTCGGCGTGCGGGAACGTCAGCGCTTGCAGGCCAAGGGGGATCCGGCTCTGGGCGGCGTCCACCTGCTGACCATGTCGGCCACGCCGATTCCGCGCACGCTGGAACTGACCCAATATGGCGAGCTGGAGGTCAGCCGCCTGATGGAGAAACCGCCGGGCCGCACGCCCGTCACCACGGCCGTCCTGCCGCTGGCGCGCATCGGCGAGGTGGCGAAACGACTGAAGGCGGCGGTCGAGGCTGGCGCCCAGGCCTATTGGATCTGTCCTCTGGTGGCGGAATCCGAGGCCATCGACCTGGCCGCCGCCGAGGACCGTGCCGAGGACCTGCGCAAGCTGCTGGGAACCGAGGTCGGTCTCGCTCACGGCCAGATGCCGGGCGCCGAGCGCGAAGCGGTGATGGCCGAGTTTGCGGCAGGCCGCCTGCCCGTTCTGGTCGCCACGACCGTGGTCGAAGTCGGTGTGGACGTGCCGAACGCCTCCATCATGGTGATCGAACACGCCGACCGCTTCGGTCTGGCCCAGCTTCACCAGTTGCGCGGGCGCGTGGGGCGCGGCGCCAAGGCCAGTTCCTGCATCCTGCTGTATGGCGGCGAGGACGGCGCCCTGGGCGAGACGGCGAAGGAGCGGCTGGAGACCCTGCGCCGCACCGAGGACGGCTTCGTCATCGCCGAAGAGGACTTCCGTCTGCGCGGCGGCGGCGACCCGCTGGGCCTGAAGCAGAGCGGCTTCCCGGCCTATCGCTTCGCCGATCCGATCCGGCATCGGTCGCTGCTGCTGGCGGCGGCGGACGATGCGCGCCTGCTGCTGGGCCGCGATCCCGACCTGACCAGCGAGCGCGGCCAGGCCGTGCGCCTGCTGGAAGCCCTGTTCGACTGGAAAAACGAACGCCCCTCAGCGGACTGAGGGGCGTCGTAAATCTCGGCGATGTCCTGAAGCGATCAGCCTGCGTTGCGGGCGATGCGTTCGACTTCCTTGCGGACCTGCGCCTCGACGATGGCGGGCAGGTTGGCGTCCAGCCAATCCTTCAGCATCGGGCGCAGCATTTCTCGGACCATGGCTTCGACCGTATTGCCGCTCATGAAGTTCATGTCGGCGGCCGAAGCGATCGGCGCAGGTTCAGGCTTCTGGAAGCTGGCGGCCAGGCCCGCGAAGGCCGAAGCAGCGCTGGCGGCGGCGGTTTCGCCGACCAGGGTTTCGACCTCTGCCGCAGCGACTACGGGCTGCGGCGCGGCTGGCGCGGCCTCGGTCGGGAACGGCGCAGCGTCCGCCACATCCAGGTCGCCGATGGCTTCGGCGGCCGGCGCCTCATAGGGTTCGGTCAGTTCCAGCACTTCGTCCTCGACCGGAGCGGGCTCCGGCTCGGTGACGACGGGCTCTGGTTCCGGAGCCGGCTCGGGCGTCGCCTCCGCCGCCGGGGCGGTTTCGACCGGAGCGTCGTCTTCGGAGATGATCCGGCGAATCGACGCCAGAATCTCTTCCATCGTCGGTTCCTGGGCGGCTTGTTCGGTCATGTCGGAACCTCAACCTGGGTCGCTCGAACGGGGACGATCGCCAACCGATGCGGACTAAGGCAGGCGACGATGGGGACCGAGCCGCAAGACTCGCCTCCCCCTTCGAATCCTGTCGTCGCATCAACGCCCGTCGGAATCAACGGACGTTTTGTCGTTCGACCATCAGCCCTGGGGAGCAGTGCGAACCACTTCGCCCTTCAGCTGGCGGTCGACCGGGGCGTCCTCGACATCGACGGCGGGCGTCGTCGCCGGGGCGGCGATGCGGTCGATGGCTTCGATTACGCCATCCCAGGGCAAGGCGCCGCGGTTCCGCACGGCGCGATAATTGTCCGACGGGTCGTAGGCGTCGATCGTCGGGTCCAGGTTGGGGCCGCCCAGACGGCCCATGGCGGCCAGAAGCTGGGCCTGAGCGACATATTCATTGCGACGTGCGCTGGTCAGGGCGACCTCCGCGTTCCGCAGCTCCAGTTCCTGGTTCAGCACGTCCAGGGTGGTGCGCAGGCCCACCTGGGCTTCCTGACGAACGCCCTCGGCGGCCACCGAGGCGGCGCGCACCGCCTGTTCGCCCGCCAGGACGCTGGAACGCGCCGAAGCGCTCTGAGCATAGGCTGAACTGACCGACTGCAGCACCGCGCGACGCTCGCCTTCGACATTGATCTGGGCGGCGTTGGCGCGCTCAAGCGCCTGGGCCACCCGCGAACGGTTCAGGCCGCCCGTGAACAGCGGCACGGACACCGTAGCCCCGGCCGTAAAGCTGGTGCGGTCGCCCAGGTCGAAGCCCGACAGGTCATTGGCCGTCCCGCCATAGGAGGCGTTCAGGCGCGCCGAAGGCAGATATTCCGACCTCGCCGCCGCCACATTGGCCTCAGCCGCGCGCTGGGCATGGATGGCGGACAGTACGCCGGGATTCTCGGCCAGTCCGACGTCCATCGCGCCGTCAAAGTCGGTCGGCAGACCGGGCAGCGTCGGCAGCGTCTGCAGATTGGACGGCGCCTGTCCCACAACGGCGGCATAGGCCGCGCGCGAAACCGACAGCTGCGCCTGAGCGCTGGCCAGGTCGGATTCGGATTGCGCCAGACGCGCTTCGGACTGGGCGACGTCGGTGCGAGTGATCTCGCCGACCTCGAAACGGGCGTTCGATTCGTCCAGTTGCCGCCGGAGGACCGCCAGGTTCTCCTGACGGATACGCAGGATCTCAAGATCGCGGGTGACGTCGGCATAGGCCTGGATGACCGACACCATCACCTGTTGCTCGACGTCGCGCAGGTTCTCGCGGCCCGCCAGGACATTGGCCTCGGCGGCGGAAATGCCGTGCGATACGCGGCCAGCGGTCCAGATGTTCTGGCTCAGGCTGACGCTGGCGGTGGCGCCGTCGCTTTCGATCGTGCCGCCCGTGGTGCTGCTGCTGCCCGGCAGCGTGCCGGTCGCATCGGGCACGCCGTCGCCGTCGGTGTCGATGGGAAAGGTCTGACCGGGGATCGTCGTGGTGACGCGATCACTGCGCGTGCGGCTGTAGTCGACGCCCGCCGAAGCATTGATCGTCGGACGCAGACCGGCCCGAGCCTGGACGATGCTCTCGTCGAGGGCGCGTTGGTTCGCCCGCTGCGCCAGCAGGGTCGGATTGGTGCGATAGGCAAGGCCGATGGCTTCCTGCAGCGACTCGGCAAGGACCGACGTCGCCCCCATCGTCAATGCGACCAGTGCGACCGAAGCGAGCGCGCGCGAGCGTTTCAACATGAACCTGTCCCTGCCTGACGCCCCCATCCGGCGCGCCTGTACTGCCTTGTACCGGCGTAGTTGGGGGCTATGCGCCCCCGACGCCAGTTAAGTTTTTTTCACGCAGCGCGACGCCCCTTCCGTCGCACCGCTGAACGCCTTTTACGGCGCGAACGTCAGCCTAGAGCGCGAACGCGGGGGCCGGAACCATTTCCGCCAGCAGGTCCGGCGCCGCGTCGAACAGCTCGCGCCGCGAAACGCCTTCGCGCCCGCGTACATAGAGCACCGCCGTGCCGCTGGCGCCTTCACGCTCCACCACGGCCAGACGGCCGCCGGGACGCAGAGCCGCAATCCACGATTCGGGGCGCTCGATCACCGCTCCCTCGCTGATGATCAGGTCATAGCCTTCGCCGTGCGGCTGGCCCAGCGGCGCCACGACGGTCTCGACCCCGGCCTCGGCCAGAGCGGCGCCGACCACGTCGAACACGGCTGCATCCGATTCCTGCGCCGTCACGGTCAGCCCCATGTGCGCCAGCACGGCCGCAGCGTAAGGCGCGGCGATCGCCAGAGCCTTCTCACCGGCGCGAGCGTCCAATCCCTGCAGCAGCTTGGCCACATCACGCGGCAACATCAGGCGGCGGCCGCCGGCGATTTCCGGCTCGACGTCGGCATAGGCCGAGAAGGCGCGGTCGGCGGCGCAGAATCGCTCGCGCTCCACGGCGCCGATGGCGGCGTGCAGCTGACGGTCGGTGACGTCGTTCACGCGGACCTGCGAGTCCAGCATCACCTTGCGGGCGGCGGCGAAATCCATAATCCGAAGTCCTTCAGGTCGGCTCAGGCGAAGAAATGTGACGCGCTTATAGGTCCGTGCGTTGCAGCGGACAATCCGATCTGATAGCTGACGGCCCTCGCGATGGCGGGGCCTCTGAAATACGGGGTCGCGGCCTGATGGCGGAGTGGTGACGCAGAGGACTGCAAATCCTTGCACCCGGGTTCGATTCCCGGTCAGGCCTCCATCGCGATGAAACATCGAGAAAGCCGCTCTTCGGGGCGGCTTTCTTGCTTTCAGCCCTACTCCTGCCTCCTCGTCGTCACGTGATGCAGCGCCACGGCGCTGGTCGCCGCCACGTTCAGCGAATCAAACCCTCCCGCCATAGGGATGCCGACGGGACGACAGCGCGCGATGATCTCGCGCGGCAACCCCGGCCCCTCGCTGCCCAACAGGATCGCCGTGCGGCGCGCCGGCTTCATGTCCGCCAGCGCCTGATCCGCCGACGGCGTCAGGGCCAACACCTCGAATCCCCTGCCCTGCAGCAGGTCGATCATCGCCTCGGCGTCCAGCCCTGCCGCCATAGGCGTTCGCAGGACCGCGCCGACCGAAACCCGGATCGCCTTGCGGTAGAAGGGGTCGCAGCAGGTTCGATCCAGGAACACCGCCGCCGCTCCGAAGGCGGCGGCGTTGCGGAACAGGCCGCCCATATTGTCATGGTTGCCGACCCCGGACGCCACAACCGCCACGGCGCGCTCGGACAAACTGTCCAACAAGACGTCTGGCGCTACCGGTTCCGGCTTGCGCCCCAGGGCGAGGATGCCCCGGTGCAGATCGAACCCAGCCACCGCGTTCAGCACGTCCTGAGGCGCCGCATGGACCGGCACATCGTCCGGCAGGCGCTCCAGCACCTGCCTCAACCCCGCCAATCGCTTCTCCGCGATGAGAACGGACACCGGCGCGCAGCGTGACGCCTCGGACGCCAGGACGCGCAGCACCACCTCACCCTCGGCGACGAACAGCCCCTGCCGCCCCGTCAGGTCGCGCTCCTTCACATCGCGAAAGGCGGCGATGCGCGGGTCATCAGGATGAAGAACAGGAATGGGCGTCATGCCGAACCTTGTAGCGCAGGGCTTTCCGAAAAAATTTGGCGATTTCTGCCTTTTACCGGTTGCATGAATCGAAATGGCGCTGCTATACGCCGGCCTCCCCCGAGGGGATGTTCCGCGGTAGCTCAGTGGTAGAGCAGCCGACTGTTAATCGGCTGGTCGTAGGTTCGAATCCTACCCGCGGAGCCATTTCTCATTTTCGGGCAAATCGCCCGTTTCCCCCTTCTCTGGGAGGGTGGATTGGGCGATGGTTTCCGACAACAAATCAAATGGTTGACGGAACTTTGCCGTAAGCTCTCCATGGGCCCAGGAGCAGTTCGAAAGTACGAGATTCAGCACCCTTCGCTTCTCTGAAGCGGAGGCCCGCTCGAAGAGATCGTGTGCTTCCCGTCCGAGACGGATCAGCGCAATCCCGTTATCGATATACTCGTCATCAGCGCTATGGTGCCGCTCAATGTCCTTCAGGCAACGATCCCGCTCCTCGCGCCATACGATTTGCATCCGGCGATAGAAGTCGTCGGAGATCACCCCGTCGAGTTTGTCTTCGTACATTCGCTCGATGCGAGCCTGTAGCCGATCGGCCTCGCCGCGGAGCCGCTCAATCGCCGCCCTACGCTCGCGGGTTTCATCCTGGAGACTTTCGCGCAAGGCGCGTTGGATCAGTTCAAAAGCAGCATCATCGAATCGCAGTTGCCGCAACAGTCCGGCGAATCGCTGCTCCAGCACCTCCTCGCGGACATACGGTTCGCCGCATTTTCCTTTGAAGCCCGTGCAGTGGTAATAAATGTATCGCTGCTTTTTGATCTCAGCGACCATCGCGCAACCACAATGACCGCACGTCATCATGCCGGTGAACGGAAAGTCGTTTACGCTGGCGCGAATGTTGGCCGCCTTGCGCCCATCTAGGACATCCTGGACCGCGCCCCAAAGGTCCTCGGAAACCAACGTCCGACATGAACCGAGACATCGATCCGTCGCGATCGACACGCAGCAGGCCGCCTTGCTCCCATGCGGCGCCGTCCGCCCGCCCCCACACCAGGATCGCGTCAGAACGGCTCGTCCACCTCAGAAGATGCAGGGCGATGTCTTGGGTCGGGGCGGCGATAACCGAACCAGACGCCGCGTCCAGCAGACGCAGACGCGTCCGGTGTTTCATCTCATAAGCCCGCACGGGTCCCGTACCGATGGGGATCCCCTCCCCCGAAACCAGCAGCGCAATCGTTGTTCCGTCTGGGGCCGCAGACATATCAAGGATGGACGCCTCAGCGACCTGGCGAATCTCGCCAGAGAGTGCGTCGATCTCCATAAGCCGCTGGGGCGGCTTTTTCTTCGTCGTGGCGGCGATTCCGCCAAAGGTGTCGATGCGCGTGGCGGAAGAAACCCTGCCCTCGGCGGCGTCGCGCCATAGCCGTCGAGTTGAAGCCTGACTGGCGCCGTCGCGCTCGAGCATCCAGGGCATGGCGCCGACAGGACGGGTGGTCAGGAGCAGCCGGTTGTCGTCTCGCCATTCCGCCCCGCTGCCGGTAAGCGGCATGTCAGGGGTCAGGCCGGTCCAGCGGACGGTGCGGGTTTTCACGTTAAGGACGCCGGCTTCCATGCGATGTGCGCCGACCCGATAGACGAGAAGCCAAGCGCCGGAAGGCGACCAAGGCCCCAGCACCAAGCCTTCTTCCTGGGTGGTATGGATAAACCGCATGGGTTCGTCTGCGCGGTGAAGATCGAGGAAGAACAAATCCGTAGCAGCCCATACGGACCGATGGCCTCGATCGAAACGCGGGGCGCTGTCAAAGGCGCGTCTGCGCTCATAGACGAGCCAATGACCATCCGGCGAAAGCGAGACGTCGCCGAAGGACTCCATGCCCAGGACATCGTCGATCGTCAGCGAGAGTTCCTGGGCGATCGTCGGCGTAATCGGCAGAGCGCTCGCTAACGCGAAGGCCCACCCCGCCCGGATCCACCGGACGAAGCCCGCCGAGCGGCTCCACATCACCAGCGCTGCGTCAACTGCAGCGAGACGACCCGGCCGAACAGGTTGGCCTGTCCAGCGTCGAAGCCGTAACCCGTTCGACCATCATGGAAGGGCGGATCGGCGTCAAAGACGTTCTGAATTCCGAGCGACGCGCGAAGACCGTCGAGTGAGCCGTTGACCGGCTTCCAGGTCAGTCTGACATCTGCCGTGTTCCAGGCGTCGATCCGCCGGCCGTCCTGATCGGCGTAATCCGAAACGTGGATCCAGTGAGCGTTCAAGGTCCAATCGCCCCGCGACCAGGCAAAGCCGGCCCGGCTTCTCAGGGAAACGGGGTAGCCGACCTGATCGAGCAAGCTCTGAACAGGCGATGCGGAGGTCATCCGACTGTCATAGTCCAGAAGCCATGACGCCGACGCATCCCATCGCAAGGCATGGTCGCCGAAACGCATGGGATAGGCGGCCTGAAGATCAAGGCCGCGGACCGCCACCGATGCCGTGTTGATCCATCGACCGTCGATAATCGCCCCATAGGTGGTCGGCGGGAACAGGCTGCCGGCGCCGAAGCCCGGCGCGGTGGTGTAGCTGCGAACAAGCGCCAGATCGGCAGCGTCGTTGGCCGGATCCACCCGTCGAACAAAGGGCGACAAGGCGGGATCGATGAGGACGTTGGCCAGATTTCCGGTTGTCGGCCGGGCGATCTGATTGTCGAACCGCGTATCGAAGTAACTCGCGCTCAACACCAGGCCGCTGGGGGGATTGTAGTTGAAGCCCAGGGTCCAGGTTTCAGCGGTTTCAGGGGTGAGATCGGGATTGCCGCCCGAAAGATAGATGGAAAGCATACGTGTTCCATCAGGTCGTGGAACGAGCGAGGCGCCGGCGCTGGAGGCGTCGTTCAGCTGGGTGAGGCCCGGGGCGCGGAAGGATGTGCCCCACGACCCCCTCAGCGTCAGATCAGGCATGGGCGACCAGATCGCGCCGACTTTGGGGTTCGACGTGCGCCCAAAGTCTTCGTAGTCCTCGATGCGTCCGGCGACCGACACTTCAAGCGCCCAAACGCCCGGCCGTGCGTTGTCGGGTCCGAACAAGGGAATGCGCGCCTCGCCGAAGACGGCGGAGATCAGACGGTCGTGACCCGGCGTGAAACGTGCGACGGGCTCGAGGGTCGACAGGAACGTCGTCGACTGGGTCTTGAAGCGCTCGCTTCGCAACTGGGCGCCCACGGCGATATCAAGCGCGCCGCCGGGCAGGGTCAGCGGCGTTCCGCTCAGCAGCAGATTGACGGAACTGGCCGCGCTGCGGTCCAGATTGCTGGAATAGCCCGCGCTGATGAAATCCAGGACGCGAGGGGCGTTCGCGGCGCCCGCGCCGAACGGATTGAAGAAGCCGTCGACCGAGGTCGAATAGTCGGTTTCCGGATCGTCCGGCGTGTTCCCAAGCGCTTCTTGAAGGAACTGGGTGTTGATCTGTCCTCGGATGGCCGCTTCGCCGCGTTCTTCGGCATGCGCCAGGTACCCATCGAGTGACCAGCCTGAACCGAGGTCGAACACGGCGCCCGCAGTGAGCCCGAGACTACGAGACGATCCCACCTGCCGCGACGGGCCCAGGTCGCCCGAGAAGGAATAGGCGAGAAGGTGGGAATCCGCGCCCGTCGGGGAAACGAAGAAGGGGTTGGCGCGCGTCACCGTGAAGACGCTGGCGCCGGGAACATTGGCGAACTCATAGGCGCGGCGGCTGAAGCGCACGTCGGCCGAAAGATCCAAGCGTTCGCCGGCGGACTGCCGGATTCGCCCATAGGCGCTGTGCCTTTCCACTTGCGGAATGAGGTCCACCCCCAGAGAGTTCGACTGCAGGTTTGTTTCGCCTGCTGCAAAGTCGGTCGGCGCGATCGCCGAGCTCGACGGCCCGGGACGGATCGCGAATTGCGAGACGTAGCTCGCGCTCGCTGCGTCGTATGCGACGATGTTGCCGGGCGCACTGAAAAGCGACCGCCAATCCGACCCGCCGAAGGGACGAAGGTCCCCGTCGAGCGTATAGGGCCGGTCGCGCGAGTTGACGGCGTTCTGGTGCTGGTACTCATACGATAGCAAGGCGCTGCCGCTCGACCAGGAACCTCCGGCGATATGCGAGGCCTGGACGGTTTCCATGCCGCCCTGGGCGGCGGACAGCCGCACCGCGCTTTCCTGACCGTCGAAGGACCGCCGCATGATGATGTTCACCACGCCGCCGACAGCGTCCGAGCCATAAAGAGCCGATGCGCCGTCGAGAAGGATGTCCACGCGCTCTACAGCGGCGGAGGGCAGCGCCGAAACATCGGCGAATTCGCCCCTGAACCCCGTGCCGGCCAACCGACGGCCGTTGACCAGGACGAGCGTGGCGTCGGCGCCCAGACCTCGCAGATTGATTCCCGTCGCGACCACCCCGTTCGAGCCGCCGCGATCCGCGCCGGTCAACAGCGCGCCGGGCGTTCCGCTGCCGGCGTAGTTCTGCGGCAGGTCCGTAAGCGCTTCCGCGACGGTGCCCCGCCCGCGGCTGTCGAGCTCATCCCGCTCCATGATCTGCACCGGCGACGCCAGTTCGCCGGAAGAACGCAGCAGGGTGCCCGTCACCACCACCTCGTCCAGGACGGTGACTTCGTCGGTTGTCGCTGGAGCCGCCCTCTGCACCACGAAGACGCCGGGCCGCCTCTGGGACCAGATCAGGCCGCTGTCGAGCAGCAGGCGGCTCAGAGCCGCTTCGGGTTCCATCCGTCCGCTGACGCCGGGCGAGCGCCGACCCGCGACAAGATCCGACGAGAAGAATATCTGCTGGTCGGACTGGGCGCCGAAGGCCGTCAGAGCGTCGCGCATCGGTCCTGCGGGTATGTCGAAATCGCGCGCGGACTGGGCGCAGGCGGGCGTCCCGGCGGAGAAGAGGCAGGCGACCGCGGCGACGCCGGATAGAAGACTCGAACGGCTCATAGACAGGTTTCCTCCAACGCCCCCTCTGGCGTCGAAGAAAGAGACCAACGAGACCCCGGCCTACCCCGGAGCCGAAACCCAATTATTTTCCGCGGCGGACCAATCCGACGGATCCGTCCGCCTTGGGAACGGACTTCAGGCCCAAGCCATCTGAGGCTGCCGAGACGAAGGCGTCGCGGTCTCCGACCAGGAAGACGCCGTTGATCGCCACGGTCCGGATGCCGGGATCGTCCAGCTCGATCTTGTCTGTCAGATAGCGGTTCATCTCGGAGACGGCCTGCTCCAGCGGGATGTCGGAGAAGATTAGCCGTCCAGAGGTCCAACTGGTCTCGGCGGCGACGTCGACCGCTCGGGTCGAGATCGCGCGGCCCGAGACCCTGGTCTGCTGGCCTGCCGCCATGCGGCGCTCGCCGGTCGCCATCTCCGGCGCCGCGACGTCGATCACCCCCGAGACGAGCGTCACGCTGACCACCTCCCCTGCCCTGCGGACGTCGAACACCGTGCCCACTGCGGTGACGCGCGCATCGCCCGCATAGACGACGAAGGGCCGCTCGGGCGCCGGCGCCACATCAAAAAGCGCCTGGCCATGATCAAGATCGATCCGCCGCTCCCCATTCGTGAACCGCACCCGGATGCGGGAATCGGTGTCCAGATTGACCTTGGAGCCGTCGGCGAGCCGGATCACGCGCTGCTCGCCGACATCGGTCGCAAACGCGCCCCGTCCGCTCCACAGCCACGCTCCTGCGATGAGGAGCAAGGCGGTCGCGCCCGCCAGCCCCCCGATCAGAACGGACCGTCTGCCCAAGCCGCTGCGGCGGGCGCGATGACGCGCGCCGTCGAGCGCCTCCGCGATGGCCGGATCGGAGCCCAGGCCCTGGCTTTCGCGCCAGACGCGATCGACGCGACGATAGGCGTCCGCGTTGCCGGGTTTTGACCGCCATTCGAAAAACTCCTCGATGGCGCCGGAGTCGATGGAGGTCGCGCCGAAGCGAGCATGCCACGCGACCGCTTCCTCTTCCGCCTTCTCAACCCTGTTCGGGTTGGTCATGTCGCGCCTCATTCTAGCGCCGGAGTTGGGCGGCGCAGTGGGCCAGGGCCCGCGTCATGCGCCATTCGACGGTCTTGGGAGAAATGCCCAGCCTGTCTGCGATCTGGGCGTTTGTCAGACCGTCGATACGCGACAGTAAAAAGACATCCCGAAGAGATTCTGGCAAGCCGAGCACGATCTGAATGAGCATGACCCGGTCGGTCTGGTCGGCGTCGATGCAGTCGCGGACCGCCGCCCCGGCCTCCGCCCTCAACGCCAGTTCGCGCCGCCGCCGCCGCGTCGACGCCAGGTTTGTCGCGATTCTCAGAAGGAAGGCTTTCGGGTGACGGACATCCGAAAACGAGACCGCCGAAGCCAGGCGCAGCCAGGTTTCCTGAGCCAGATCCTCAATGTCTTGATCGCCGAAGCGGCGCTCGAGCGATCGAGCCAGCCACCGCTCGTTCTCGCGATAGAGAATGGACAGTTCGCCGCCGCCTTCGCCTTCCATCCGTCTGCTTTGATCCGACACGGGCCCGCCTCCTTTCGCAAAGAGGCGGGCCCGGCCGAAGCACCGGGTGTTGAGAACATGCTCAAACACATGCGCTGACGTCTTTAGCTCCCGAGGAAGCCTGGACATGCACGCCGGCCACCCGTCGCCACGGAGCGCGAGGTGGTGATTTCAGGATCTGCTCAAGCGAGGTTCTCACGCCTCGGCGTCAAATCAGACGCAGCCCAAGCCTGATTCATCCGTGTTCACTTGGCAAGGCGCATTATGCGGCGGGCCGGCCTGCGCCGTTGACGCCGCGTTGCCGCGACCAGGCCTGCAGAGGATCAACCCTCTCTCAACACGGTCTGGGCAGGTTGTCTTGATGCCTGATTCCCATCCTCGCCGTAGTCGCCGACCGGCCCGCCTCCTTCGTGCAGACCGTCGGCGCCGTCCGAACCTGAGGTTCGCGGCGCTTGTTGCGGGCGCTGCAGCGGCGGCGTTTGCGGCGGCCTATTCGTGGCCGCTCGACGACGAACTGAACCGCCTCGTCCCCACGCTCGAGAAGATGCTGAGCCATAGGGAAGCCCCCGCTCCTGCTGACCGCTTCCTTTGCGAAGTCGCCTATGTGAACGACGGCGACACCCTGCGCTGCAGGGACGGGACACGCGTTCGCCTCCACGCCGTCGCCGCCAGGGAGACCGACGAGACCTGCTCGCCGGGACACCCCTGCCCCGCCGCGTCGGCGGCTTCAGCGACGGCCGAACTGCGCCGCCTGGCCGCCGACCGGACGATCAGCTGCGAGCGGATCGGCCAGAGCTACAACCGCGTCACCGCCATCTGCTGGACCCCGGCGCAGGTCGAGATCAACTGCGCCATGATCCGCAGCGGCACGACCCTGGTGTGGACGAAGTTCGACCGCCAGCGCCCGCTATGCCGCGCCTGACGTCAACGCCGCATCGCCTTCTCGTGCACCCAGCCCTCGTTCATCAGGACCACGGCCGCCTTGCCTTCCAGCGTTTCGGCGTTGTCGCGCGCCAGCTGCGGGAAGGTCTCCTGCATCGGCTTCGATTTGGCCCATTCCGGCATGTTCCTGAGCCGCCAAGTGTAGTCGACCTGGGACACCGTCATGCCCATCATCTCGCCCGGCTCGGTGAAGCGGACGATCTCCTTCACGGCGGGCTCGCCGTAACAGAAGCCCGGCTGCGAGCTCCAGAACCCACCCTCTCCCCGCGGTTTGAACGCCTTCTCGCCCTCGGGCGTCAGCGTATAGGCGACGACCGCCAGCTTGGGTTGCGGTCCGGCGAAGTAGCCGCTCTGAGTGATCTCAGCCGGCTCGCCCTTCAGAAGACCGGCCGCAGCCATGACCTCAAAGGGCGCCGCCGCCTTCTTCTGGTTCTCCAGTCGCATCGGATGGTTGCTGACGGCCGCCTCGACATAGAGGGGGAAGACCCCGGCGTCGGCGGGGCGATCCGCGGCGCGCACGCTGCCGGACGGCAACGACAGACAGGGCGGGTTCTTGCTGATCCAGTCGTTGATGGCCGTCTCGAAATTCTTCTTGTCGGCGGCCTTGGGGTTGGAGCACCCGGCGACCAGGGCAGCGACGGCGGCAAGAACGACGACGGATCTCATGACAGCTTTCCCTTCAGCGCCCCGAGGGCGACCAACAGCGACGCCGCCCATAGCAGACCACGTCACAAAGCATAGCTTATAGTCCAATGCCGCGAGGATTCCGACGTTTCCCGAACGGCATGATCCGGCGGTGGCCCGCAAACCATTGTCGGATCGGCTATCTAAAGTAGACGGAGGAAAGTTTTCAGCAACCAGACCATAGCGATTTTATTGAAAGAAAAACCCGATCCTACTTTTAAACAAGCAAGCTGGAGACAAATGCTTTCGTACTCAGTTCGGTTCGGCAAAAAGTGATTGTTTCGGGAAACCCGTCTAGCCCGACAACCCTGACCGCTCCTGGTGAGCGAGCGTGCATGCGGACCAGTGTCACCGTGCAGAGATCCTCTGGAACGAAAGCCTCGTGGTAGTCATGGCGGTCCACCCGATACGTATCGCCAGGTTGCATTGTCGTTTCACTCAATATGCTAGTCTGAACGCGCTGCGCGGTCCTGCGAAGGATGTTCGACGTCATCGAACTGTAGCGATCCCCTCCGTACCCAACCTCATAAAGGGGGCTTCCGCCCGCAGGCACAGGCTGCACATCGTAGAGAATGTTTGTGATGCTACCTTGGAGGATCCAGCTATCCACGTGTCGATCGTGAGTATGAACGAAGGCTGGCATTCCAGTGACAGCACGGGGGCCTTTCGGCCAGAAGTGTAAGCGCCACTCCTCTTCCTCTGTTCGGCTTAGGAGCACGACATGGAAGCCATGTGGATGAAGAAGTGCACTGGAGTTCTTGCAAATAAGCCAAGCCTTTAGCTCGGTCAAAAGGACATGCGCAGGCGTTAATCCAACCCGCTTGGGCGTCAAGGATATAGAAGTTTCAGCGGGCATACGGCGATGGTTTCGAGAGGCTCAACTTCGCTGCATCCTCTAAATCCATAACCTCTTTATCATCGAAAATTGAGGTGATGGCTGTGGGAAAAGTCCCGTCCGTCAGGTTTTCAACTCGATCCGCTTCCGCGCAGATCCAATCGAGTTCGGTCGAGAAGGCGGAGTAGTCGCGATCGGCTTTCCGATACCGCATCGCGATATCTTTAGGATCCTCACGCGTCACCAATAGCTCATCGAGGGTTCCCTCAATCCTAAAGGTTGACAGGCGCGTACTTAAAAAAAGCTCGATGTCTATGAGATCAGGATTTTCTTGGGAGGCTTGAATTAGAGATAGTATGGTCGCAAGCACTTCCGTTCGTACGTAATCGGTACTCCAAAGGCATTTATCGAAGGATGAGTTGCGTCGGAAGTTTGCATAGCGATTGCAAACTTCCGCGTCACGCAGGTCCAGCAATACAATCCTCATACGCATTTTGCGCCGAGAACGACGCGCTTGCTCAACAAGAGTCGGCATTATTTTTGACCGAAAATAACGACCCGTCCTAACAAATACACTATACTCACTAGCAGACGCAGCAATATTTGCAAGCGCCCCTTCAATATCTTGAGGCAGAACTGCAGATTTGGTGGCTAGATCGTTTGGGTCTACAAACAGGTAGGTTATAAAAAAGGCAGATATCAGAGCAAATGCACCACTAGCCACGACCGATGTAAGTAAATTGCTAAAAGCATTCCATATTGGAGTCGGCGGCGCTAGGGCCGAAACCAAGAATATGATGCAAATCGAAACAAATAAAATGAATAGCGTTATAAAGAGAAACAATTTCTTCTGGAAGGGTGAACTCAAGATACCAGAAATTTGCATTCTTAACGATCCCCATCGCTATTCACAATCTATTCCCTCATAACCAGATCCTGGCTTCATTGGAAATTCAAAGCGAAATTCGATTGCTCAACAATCGACTATTGAACTGCAAACAACTCAAGCAAGATAGACCTAGCCGGATGCTCCGGCGATGTCGATTAATTTGCCGATTCTCTCTTCGCTAACCTCGACGACTAGGTCACGAAGCCGAAGCACTCCTACTAGCAACTGCGCCAAATCGGCGGCATCGACAGTGTATTGGTCCGAGTATCGAGCCTCGACGTATGCGCGTTTCAGCAACTCAAAACGGCGACGATCGGCGCGTTGTTCTCTTGGCCAAGCTCCGGCTAGGCGCTTGTCGCTGTCCTCTGCAAGGGAGCGAAGAAACTTGATGTTGTGAGAGCGCGGGAAATAAAAGGTATGCGTAAGAAGGAAGCAGGCATACGCGCGCTCTGTTGCTTGATGCAGCAAAAATGCCGCATCGTTTTTATTGCCTTGACTAAGAGCATATTTAGATAGAGCCAAAGCGCTATCGATTTTTTCTCGCCACTTTGCTAGGTGACCGTGAGCCACCTCGACGGCCTCAGCCGCCGTCATCGGCTGCGGCTGAGCGAACGGATGTCCCGGCAACTCATACAGCACCACCCCATCGCGCAGGATGTCGGTCCAGAAATACTCGCCCCGGGTCAGGGCCTGGTTCACCTCGGCCATGGTGTGGACGATGATGTTGACCGTCCGCCCCACGGCGGGATCGCGCAAGATCTTGTCTTCAGCCACGTACCAGTAGTCGGCTATGTCGGTCAGCTTCTCGTGGCTGACGATCACCAGCAGATCGAAATCGGACAGATAGCCGTTGTCGGGTTCATCGACCCAATCGTTGCGGGCGTAGGATCCGAACAGGATGATCTTCAGCACCCGCCCGTCGCGCCGCCAGGACTGGGTGCCCCCTCCCCCGCTTTTGATCGCCGCGTCGAACTCGGTCAGCAGGGTCGTGCGGACGCGCTCCAGTTCGCGCTGCTGCTTGGCCGGAAGGTGATCCAAATCAGCGCGCATGGAGCCGCCCGCCGTGCGCCCGCAGGGCCCCCGAATCCATCGTCATGCCTGCCGCCTTCGTTCGCATCCGCACCCCAAATCACTTCCGCAAAAGCCTACCCCGCCTGCCCGCCAAGCGCCACAATGAGGGGTGGTGTCCGCCGGACAGTTGAGAACACGAGAGCTCGTGCGCCGTCGCCTTTAGCTTGCGCCTGGACATAGCAACGGCCAGCCGGGGGACGCGGCGACTGTCGCCGGTTGAGCCGCGTGTGGCAAGCCGATTGGGCAGGCGCCAGGTGTGCGGCGCGTTCCGACGGCGAGCCGATCGAGCTTGGGCTTGACCTCCGGGCTAGCGCGGATCGTCATGGGGGGCTCACGCCATAGCGAAGCCTCCTGTAACCTGTGTATGCGCCATGGCACACGGCTTGGGGGCACGACGCGAACGGTCATCGCCGGCCGCGGCCTGGAGGTATCCTTGTCGGCCTAGGGTCCGCAATGAAGCGCCCGGGATCGGTCTGACAACGGCCACTGGGGTCGGGTCCGCGCCAGCAGCGGTCATTGGCTCCAAGGCCAACAAGAGACTTATTGAAAGCCATGGCACCCAGCGCTTCCAGGCACGTCCACTGATGCAGGCGCCGAAGCGCCTTTTCCAGCACGACGTCGTTGCGTTGGACGTGAAGTGCCGCCTCAAACGCGCTTTCCGTATCGACAGTCTGGCGCCAATGTTCCGCGCATTTCTCGCGTAGCTGTCGCCAAGTCGCCTTGTTTTTCAGTCCATAGATTTCGGACTGGGTGTAACCTTCTCTGATGAGAGCCTTTCGCACTTCACTCGGAATGCGAAAGTTTCCGCTTCTGCAAGTTCGAGGGCCCTCTCAATCGCCGGCTTCCTATGCACGAAACCAGTTCCCCTGTGAGGGGAGCCTAAACGCCGTTCATCTAGCGTAGGATGCCCTCGAGGCGTCGTTCAGGCAGCTAGCTAACGCCCTGCTAGAATAGGTGAACGGTCCAGGCGGCCCCTCCAACGCATGACACGCTCAGAACGAGGAGGGTGATCTCAAAGGGCGACAGCCTCCAGATGGAGGGCCCGCGACGGGTTTTTGCAGACATGGCGGCCTCATGGTTTCCAGAATGATCTTGAGAGCCGCCTCGGCTGCGCCCGTGACGGGAAGCGGTTGGCCATAAAGGCCTCGCCAAAGCGCATCTAGCGTCTGATCTTCTTTTCCTAAGGGCTCCATCAGCGACCCTTGCACGGAACTGACCCAGCGGCCCGATCAATTGGCGCGCTTATCGAACAATGCTCGTTTTTGTCTGTGGCGCTTGAGCCCAGTGCTTTTGACCAACCTCAATCCCTGAACTGGAGACCACCATGCTCTACGCACGTCGATTGCAAGGCCGCCTCGGCGTGGCCGTTGATGGAGGCATCGGCGTCGATTGGAGAACGCGGACATGAATCGCAGACATATCGCTGCGCATCGCCGCTCCTGTCAGGCCAAGTCGCGTATACGCATGACGCCGCTACTGCTGGTCTGTACCTCGAAGCGCCCTGTCCCTCGAATGAGATCGGACAGCTTGGCGTATCCATATGTCCGCTGGTCGAAATCAGGGTAGGCGTTGCGAAGCCGGTTGCCGAGACCGCCCACGGCGACCCACCCGTCTCCGTCCTCGTCCATGTCGGCGATCACAGTGGCGATCAGCCGCGCAGCTTCCGCCGGTCTCCGCTTGCTGTCGCTAGAGCGGCGGACGGTTCTCGAGGGATCGACATCTCCTTCGCCGGGAAGGCTCAGATTCTCGGTATAGATGAAGCGGGTGCAGGCCTGACGGAAACTCTCGGGCGTCTTCTGCTCTCCGAAGCCATAGACATCGACGCCCTCTTCGCGAATGCGTGATGCAAGGCGGGTGAAGTCAGCGTCCGACGAGACCAGGCAAAAGCCGTCGAACCGGCCGGAATGCAGGAGATCCATGGCGTCGATGACCAGCGCGATGTCGCCCGAGTTCTTGCCCTTGGTGTTGGCGAAATTCTGCTGGGGCTGAATGGCGAACCGCGCCAACACCTTCGTCCAGCCGGCAATCTGCGGACTGGCGAAATCGCCGTAGATGCGGCGCGCCGATGCTTCGCCTAAAGCGGCGATCTCGGTAAACAGGGCTTCGGCGATCTTCGGAGAGGCGTTCTCGGCGTCGATCAGCACAGCCAGCCGGGGCGCCCGACCTTCAATCGACATGTTGCGTATCGGCCTGCGCCTTGAAGTTGCGGGGGTTGGCGTCGTCTGCCGCCCGCCGGGCGGATAGCCGATCTGGCGAACGCGTTGGGGGAGGCGCGTCCAAAGCCTCGGCGACGTCCGAGAGGAAACGGAACCGCTGATGGGCCGCCAACGCTGGGTCGTCCCCATAGCGCACCGCGCGGCTGTCGACACGGCTCGCCTCGTCTCGAACTCGGTTGATCAAGGCGGCGAGATGCCCCTTGCTTTTGTGATTATCCATAACGACGGCATGGGTTCGCGCTTCCGCCAGTCGTCGTTGCAATGCCGCATCGACATCCTGGCCCAGACCCGATCGCACAGCCATCTGGACAAAATCATAGGCGTACAGTCGCACGAAATTTTCTTCGATCATCGGGAGTCTTTCGAATGCGACGGCAAGGCCGTCTGATGCCCCGACGCAGGCGAGGTCGCCCTTTTCCGGGGCATGCGAGCCGCTTTCATCGCAGGCGCCTTGGGAAGAGCGGAGCGCCTGGCGGCCTCGGCGTCGATCAGCGGAAGAAGCTCAGCCGCCGCCGCGATCTGCGGCGGCAGACCATGCAGAACCAGCCGCTGCGCATTGACGCGC
This sequence comes from Brevundimonas olei, assembly GCF_037055245.1. GTDB lineage: Bacteria > Pseudomonadota > Alphaproteobacteria > Caulobacterales > Caulobacteraceae > Brevundimonas > Brevundimonas olei. The sequence goes on from NZ_CP146369.1 coordinate 2,009,105, forward strand.
AGGGCCGACAGGTCCGTATCACTCATCAGGGGAAGTTTCTCAGCCAGAGGCGACACAGGCGCGTCCTTCCGCCGGAGGGTCGGGGCGACGCGTCAAGCGCCACCCCTTCAACTGGTTGAAGCCGATCTCAACCCTGACATCATCCCCCAGGACGCTGGTCCTGAGCGGTCGATTAAGGCTGGGAAGGACCGTGATGACATGGCCGTTCTCCAACCTGACCCGGCGTGCTCCCAGAGGAAGCAGGCCAGTCACCACGCCGTCGAACGAGATCCTGTCATCGCGAAAGGAGACGATGTCGCCCTAGGCCGCCACCGCAAGGCGGGCTGCGGATTCTTTACCGCTGCGAGCGTCCAGTTCGACCTCGAAGTCGAGCTTCTGCCCCTCATTAAGAGAGGAAAACTCGGAAGCTTCTATCGCGGAAGCGTGCACGAAGACGTCCTTGCCTCCGTCATCGGGTGCGATAAAGCCGTAACCCTTGATTGAATTATACCATTTTACTGTGCCGGTAGCCATTTTCAGACCTCCATATAGCGTTGGGGGCAGAGAAAACCTCTGAAGCCTGTCGGGTCTGGATGGGATCGGCTTTTGAACCTCTGTGCGTCGTGCAGAAAAGGGCAGCAGCGTTACGCAAGAAGAGCGACAGATTGGATATGGGAGCGGACCATTGTCGACGCAAGGTCAGAAAAATAATAATCGCGCGTAAGTCTGATAATGAAGGCCCGCCGTTGATCAGCGGGCCTGAATTATTTTGACTGTTTCGATCCGACGGACGCCTTGTCGACCAAGTTCTTCACGCTTGGATTGGAAACATTGGTCTTAGGTTTGACCTTCTTCGGCTTTCCCTTGGATTCTTTCATCGTTCTTACCTCTCATATGTCCGGAGACCCTAACAGGCCAAGCCCCGGCAAATGAGGCCGCAACCCGCTATCTACGGAATATGATTTGGCGGGCGCGGATAACGCATATTGAATCCCTGCTGTGGCGCTGGTTTTGTGGGCGGCCTTCCTATTTGTCGTAATGGCAGCCTGCACGCCTTTTCCAGACAGGCGCCGAACCGAGCGGGAGACTTGATCCCTCCCCATTCCCCAATGCCACCCCAAGAAACCGATCTGGAGCGTCGCGTCCTCGCACACGAGCGCATCCTTCAATTTCTCCTGGCGGAGTTGGCGCAAGCCGATCCTTCGCTTGCAGATCGCCTCACAACGGCCTTCTGGCCCAAAAGCCGAAACTCGCATCAGCATGACCATACCGATGCTGAGGATTACGCCGAAGCCTTTGTCCGGCAGGTTCTGAAGCTCAACGAACAGCGGAGCGACTTACCCTCGCGCCCTCCTTCGTTGGCAACGACGAGCTCTCGGACAGAGCCGCCTATCGCCACGAATGAAATCCCGGTCGTCGTCAAACCCCGCAGCGGAGTATGGGAAGTCAGCCGCGCGCGACGTCACATTGGCGACTACATGGATCGTAGCGCCGCCTTCGAAACTGCGCTCGCCATCGCGCTCGAAGACATTCAGGCCGGAGTGAAGGCGACGCTCGTCGTCGATGGAGTGGCAGTTCCGATCGGCGCCGCGGCCAAGCCCCAAGGACAAGCGAATGACTAAGGTCGATATCACGGCGACGCGGCAAGCCCCTCGGGCTTACATTCCAATCGGCATGGCGGCCCATGTTGTCGCGCTCCTCTCCCGGGGCGGCCTCAGGGTGCGGCTCGCGAACAATCATGAGTTGGATGTTCCGGCCGCTAGCGGCAGGCAAACAGACATCAGCCTTCTCGGCGATGTCGTTTTCATTGAGTGGGCTGCGGGCCGGCGCCCGGGCTGGCGGCTGACGCCTGCCCTCACCCTTCCTGCCTGAGGATACAATCGAGCCTGACGGGAGCCTGGACTATAGTGGTCTGACAGCTGCGCCAGGACCTCGATTAGCAACCGCTCCGATATGACCGGCACCGGTCCTTCGCTAAAGCTCAGGAACATTCCCGCCCACAGGGGCTCCCTCCAGGCTTCCCTGCAAGAAAGCAGCGGCCCAGGACGTCACGACTCCCCTGTTGCAACGCCTTCGGTCGCTTATTGATAAATTATGATCCGCGTTACGATTTCTTTTTAGCAAGTCGATATAATGACTCATTGCGGTGGTTCGGAATGTCCGCTTGCGACCCATTGCGGACATCGGGTCAATGTCTGAAGCTGGCGCATGGCAATCACGTCAAAGATCAAACTGGTCGTGGCCGCTGATGAGCCGGCACTGTTCTACTCGTCGGTCTCACTGGCTGAGATGGACCTCGAAGCCATCGACGTGCGGGATGGCGTCTATCCAGTTGGCTACGGCCCCGAGGGCCAAGTCTTCAAGCTGGAAGCCATAGGCGACCGGGTGCGCATCTCACAGGTGGCAGGGCTGCCACCGAAACCCGACGATCTTCGTGCCCTTCTGCTTCGCTACCTGTCAGCCGCTGGCGTCAGTGACGTCGAACAGGCTGAGCCGCTTGGAATCCTGCTGGCGCGGTGTGATGCGGCAGTGGACTGACGTCCGCTAACCACCCATACCCTCCGCCGCTTTCGCGCCGGAGCGGATGCCGCATGGGCAGCCGCGACCGCCTGAGACTTCGTCGGGTCAGGCAAGTTACGTCCAGCGGCGCTTAACCTGACAGCACCTCCAGCTGGTCGAGCGCTCGAAAAACGAACCAGGGCACACGGTCCGGGAAAATGAGTGACGCGAGGATCGCGCCGCCCGCGACCGACGGGTCGGTCGGCTGGACAAACGCATGAGGCGGGAAGTGCTGGAGCAATTCGTCGATACGCCAGATGTAGTGGCCGATGGTGAAAGGGTTGTTCTCGCCGTTGTCGATCGTCTCAAGCGCAAACAGCGAATGATCGTCAGCTACGAAGGCATTGATCGTAACGGGGTCGAGCTCGCTCATCGCTTCGTCGAAGACATCGGTGAGATCAAACAAGGGGGCTGCCAAGAGGTAGACCGTTCCCAGCTCATTCGGCTGGGCGACCTGCCCCTGCACTTCAGCGAAGGAGTCCGTAAGGCGGGCGAGCATGTAGGCGAAGATGCGAGACGGTTCGATGCTGGTGGCAGCGATCCGCGCTTTGCACTCGACATACGAGTTGAAGAGCGGGCTCAGTACGGCTTCGCCTTCCTCCTTCAGATCGAGGGCCGCTAAGGCAGTGAGCGCCAAGGCCAGATATGGCGCTTGGGCGTCGCTTATCGACGCGAGGGAAAGACGGTAGTGTTCGACAATCAGATCCAGCAGGCGCTTGAACTTGTCACGCGGGAATTCTGCCTCGTGCCCGATCAGCCGCCCCAAGTGAAAAGCCGCTCCTGTCCAACCCAGTACTTTCGATAGGCGGATTGGTAGGAGGTAGAGATTGGCCATCCCGCCGGGGCCGGCCAACATAGCGAACTTCTCGGCTTCGAAGGCCTCCACGGCTTCATCGAGCGCTCGATGGATTACGCCGATGAGGCTTTCCAGTTGGCTCAGCAGCCAGCGGCTGATTTGAGGATGAATGCTGGCATAGGGCAGCAGCGCAATCGCAGCCGTCGCGCGAAGTTCAGCCCCTTTGAACACGTCGCGGCTTTCATCCGCCTTGCCAATCAGATGCCCGAACAAGCGCTCCACGTCGGCGATCAAGTCCAGAGGGTCGTGGGCGTGGGATGCCAGAACGGGCTCGACGGCATCGAGAAATGCTCGGGGCTCCCACTTCCTCAGTGCCGAGTGGCTTCTCGCCTGAAACAGGGGGTTTCGACAGAACTGGGAACGGCGGTGCACATTCAGCGCCGACAGCACCGGGTTTTGGTCGCCGGATCGCCGGACACGTTGGATGACCACTTGGGCGATGTCGAAGAGCTCAAGCGAGCCGACATCCTCTCGGACCAGCGCCCGTCCCGTGATGCAGTCGAGCAGCGCCGAGGTGCCAACACCGCCATCCGCATACTCGTTGGCTTCCTGGTTTCGGGCGGACATGGCAAGCAAGGTCACGGCCGGTGAGCCGACGTAGCCGCTCGTCTCTGGGCGGGTGAGCATGCTCAGGTCCGCCGCGAGGCCGCCACTGAAGCACGCATCAAGGATCACATTGGTCTGCGCCGGTGATGCCTCGGCGATCTGTGCGAAAAGCTCCGAAAGACTGAAGGCCGTTGCGGTAGCGCGATCGAGCCTCGTGTCTCGCATGGCCATGTAGAAGCCGACAGGCTGGATCATCCCGTGCCCGGCGAAGAAGAAGGTCAGCTCGTCGAATTGAACGCCGCCAAGAACGACCTCCTCGACGGCTAATCGGACCTCGGCGAGCGTCGGTGAAAGCAGCAAGCGCGAGAAGGCCGGCTCGTACGCACCCACGTCCGGCTTGATGAGGTCGTTGAACACCACGGTAGCGTCATGCTCGGCCGCACCGAGGGCGTTCACATGGTCGTACGTGTTGACGCCGATGGCGATAAGCGCGCGGGTCATCGCGCCTCCGGCATCTTGAATTTGCTCCGACGCTCTCGCTCCCTCGCAAGCGCCGCCTCGCTTTTCTCTGCCTTCAGGCGTTCGACCTCGGCCGCGAACTCGGGCGGTTGGGCTTCGAGGTCGGCGATCATCTTCTCAGCCGCCTGATGGCCAGCATGAATCTGCGGCATGCTGACGTTGCCGTCGCGATCGACGCCGAACTCGATCTTCCGCAGCATGTCAAGGAAGGCAGCTGCATTGGAGCCGGACGCGGCGACATCCACGGTTTGCCCATTGGCGTCGCAAACATCGCTCAGCGTCTGATACATCATCCGCATCTGGGCACCGTGCATCTGCTCAGAAATGCTCTGTATGGCGCGGGGAATGAGGGTCAGATCACCGTCGACAATTTCCTGAAATGGCGTGGCCCATTCGACGGACATCGTCTGCATTTCACCATCAACGGTGTGCGGGTTGGCACGATGGTTCCACCGTTTGCCGTGCGAGAACCGTTGGATGTTTTCCTCGGCGATCATCGACTGCATGCCACCGCGCTTCAAAACCGAAATGGCCTTGGTAAACGCCTGCTCGAAGCCAGACGCTTCGTCGGCCATCTCAAAGAACGTCGAACGATCCGCCATGCTAAACCTCGGTCGTGTGGTGCGGCGGACGGACTCGAACCGGCACTTCGAAGAAACAGATTTTAAGTCTGCCGCGTCTACCATTTCGCCACGCCCGCGGCTGTTTCTTAGCCCTAATTGCAGGGGCTCAGATTTGCCAGTTCCTAAGATCCCTGCGTCGGCTGCGCGCCATGAGCGGTCATTGTCGTCCCGCTAGGTAGACGACATTCTTCACGGCTTTTGACAACATTATTAATTCTATTATCTTGGAATTATGGAATCAGAAGCCGCCATCCTCGCCCTCGCCGCCTTGGCTCAGCACACGCGGCTCGAGACCTTCCGCCTGCTGGTCCGGCATGAACCCGACGGCCTGCCCGCCGGCGAGATCGCCGACACCCTGGCGGTCCCGGCCAACACCATGTCGGCGCATCTGGGCGTCCTGTCTCGCGCCGGTCTGATCTGTTCCGAACGCCGTAGCCGGTCAATCATCTACCGCGCCGACCTAAGTCGCCTTCAAACACTGGTCGTCTTCCTGCTGAAGGACTGCTGCCAGGGTCGCGCCGAGCTGTGCGAGCCGCTGTTGGCCGAACTCTCACCCTGCCGCGCCTGAGGCCATCATGGACGTCGTCATCTATCACAACCCCGCCTGCGGGACGTCGCGCAACACCCTGGCCCTGATCCGCCACGTCGGGATCGAGCCGCACGTCATCGAGTATCTGAAGACGCCGCCCAGCCACGCCATGATCCTGGGGCTGATCAAGCGCATGGGCGTGCCGTTGCGCAGCCTTCTGCGTGAGAAAGGCACGCCCTTCGCCGAACTGGGGCTGGGCGATCCCGACCTGACGGACGATCAACTTCTGGACGCCATCGAAGCCCATCCGATCCTGCTGAACCGTCCGATCGTGGTGTCGCCGCTGGGGGTGAAGCTGTGTCGACCATCCGAAGCGGTTCTCGATCTCTGGCCGTCGGAAGGGCTGAAGCCATTCTCCAAGGAAGACGGCGAAATCGTCATCGACGCCGAGGGCCGGAGGGTCCGCTAATGGTCGACGCCGTGATCACTGAGCAGCCGAAGCGCCGCCTGTCCTTCCTGGACCGCTGGCTGACAGTGTGGATTTTCGCGGCCATGGCGCTGGGCGTGCTGCTGGGCTCGGTCGTGCCGGGGCTCCCCGCCTGGATCGATGGCCTGTCCGTGGGCACGACCAACATCCCCATCGCCATCGGCCTGATCCTGATGATGTATCCGCCGCTGGCGCGGGTGAAATACGAGGAACTGCCGCGCGTCTTCGCCGACAGGCGCGTGCTGCTGTTGTCCCTGTTCCAGAACTGGGTGCTGGGGCCGGTTCTGATGTTCGCCTTGGCGGTCGTTTTCCTGCGTAACCAGCCGGAATACATGACAGGCGTCATCCTGATCGGCCTGGCCCGCTGCATCGCCATGGTGCTGGTCTGGAACCAGCTGGCGCGCGGCGACAACCAGTATGTGGCGGGTCTGGTCGCCTTCAACTCGATCTTCCAGATCGCCTTCTTCAGCCTCTACGCTTGGCTGTTCCTGACCGTGCTGCCGCCCCTGTTCGGGCTGGAGAGCAGCGTGGTCGGTGTCAGCATCTGGACCATCGCCGGCGCCGTCCTGGTCTATCTGGGCCTGCCCTTCCTCGGCGGCTTCCTGACCCGACGCACCCTGGTCGCGAGGAAGGGAAATGATTGGTACGAGACGCGCTTCCTGCTGCGCATCGCGCCGATCACCCTGATCGCCCTGTTGTTCACCATCGTCGCCATGTTCAGCCTGAAGGGAGGCGAGGTCGTCGCCCTGCCGCTGGACGCCCTGCGCATCGCCATCCCCCTGACGATCTACTTCTTCGTCATGTTTCTGGTCAGCTTCCTGATGGGGCGGCTGATCGAGGCGGACTATCCGCGCACTACGGCCTTGGCCTTCACCGCCGCCTCCAACAATTTCGAACTGGCGATCGCCGTCGCCATCGCGGCGTTCGGACTGGCCTCGCCCGTCGCTTTCGCGGCGGTCATCGGCCCGTTGGTCGAGGTGCCCGTGCTGATCCTGCTGGTCTCGGTCGCACTGTGGCTGGGCCGCCGCTACTTCCAAGCGACCGCCCCTAAGCAGGATACCTACTGATGGGCTTCAACGTCGTAGAGTTGCCCCAGCCCACCCCCGATCTGATCGCCGCGCTGGAGGCCGCCGGCCTGCCAGCGGATGACCTCCATGAGCCCGGCCGTCGTTTCTTTCGTTTCGAGGACGATGCCGGACTGATCGGCTACGGCGGGCTTGAGCAGGTCGGCTCCGACGCCCTGATCCGATCCATTGTTGTCATCGACGACCGTCGCGGCGAAGGCCACGGCTCAGTAATCCTGTCCTGGCTGGAAACTAAGGCTGCCGCGCAGAATGCGTCCGGCCTCTACCTGCTCACGACCGCGGCGGCCGCCTTCTTCGAGCGGCACGGTTACACCGCCCTGCCCCGATCAGCCGCGCCGACCGCCATCGCCGCCTCCAGGCAGCTTAGCGCCCTGTGTCCGGCTTCGGCAGCATTCATGTTCAAGGAGTTGCGTACCCAATGACCCGTCTTCGCGCCCTGCCCGATCCCGATCACCTGCCCGCGCTGGACCCGGCTTACCTGTCGAACCGTCCGGCACTGGGCCTCGGCCTGAACGATCATCCGCCGCGTATCCTGCTGCTCTACGGCTCGCTCCGGGATCGGTCCTACTCCCGCCTGTGCGTTGAAGAGGCTGCTCGCCTGCTGCAGTTCATGGGTTGCGAGACGCGCATCTTCGATCCGTCCGATCTGCCGCTGACCGATCAGGTCGACTATGATGACCACCCCGCCGTCCACGAACTGCGCGAACACGCCCTGTGGTCGGAAGGCATGGTGTGGAGCAGCCCCGAGCGCCACGGCCAGATCTCCGGGATCATGAAGCTTCAGATCGACCACCTGCCGCTAAACATGGGCGGCATTCGCCCGACCCAGGGCCGCACCCTGGCGGTCATGCAGGTGTCGGGCGGCTCGCAGAGCTTCAACGCGGTCAACACGCTGCGCCTGCTCGGCCGTTGGATGCGGATGATCACCATCCCCAACCAATCCAGCGTGGCAAAAGCCTTCATGGAGTTCGACGACGACGGCCGAATGAAGCCGTCGAGCTACTACGACCGCATGGTCGACGTGATGGAGGAACTGGTGCGCTTCACTGTCCTGACCCGCGCCCATGCCGGCCATTTGGTGGACCGCTATTCAGAACGGAAAGCCTCAGGCGTGCCGATCGATGCAGCCAACGACCTGTCCGCCATCGCGATCAGGTCGGCTTAGCGCCAGCAGCGGACATTGGCATTAGGCCGAGAAGCAGACATTCGGACACCCCTCAGTTCAGGATAGGCTTCGTTCGTCATGGCCATCGCGTCAAACTTTCGAACTGTGGCTTCGGCCTGTCTTGATAACAACATGCGCCTCAAGCCGCACTCACGACAGAAGCGGGTCGGATAGAGCGCGCCACTTACACTGAACGAACAACCTTTAGGTCAACCGGGATAGGCGTTCCTCATAATAACGCCGGTGCGGCCGTTCCCATCCAACTCGAGGACCCGAAGCGGGACGGTTCTTCCTGCGGGGGTCTCGACAGGTCCAACTGCGGAGAACTTTTCGATCAGGTGGCGGGCAAGCGCCTTACTAGCCGTCGTGATTACCAAGTTCACTATCGGACTGCTTTCCATGACAGTCGCCCGGAAGATGTCGAGCAAACCGACGCGGTTTAGATCGTCGAGATGGGTCACCGGCTCGTCAAGAAAGAACGTCCCTCCGAGACTGCGGGCGCGCCCCAAAAACAAAGCGAGCGCCAAGTCTTGCCGCTGTCCTTGGCTAAAGTCCTTGCCCGGATCCATCGCCTGGTTTCCGGCATCCGCAAGCCAGCGTAGCGGCTCATCCGTTTGGCCGAGGCGAATGTTGTCGAACACCCGGTTAGCGTGCATGCGCGCAAAGAGCGGGTTCACGACCCGGCTTAAATCTTCGATCTGGCGCTTGCTGACGTCGTTGTAGGCCTCGTGGAACGTCGCCTTGGCTCGTTTGGCCGCGTCGATCCGAAGCGTCATCCGAGCGCATTGTTCTCTCGCCGGAGCAACCTCTGCGGTCAGCTGTTCCAGTCGCTCTCGGCGCACCTGCACAGACCAAGCTGCGGATGCCGCCGCGAGCGCCGCGGCCGCGCCGGCGACAATCGCGGTCTCTTCGGCAATCTCCTGTCTCACCTCTTGCAACATCGCGGATGTGAAAGCCCGCCCTGGCGCAGCCTCATCCCAAAGTGCGGCAAGCCGGCTGGCCTCGACCGTGAGCCCCTGCAGCTCTTGGCGGCAATCGCGAAGTTGCTGCTGAGCGACAGAATGCTCGCGCCTAAGCCTGTCGCGTTCGGCCGTCTTTTCCTGAAGCTCCGTGACGACGGCTGAGAGCTTCAGCTGAATGGCTTGTTCAAGAACAGCTACGGACTGCTGCAACTGCGCAGCCAAGCCAGGGATGGGCGTCTCATCGCCGAACAACGAAGCGGCAGGCAAAGACAACAGCGTCTCGAACCGCCGGCGCTCTTCCACCAGAGCGGCGAGCGCTGTGGCGATGCTGAGATGCCAGTCGGCGGTTCTAAGGCTCGTGAGCGGATCTTCTGAAGACAAGCCAAGGGCGTCGAGGTCAAGCCTGCGCCGTGAATAGGCTTGTTCGAGGGTCTGCAGTTCGGACCGAAGGCGGTCGGCTTGCGCACGCCGCAGTACAGCCTCCTCAAGCCTAGATGCTGCGAGGCGAGCGGCCTGGGAAGCCGAGCCGGCGGCGACCTGAGCAAGGTGTCCCAACTCTGGGACCGTATCTAGAGTCGACGTAATTGCGCTACGCAGCCGGCTCGCATCTCCCCAATCGTGTTTGCAGACCGGGCACTCGCTCGCCTCGTCGTCATGCGCATGCTCCAACAGGTCGCGCGCCGCGCCCTGCAGTCGCGCCAGAGGCCCCGACGTGGCCTGAAGGCGGGCGATAGCGTCACTCTCCGCCAACTCGAGCGCCGCTGCCTCGCTGCGCAGAAGCGCAATGGCCTCTTCTGACATGAGGTTGGGAGCCAAGGCGTCCAACTGGCCTCGAAGAAGTTCGATCCGCCTCGCTTCCTCCGCATCGTTGCCGAAAGAGGCGATTGCGGCGCGCAGGGCAACGCCACGGCGGGCTCGCTCGTCCGAGCTCCACTGCGATTGCGGAAGCCGTAAGTAAAGCGAGGCAATGGTCGCGGTCAGGTCTATCGGGGGCGACGCATCGCCATGAACCCCTAGAATCCCAGCCAAAGTGTTGGCGTGCTTCGTCAGCGCATCGCGCGCCGATGTCAGTAGGCGTGCTGTTTCAGACTGGAGCGTCTGACGCGCTGCCGTTTCCGATACAGCCGTCGCAGCCAACCTTCCGTCGGTCTCGATCTGCACAAGTCGCGCAGCTAAAATCGACTCGCTCTGCGAAAGGGCAGCAAGCTTCGTTTCGGCCTCTACGCGAACCTCCCATTGTGCTGCGACCGTCTCAATGGTCGAGGATCGCAGCTCAGCGAGGTGCTTGCGGCGGCCTTGTTCAGCCATCGCCGCCTCTATTCGACCCGCCACGTTCGGATCGACCACATTCAAGTTGTCGGCTTCGAGCCCCAACGCCGCTTCAGCCGCTTCCAATTCGCTGAGGGCGGATGTCGTCACCCCGGCCGTATCCAGCGCGGTCTTCAACGTGGCGATCTCTGCTTCCTGGCCGAGAATCCGCTGCGACAACAGCCGCTCCCGGCTGCCAAGATCCGCGATGTACTTGTCACAAAGCTGTTCGGCGTCAAGCAGGTGGCGAATGCCCAGAAGATCGGCAAACACTTGGGTTCGCCGCTGAATGGTGTCGTCGTCGGAGTCGACAAGCGCGGCCAAGGCCTCGGCAGTCAGAAACCGTGTGCCCCGCAGCCAGCGTTGCCTAAGATTTATCGCCCTTAGATGGTGCGTTTCGTTGGCCGCTGCCGAGGGTGCCAAGAACGATAGAAGCTCGTTCGGCCCGATAGACACCGCGTCACCGGCGGCGGCGCCGAATTCCGTTTCCTGCGCCTCGCCATTCACAAGTCTCGAAAGGTGGCGTTGTTCGCCACCCACCCAGATTTGCCCGACGACCGACGGCTGTCTTTGGTCTTTCACCCATTTCGACTGCAAAACCTGCGGGTTGAAATCCTTGCCCTCCTTCAGCCGCTCGACCTGGCCCGTCAGCAGCCACTCGGCAGCCTCACACAGCGTGGTCTTGCCCGTTCCATTGGGCGCGAACACCAGGGTGATGGGCGAACTGAGGTCGAAGACGATCGGGTCGCTGATGCCTCGGAAAGCGTCAACGCGAAGGGAAGATATCCTTACCCCGGCGCTCACGCGGTTTCGTCCCGCTGAGCCGTAGCCGGTGCGCCGAGCAATGCCAGATCAGAGTAAACCTGCTGCGCCTCGGCATCGATCTTCGGCCAATATAGATCGCTTGCGCCTGCCATCGCTGCGTCGGGCAAACCCAAAACTGTCACATCCGCAATTCGGCACCATGACCGCTCGGTTTCTCCCTCGGCGAGCTCTTTTGACGGCCAGATCATGTGTTTGCGGCAGATGCGAGCGGAGAGTTCCAGCTTACGAATTTCGTCGCTCGATCCCGCTTGTGGAAATTGAGGAAGCGCCAAGACGAGATAGCCGTCGATCGGCCGCCCTCCGCTGTTCACCTCTTGCTGCGAGAGGTACTGCTCAAACCATCCCTCAGCTTGGTTGGCGCAGGCGACGATGTGTTGCGGCGCCGCGTCGTCAACCGGCCAAAGGAGCAAGTGAGCGTAGCTGCTAGACCACAGAGCGGTCGACGGCGGAGCCACCACGATCTGCTCTCCTGCCGGCAGGTCGGCGGGCTCCAACCCCACCTTGCGGCACAACGGATCCAGCATTCGTTCCGCTGCGGAAAAGTCCGCGTCTCTTGCTAAGGTCACGCCGCTGCCCCTTTCTTGAAGAAGGCGTTGATATCAGCCAGCAGCTGAACAGCCTTTTCCTGGTCGCCTAGGGCTGGATCGTAGTCCGCATAAATCGCAGCGACCCGGTCGAGGCCGAGAGTCGCCACCTTGCAGCGTCCCCTCGCCAAGGTGATATCGCCGGTCTCCGCACCAAGCCCACCGACAGCGCCCAAATCCTTCGCGGGAGACGGCGGCGCCGCCACGTCATCTAAGCGTCCTTCCCCGACAATCCCGGGCTTGAGGTCGCCGGACCAAGACGCTCCGATAACGACAAGGTTAGGATGGTGGCCTTGGCCGACTTTCCAGGCACCCAACTCACGTTCCATCTGCCCCACGGTCTTGTTGGGGTCTCGCCAGATCAAGATATTGGATTCGGAGGCGACCGATCGCAGCTGACCCGCTTGATCGTTATTGGGTAACCACTCTAGCCCCTCGATCGTCGCCACCACGGCCAGCCCGTGAACCGCCGCCATGGCCGCCGGCGCTATCCTCGCCTCATGTAACCCGTCGGGATCTACGGCCTCCGGGGCCACACCCGCCAAAAGCCCATGCAGCAGCCGCTCTGGTGACGGTGGCGTGTCCGCGGTCAGCTGTGTGGCCAATTGCTTCAACCCGGTCGCCACGCGCGGGGACCAACCGGTTTGCGCGGGATGACGTCGGACGAACCGAGAGAGCTCGCACCCGTCCGGCCGATCGGGCAGCAACACGGGCGCGGCCACACCAGCCGCGTTGCAGGCGCCATGCATCTCGGCATGCCAGATGAACTTGCCGTCAACGGGGCCGTAGGGGCCCCAGCTGACCTTGCCCGTCGCGACCGTCGGCACAGACTGGCGCAGGACGCCCCCAACGACGCCGCGAACGCTGAGGCGACGACCTACCGGCAGATTGGCCTGTCCTTTGGTCAGATCGCCCCATCGTCCATAAACGCCAGACAGGCTTCGCCAACGGTCGGCGGCTTCGTCAGCCACAGGGTGGTCGTGGGCGATGTTGCAAAGAGCGACCACACCCTCCCGGCCCGCAAGCACCTGATTGAGGATGCCATCGACGGCGATCTCCCAATTGACGTTGTAGCCGGTCTGCAAGAGCGATCCGACCACCATCGCTGGGCGAGCGACGTCTCCCGCGACCACCGCTTCTCGAATGCGCGCCTGCGGCGAGTCCGGATGCTGAACCATCGGTTGCAGCATGTCGGCGCAAATGAGTGGAAAGAGGTCGAGATCGTTGAAACGCAGATAGGTCCCTCGCCTGCCGTACTGAAGGGCGGGTAGCTGGACCGCCTCCACGTTCTGCTCGGCGAGCATTTTGAGAAAGACGATGCAGTGCGTGTCGCCATTGGGATCGTGCACCCAGCACCAACCGCCATTGACCGGCCGCACGGTACTTAGCGGCGTGGCGGCTTCATCCCAGGCGAAATGTCGCCCGGTGCCCCCCGCCTGCGCGGCGGCCCGCCAATCCAATAAGCTCTGGCCGGGCGTGACCCCAAATCCGCCCAGCAGGACAATGGGACGTCCGGCCTGCCGCACAGCCGCATCGATGGCGGGCCAATCTGAAGAACCGAAGGCGAATTCCGGGGCGACGACAAGCACGGCTTCCGCCCCCGGAGCCATCTCGGCAAGCGCAGGACGCTGATGCGCGCCACCTCCGATCAAAAGATCTTCGACCGCGCGCACCGCGGCCGGCCGACTGGCGTCAGTGCCGATGCTTTCGAGGTTTGGCGCAAGTTGCAGCAGGCAGAGCTGAAGCCCACCCCCCGCAAGGACGGTGGCGTCAAAACCAACCGTCGTTACGCGGTCGCCAAAAGTAAACTGCGGATCAGCCACGAAAGGTCGTCACTCGCGAATATCAACTTTCACTAAACCCTACATGGCGCAGCGACGTTCGTCATGAACCTTGGCAATAAGAATTCAGCACGTCCGATCCGCCCCTTCCTCACCTCTTTCCCCTCGCCGATAATCACCAGATAGGCGTCTGTCAGCGCAGCGGCCTCGTCGCGCTCCGCTGAGCCGCCGGCGGCGGCGAAAGGCGCGGCAAAGCAGCGTCCCCCTAAGAGTAATGCAACTGCGGAGCGAGCGCGGCCACCGGCGGCTCTCCGTATCCTACGGGCTGCGGGGGTTTCCCCGCTTCACGGGGTCGGCCGAGACCGCGCGGCACGGAGTTAGGGAGGCCTGACGTCCGCGCATAGTGTGGGTCTGGCTGCCCACAAGCGGACCTTCCCAGGGTACGAAACGAGTCAAAAGCCGTACTGGAATGGGCTCCCGAGTCCTGTCGAGTTCAGTACTCGCGATGCGCTGCGAGAAGTACAGGGTGAACACCTCCCCCACGGCTGAAGACCTCGAGCGCCTTGGGGACATCCACCGGCAGCTCCAGAAACTCATGGTCGGGTTCCACCCTGCGGCCCACGGCCATGCCCCACTCTTCGCCACCATAGCCGCCATGCAAGCTTGTGGCCACGAATGGAGCGGCCAGCCAAACATATGGCGCGTGAGGGATTCTATCGGCCCCGGCCCGCCCAGGGATTGAACGTCGCTCGGCCAGAGTTGAGGATGCGCCATGTGCAACAACTATCGCCTGCACGTGCCGGCCAACCAAATCGCCGCGCCATTCCGTGACGCGGGCCGGTCGCTCGGCTTTCCGAGCGGCCTGCCCAACCTGCCTCCGGCCGACTACCGCATCGGCGACATTGCGCCCGTCGTCACCCAAGGCGCCGATGGCCCGCAGCTGACTATGACGACCTGGGCGTGGATGAGCCCGACCGGGAAACCCGTCTTCAACTTCCGCTCGGACGGCCGGTCTTTCGCCAACTCCGTCCGCTGCCTGATCCCGGCCGACGGCTTTTACGAGTTCACCGAGCCTAAGGCGCAGGGCAGGAAGACGAAATGGCTGTTCACCATGGCCGGCCAGCCATGGTTCTGGATCGCCGGCATCATTAAGGACGGGGCCTTCGCCATGCTGACGACCGAACCAGGCCCCGACGTCGCGCCCTATCATGACCGCCAGATCGTCCTCTTGCCGCAGGGTGCTGGCGTCCACTGGCTGGATCTCAGCGCGGCCGAAGACCTCATGCTGCGGCCCTGCCCGGCCGGATCGTTGACGGTGCAGAAAGTCTGGCCGGAATCGCCATGACAGCCGAGACCGATCTGCACAAGGCGGCCCGCTTCGAAGCCGAGGCCCATGACCTTCACCGCCGATCGCGCGCGGCGGCCAACCTGCCCGCGTCCATCATCCTGCGCTTTCGGGCGCTGTGGAAGGAAGAGGCGGCGCGCCTGCTGCGGCGCCAACGCTAGGCCCCGACAGGGCGACTCAGCTACACGCGGAGCCATGATGCCCGACGAACTGAACGATGCCCTCGAGGCCATGGCTGCCGCTGCCGGCGACGACCCCAACCTTCTGCCGGGCCTGATCACGGTCGAGACTGACCACTGGGTCAACGTGCTGTCTGCTGTGCGGGCGAAGTGCACGACCCTACACGACGGCCTGCGCCATCGAGACATCGTCATCCACGTAGGATCGCAGCAGGAAACCAAGGTGCTGACCAGAGCCGAGGCAGGCGATCGAGGCGAACCCTATCGAGATCTTCTGCCGGCGGGTTGAGCGCCACTCCGCCGCCAGGATAACAGCGGAGGGCGCTCGTTTCCCCGGAGCGCCGCACAGGCCAGCAAGCGCGACGCTGTGTGCCAACCGGCCCAGCGCGGAAGAGTTCCATGCGCGGGAACCGTCCGCAGCCTCCCGAGCTTTATCGGCTCGTTCAGGAGGTCGATCATGGTCGTCAGTTCACGCGCCACCCTGCGCGATCAGGCCGGGGTGAAACTCGTTCGGATAGAGCGCCTGGCCAAACAGCAGCGCGAGATTTCCTTTCATCTCTCGTCGCATCGGGACGGCAGTAAGCGCCTGATCATGGATGAGGCCGAGGCGCACCGCGCTTTCGCGCGCGAAGTCGCTGCCTCCCTTCAGGACCCCGTCGTCCTCGGCCTGATCGAGCGCGGCGTCCTGCAGAACTGAAAAACCCCTCGCCGGCGCTTGGGGCATCCGGCGAGGGGCTCGGCGGTTCTACAGAGGGCCGCCCCGAGGATGGGGTGGGCTGCGAAAGGCCAACTGGCGGGCGCTTGCCGGGTTCCAAATGATCGCCAATGGACGTCGCTGCAAAGTCGAATAGCACGGTTCCAGCCCCTCGGAACGCTCAAGCCTCCGATACGTTGGCCGACGGGTGGAGCGATCGAGGCGGAGGCGTCGACGTTCACGCCGTCATCAACACGCCGGAGGACCATCCATGCTTCGTTGGGCCATCATCTTCTTCATCATCGCCCTGGTCGCCGCCGTGCTCGGCTTCGGCGGCATCTCGGGCATGTCGTTCGAGATCGCGAAATTCATCGCCATCATCGCCGTCATTCTGTTCGTCGTCTCGCTAGTTGTGGGCGGCATGCGCGGCCGTGGGCCGCGTATCTGACGCGTCATTTCTAGAACGCGTAAAGGCCCGGCCGCCGGTCGGGCCTTCTTGCTGCCGGCGCCTCACAGCCTCCGGGAAGTCAAAGCGTCTCTAGAAACGAGAAAGCCCGCCCTCCTAAGAGAGCGAGCCTCAATAGCGCCGTTAAACTGGCGCGTTCGCTTAAACGACCTGCAGCTGACCTGCCGAAGTCTTACCCGAGCGCTGGTCGCGCTCGAGTTCATACGACAGCGCTTGGCCTTCGTTCAGGCCGCTGAGGCCAGCACGCTCGACAGCCGAGACGTGGACGAAGACGTCGCCGCCGCCAGCGTCAGGAGCAATAAAACCGAAACCCTTGGTAGGATTGTACCATTTGATAATGCCAGTAGCCATTTCCATGACCTCCGAGAAAGATTGCCCTGAGGAAAAGGTCCTGAGAGCTGTCGGGTCTAAGGAAACGGAAATCTCGATGCGTCGCAAAGAAATAGGGCGTTACGCAGAGATATCGACATCCAGACGGTGAGCTACAAAGACGGAACAAGCAAGGATAAATATTATTTAGTTCGAGTTGAGGGCTCCACCAGATTTAATATCGAGCAATTACAGGGCGCTTCTGGAGCGCAGACAAGTTTATCACCTGCGGCTTCACAATGGTGCTACGCGTACTGTTCGCCAGCTGCCGTCCACGGAGATCACGGAACAATGGATCATCGAAGGCTGACTGCGGCTGAAAAGCGCCTCGTAATCGCCGCCGCGTTTGGGGGTGTGATCGCACTGGCCGTAATCATCTGGGCCGTTCTGACGATCATTTCAGGCGGTGCTGATTAATTTCTTGTGGGCCTTGCGCTTTTAATACTAGCTCCCATTTAGGCTACGAGCCTCGGCTCATTAGGCCCGTCTGAGTCCCAATGTGGCAGACGGGTTTTCTTATGCCCGTCAGCCAGGCTTGGGCGGCAACTCGGCGGCGCGTTAATTAGGGCGGGCCTTCCGGCCTCCCTTCAATGCGCGAGTGATAGACGCGAGTTCTTTCTCGCCCCGCGCTTCCGCCTCAAGCCTCATGCGAGCCTTATAAGCCTTGATTTCCTTTGCTGCGTGATTTCGAGCCCGCTCCACAGTTATCGTACACGCGCCAAGAGGTTTCACCGGTCGACCGTCCAGCTTTATCAACTCCCGCAGCTTCATCTGAAACTGCCCGAGAGTTATTTCGCGACCCTGGATGGGCGTGTCGGTCATTCGATATCCTCCGAGCGGCGCAGCGACTCGATCACTTGCTGGAGCTGGCGGATCTCGCCTTCCTTCTGCTCCGCCTTCTCCAGAGCGGCGTCCCATTCCTGTCGTACGCAGTCCAGATCAGCCGTGAGCTTCCTGACCTGGGCGTCGAGCGCCAGCGCCCGGTCATGCGCAGCGGCGAGGTCGGCCTGCCTATCCGGCGACGCCCCTCAAGGACTGCGTGGTTACGGTTGAATCTTCCTAATCTACACCGCCCCTTTGCTGAGGGTGCGATTAGGCACACAGCCAACCCTAAACCACGCGCTGCGTTGTGAAGCTATCGGCTTACCTGCAAGGACGCGGAAAGATGAAAGCAAGCCCCCATCTTGCGGACCTGAGTGCTCTGCCCAAGCTGGCGACTGTCCCGCCTAAAATACGCTTACGAAAGGTAGAAGCTCTCGGCGTCACGCTTATCGCAGCCGTGGTTTTTCTCGGAGCTGTCGGCGTCATCGAGCCGGAGGAAAGGAACGGTCTGGATTTGATCGTGCGGGTCACGATCATATTCGTCGCTCTAACAGCGGGGTTTCGGTTCCTTGGCAAGCGTGAGCTTAGCCAGATGTCGCCGTTCGAGATCGTCACGCTTCTGATGATAGCCGAGATCGTATCGCCGTCCCTGACGGCTGGCGACGAGTCTATCCCAGGAGCCTTGGTCGGGGCCGCTACCCTTCTGTTCCTGACCTTTATCGATTCGGTTATGACCTACCGGCTGAAATGGTTTCAAACCGTCAGCGAGGCGCTGCCTGCGATCGTGATCAATAGGGGCAGGCTCGTCGAAGATGCTTTGCACAAGGATCGCATCAGAACGGACGAAATCCTGTCGGAAATGCGCAAGGCCGGGATCGAGCGGCTGGATATGATCAAATGGGGCGTGCTGGAGCCCGATGGCCGGCTATCGTTCGTTCGATACGACGGCGAAGACACAGGTGCAGAAGAGCCATTGGTTAGCTAGGCTAGAGTTTGGAACCTAAGGGGCAGCCTGCTGGAACGGGATCGGCGCCCACCGCTTGGTTAAGGGCAACCCTAGAGAGGATATGACCATGACCGACGTCCCGCCAAACGACCCGAACTCTCGCGGCCCCGCCGATAAAGACAGCCTCCAGGAGCAAGCCAGACGCGAGACCGACGAAGCTGAGCGCCGGGAACGGGAGCCCGATCCCAGCGTCACTACGCCTCAACCGGATGAGAACCCCGACCAGCGCCGAAAGCTGGAGGAGGAAGCGGCGAAAGCTCCACCGGCGACGCCGCCGATCGCTAACCCAGACTGATCAACCGAGGTTCAGTCGGACGGCGGCCCGGGCAGAGCCGCCGTCCAAGCTTCAGTTCCTGCCCTGCACGATGTCGCGGTTAGCCGCCCTGGTCTTGGGGCCCTGAGAATCCATGGTTTCGGTACGGTCGGGCCGGTTCGCGTGATTGGCGCCCTGCTGAACGGCTTCTCCGTCCAAGGCCTCCCCTTCGTCCATATAGTCGGACACCTCGCCGGCGGCGGGCGGGGCTAGCGAGCTGTCGGAAACATCCGATGCCGCGTAGGAGCGAGGTTCTTCTTTGCGGTCCTGATCTGTCGCCTGGTCGCGTGGAGCCGCCGGATCGGTCGCGGCATTCTGGGCGGTCGCGCTGGACGATGACGTGTTCTGGTGTGGCATGTCTTGCTCCTTCGTTGTGTCTATCGAAAGACGCGCGACGCTCTCTGTTCCATACTGCTCAGGCTAGGTGACCTCTTCATTCAATTGGAAACGGCGGCCCCGGATGGAGCCGCCGTTCTTCTGTCGAGCTCCTACTCCGGACGACCGGTCGCTGGCGCGCGCTCTTGGCTGAGATCCACGTGCGCTGGGTTCGGCGTCAGATCGAGCATCGCGCCGGTTCCCGCATCGATTCCGGCGCCAAGGATGCCCCCGACGAGGACGTTTCCGGCCATGGCGACGCCGCCACCGGTGGAAACCTTGTTGGTCACGGTCACAGTCGCCAGCTGATACCCCTCCAGCGTTGAGGTCGCCACGAACTCCGACTTGCGCGGCATCTTGATGGCGATACCGTCACTCTTCGCGGGACAACCCAAAGCGGACCTTTCGACCCACCGCAATGAGTCGCAAGCCGTAGTGAAATAGACTCCCGAGTCCGATCCAGGCCCGCACTCGCGATTTGCTGCAAAACGTACAGGCTCCTGGGCTTGGTCGCGACAACGCGCTACGAGAAACATCAAGCCTCGACGGTTTGCTGATGCTGGATGATAAGCCAACGACCTTCGGAGAGGAGGTAAGTGGACGTGCAGACGCAGCGGTAGGTAGGAGCTTCTGGTCGATCAGCCGCCGCGCGATAGCCAATAACAATAAGGTCGGCGCTCGCTTGAGCGATTGTGTAGTCGCTGGGTGTGACCTCGCGCCAACGCGGTCCGGTGATGCTATCGATGACAGTCTCAGCGTCCAGGATTCCAACCTCGGCGAAGGCCATCAGGCAGCGCGGATGCAGGAGCGCTGCGTAGGTTTCGCGACCGCCGAGCCAGAGGCTTTTCTCAAGCGTCCAGATTTCGTCAAACGTCATGCCGTGCTCTCTTATTCTGAGGAACGCCTCGGATCCGTTGTCGATCCTGCTAACGTCGCGGGACTAGCGAAAATCCCGCGGCTTGATACGCAGACCCCTGCCCTCGCGCGCATCGGAGCCGCTCGATCCGTGATGGAACTCGTCGCCACGTCCGTGCGGCAACGGGAAAGCGTCATCCTTCTCGCCGATCCGGCCCAGCCGGTCCGACAGGTCGAAGAGTTTCGCGGCAACGAGGTGAACGACGTCGCCTTCGCGTTGGACGCACCCCTGCACGGCGATCATGCTCGAGCCGAGTATCACGCGGCGGTGCTTCTCGTAGATGTCGGGCCAGACGACCAGATTGGCCACTCCAGTCTCATCCTCGATGGTGATGAACATGACGCCCTTCGCGGACCCCGGCTTCTGGCGCGCCAGCACCAGACCCGCGATCTTGGTGAGGCGGCCGTCGCGCGTCCCCTGAGCCTGGGCGCAGGTGACGATGGCTTCGCCGGCCAGTTCGTCGCGCAGGAAGGCGACCGGATGGCGACGAAGCGAAAGACCGACATGCTGATAGTCCTCTACGACCTCCCTGCCCGCGGTCATCGCTTTCAGCGCCACCGCCTCCTCGTTGATCTCAGGCGGCGGCCGTCCATCGTCGCCGGCCGCCGCCGCGAACAAGGGCAAGGGCTCGTCGCGCAGCGCCTGGATCGCCCATAGCGCCTCGCGCCGCGCCAGACCGAAGGCCGCGCGGAAACCATCCGCCTCCGCCAGCCGCACCAACGCGGACACCTTGGCGTCCGAGCGCCGCCATACATCGTCGATGTCGGCGTAAGGGCGATCCCTGCCCGCCACGAGCGCCGCCCCGTCCGAATTGGCCAGCCCTGTGACCATGCGCAGGCCGAGCCGGACAGCGAAGGCGCCCGGGCGGTCCGTGGACTCAAGCGTGCAGTCCCAGCGCGAAGCGTTGACGCAGACGGGTCGCACCTCGACGCCATGCTCACGCGCGTCGCGAACGATCTGAGCCGGGGCGTAGAAGCCCATCGGCTGCGCGTTGAGAAGCGCCGCGCAAAAGACGTCGGGGTGCCAGCATTTAAGCCATGACGAGGCGTAGGCGATGAGTGCGAACGATGCGGCATGGCTTTCCGGAAATCCGTAGGAGCCGAAGCCTTCGAGCTGGCTGAACGTCCTGGTGGCGAACTCCTCGGTATAGCCGCGCGCCACCATGCCTTGGATCAGCTTGCCTCCGAAGGCCGATACGCCGCCGGTGTGCTTGAACGTCGCCATTGCGCGGCGCAGTTGGTCCGCCTCGCCGGGGGTGAAGCCGGCGCATTCGATGGCGACGCGCATCGCCTGTTCCTGAAACAGGGGGACGCCGAGCGTCTTGCCCAGCACCCGCTCCAGTTCGGGCGTCGGATAGTCGACGGGTTCGCGTCCCTCGCGCCGCCGCAGGTAGGGATGGACCATGTCGCCCTGGATCGGACCGGGCCGGACGATCGCCACCTCGATGACGAGATCATAGAAGGTGCGCGGCTTCATGCGGGGCAGCATCGCCATCTGCGCCCGGCTCTCAATCTGGAAGACCCCGAGAGTATCGGCCTTCCGGATCATAGCATAGGTGCGCGGGTCCTCCGCCGGGATGGTCGCGAGATCGAGGTCGACGCCCTTGTGCTCGCGAAGGAGATCGAACCCCCGGCGCATGCACGAGAGCATCCCCAGCGCCAGCACGTCGACCTTCATGAACTTCAGCGCGTCGATATCGTCCTTGTCCCATTCGATCACCTGTCGGTCTTCCATCGCGGCGGGTTCAATCGGGACCAGTTCGTCCAGGCGGTCCTCTGTCAGGACGAAGCCGCCGGGATGCTGCGACAGGTGGCGCGGAGCGCCGATCAGTTCGCGCGCGAGTTCGAGCGTCAGCCGCAATCGGCGGTCGGCCATATTGAGATTGAGTTCGCTCGCAAGCTTCTCGCCCGCCCCCTCGGTCGCCCAATGGCCGAGTTGCTTCGACAGGAGGCCGATCATGTCCTCGGGCAGGCCTAGCGCCTTGCCGACGTCGCGTAGCGCGCCCTTGGCGCGATAACGGATCACGGTCGAACAGAGGGCGGCGCGGTGACGGCCGTAAGTTTCATAAACCCACTGGATCACCTCCTCGCGCCGCTCATGCTCGAAGTCGACGTCGATGTCCGGGGGCTCCTTGCGTTCCTGGCTGACGAAGCGCTCGAACAGCAGGTCGTTACGGCCTGGATCGATCGAGGTGACGCCCAACACGAAGCAGACGGCGGAGTTGGCCGCCGATCCGCGCCCCTGGCAGAGGATGCCGAGCTTGCGCGCCTGCCGGACGATGGCGTCGACCGTCAGGAAATAGGGTGCATAGTCGAGGCTGGCGATCAGGGTCAGCTCATGACGAAGGGTCGCGGCGACCTCGTCCGGGAGGCCCTCGGGATAGCGCTCGGCTGCGCCTTCCCAGGTCCGTTTCTCCAAGGTCGCCTGCGCCGACAGACCGTGCTCGACCACCTCATGCGGATATTGATAGGCGAGTTCATCCAGGCTGAAGCGGCACCGCTCCGCGACCTCAACGCTGCGGGCGACGGCTTCGGGCCACAGGCGGAACAGCCGGGCCATTTCCTCGGGCGGTTTCAAATAGCGGTCGGCGTGGCGATTGCGGACGAAACCGGCGTCGTCGATCGTCACGCCCTCGCGGATGCAGGTCACGACGTCCTGCAGGACGCGGCGATAGGGATGGTGAAACAGGACATCGTTGGTCGCCACGGTCGGCACGCGCGCCGCCGACGCCAGATTGGAGAGGCCGTGCAGGCGAAGATGGTCTCGCGGCCGCCGACGCAAGGTCAGGGCGCAATAGGCGCGGTCGCCGAAGAGATCGGCGAGCCTTCGCAGCCGCCGCGCCGTCAGGTCATCGGCCTCGTCTGGAACCAGGACGGCGATCAGACCCTCGTTCCATGCGGCGACGTCGTCCCAATGGAGTTCGCATTTCGCCTTACCCGCACGACCCTTGCCGAGGCTGAGCAAACGGCACAGCCGGGCGTAGGCGGGCCGATCGGTGGGATAGACCAGAAGCTCGGTCCCGTCGATGAGCACCAGCCGAGCGCCGACGATCAGGCGGACGCCGGTCGCCTTGGCCGCTTCGTGGGCGCGCACAATCCCCGCAAGCGAGTTGCGATCGGTGATCGCCAGCGCCTCGATCCCCAGCACGGCGGCCTGGCTGAAAAGCTCATCGGCCGACGAGGCGCCGCGCAGAAAGGAGAAATGCGAGGCGCATTGCAGTTCGGCATAGCGCGCGCTCATCCGAACAGCCCGTGCAAAAACCAGCGGTGCGAGCCCGTATGCGGGTCCTCGCCGTCGCCGGCCCGGTAGAGCCAGAAGCGCTCGCCCGCTTCATCCTCGACCTGGAAATAATCGCGCACCGCCTCCAGTTCGGCGTCGCGCGTCCACCATTCACCGAAGATCCGCTCCGGACCATCGGCGCGCATCACCCGTCGCCGCTGGCCGCGCCAGGTGAAGGCGGCGGGCGGATGGTCGGGCAGCAGCGCCATAGCTTCGACCAGCTCGGGCGGGTCGAGCAGCCGCGACGGGCGGGGCCAGTCGAGAGGCCAGGTGCGCCCATCCGCCGGAGCCAGAGGTGCAAGGCGGCTCAGGCAGCGCTCGGGCACATCGCTCTCGCGCGGGGCGAGGCGATATAGGCGGTCCGCACCGATGCGGTTGGCGAGGGTGTCGATCAGTTCGGAGACATCGGCGGGAGCGGCTTCGACCAGGCTCGATGCGCCCGCCCGGTAGTGCAGCGGTTCGGCCACGGCGGCCGTCAGCGTCATGCGCTCGATTCCGAACCCCGGCGCTACGGTCTCGATCTTGTCGCAGAGGAGCCGGGTCAGGCGCCGGACGTCGCGCACCGGCTTGGCAGTCCCGATGCGGACCGCCTCGACCCGATTGTCGACGCGGTGAAACAGCAGGTCGAGCTTGCGCGCCCCGAGCCGCTTTTCCTCCAGCGCCTCGCAAAGCTGGACGACCAGCTTGCCGGTGTAGCGCGCCAGGGTCTCCGGCGCGCCGATCGGCTCGGCGAAATCACGCACGACCCGCACCAACTCCGCACCCGTCATCAATTCGAACGGCTCTTCGACGCGGCCATAGGCCTGATCGAGCCGCCGCCCGACCTCGGGTCCGAACCGAAGGGCGAGCGGCGCGCGCGGCGCGGCGGCCAATTCGCCGATATGGTCAAAACCGAGCCGACGCAGAGCCTCAAGGATAACGGACGTCAGGCGCAGCGCGGCGATCGGCAAAGAGCTCAGCCGGTCCGCGACCTCATCGTCAGCGACCACGCTGGCTCCACCGCCGAACCGCGCGAGCGCATGGGCCGCGCCGTAGGAGGGTGCGACGACCGCCCGCGCGTGGATGCCCGCCGAGGCGAGCCGTCCGGTCAAGTCGTCGAGCAAGGCCGCCTCACCGCCCTTAAGGTGAGAGGCCCCAGCAATGTCGATCATCAGGCCGTCGGGCGGATCGGGCGCGACGATCGGCGCATAGCGCCGCAGCACCCACAGCGCGAGCCTGTCCAGCGCGCGATCATCGGCCTCCCGGTCGGCGTCCATCACGGTCAACTCCGCGACCAGAGCCTGAGCCTTCGCTACCGCCATGCCAGGATGGAGTCCGAGTCCCTGAGCGGCCGCATCGGCCGCCAGCACCATGCGTTTGCGGCCGTCGCGACCGACGAGCACGAGCGGCGCGTCAGGCGGCGGCGCGGATGCGCCCATCGACCGGCGCAACCGATCGGTCGGCCAAGTCGGCAGGGAGAGCGAGACGACCCTTCTCATCACAGGCTTCCAGGACAAAATCCGCGCATTCGCCGGCGCGGGACCGGATCAACTCGACCAGCCAGCGGGGGCGGCCGACACCCGGTACAGGCAGGGGTTCCGAAGGCAGGGCCGAGACTCGCCAGCGCGTGACGGCCGCGGTCGGCTGGCCGAAATCGCTGGCGTCTGACTGTCTGCGCCAGCGGCGCACCGCCAAACCCAGCACGCCCGACGCTTCCGCCGCAAGCTGCAAACGCCGCGAGGCGGTCATCGGCAGTTTGGACAGCTCAGCGACGACGCCGGCGAGGCCGCCGTGACGCAAGCCTTCTTCGAAACAGGCGAGCATGGCCTTGTCGTCGCCGATCTCGGCGTAGATCACCCTGTCAGGATGAAGCCCTGCTTGGGCCAGCGCCGGCGCGAAGAGGTCGCGCTGGCTTACGCACCACAGAACCGGCCCATCCAGACGCGCCATGATCCCCGCGGCGAACAGCGCCGCCGCCGCGCCGTTAAGCGCGCCTGCCCCGCCGCCAGCGACCTCGTGCAGCGCGCCCAGCGAGAGCCCGCCGCCAGGCAGCCGGCGATCCACCGCCTCGATCCCGAACGGCAACACCCCGCGGTCCCGCTTCTCGCTCGTCTCGATCCGACGAATGCGAGTGCGTAGCGCATCGAGAAGGGGTTTCGAGGGCGATGACATAGACTCCAAATTCTGCCGCGGGCTAAATGTTCCCCTTCTGTTCTACCCGCAATCGTGAAGAGTCAACACGGATCGCATAAGCTGCTGAAATCCGTTGGGGGTCGCCGGGCATGGGCGGGAACGAAATCGCCAAAGCCTGATTGTCCTTTTAGGAGATCAGGAATGGCCAAGACTTTCGACGTCGGCGATCACGTCAGCTGGAACTCCGAGGCGGGGCGCGTGTCGGGCCGGATCATCAAAATTCACACCCGCGACTTTGATTACAAAGGCCACACGCATCGCGCGTCGGAAGCCGCTCCCCAATACGAGATCAGGAGCGACAAGACGGATCACATCGCCGCCCATAAGGGCAGCGCTCTGGATCATGTGCGACACGACGCGTGACGCTGCCGTTCTACACGATCGGACACTCTAACCGGAGTTTTGAGGATTTCGTCGCCCTGCTGCAGGAGGCGCATGTCGAACGGGTGGTGGACGTCAGGAAGATTCCGATGTCCCGAACCCATCCTCAGTTCAACAAGACAACGCTTCCGGACGTCTTGGCGGATTTTCAGATTTCTTACGAACATAGCGCCGGCCTGGGCGGTCGACGCGGGCAGGTGAAAGACGTGCCCGCGGACGTGAACGCCTATTGGGAAAACAAGAGCTTCCACAACTATGCCGACTACGCCCTCTCACACGAGTTTCGTGACGGGCTCGAACGACTGATCGAGGCCGGCCGCCAGCAGCGCTGCGCAATCATGTGCTCCGAAGCGGTCTGGTGGCGATGTCACCGCAGGCTCATCGCCGACAATCTGCTCGCGCGCGGCGAGCCGGTTCTACACATCATGGGACGCGGTCGTCTGGAACCGGCTCGGCTGACAGGCGGGGCCGTAATTGGTTTGGACGAGACCGTCACCTATCCCGCTCCGATGAGCATGGACTAGGCCTGCCAATAAACAGACGGCACCTTTCGCTCCGATGGCGCGTTGCGCTCCCGAGAGGAGACTTTCATGTCCAAACGCGAGTTAATCGATACGGGCTCGGACAAGCGCTACGTCCGGCGCGATGAGAAGGGTCAGTTCAAGGAATCCGACGACGTGGGCCGCTCGCTCGCCGCTGACCGTCGGCAGAAGGCGAAGCACGAGAGCAAGCCCGGCCAAGGCGACCGCGGCGATCGTCGGTCCTGACCGTGGCCCGCGCCGCCCGGCGCGCCGCCCCGGCGTCCACTACCTCCCTCCCCGCCTTCCGTCCGGTCCAGCTCGCGACGCTGGTTGACGCCGTGCCAAGCGGCAACCGCTGGCTGCACGAGATGAAGTATGATGGTTATCGGCTGGAGATCGCGATCGGGGGCGGTCGCGCGCGAGCGTTCACTCGCTCGGGTCTGGATTGGTCCGAGAAATTCGACGGAATCGTCGAGGCGGCCGCGAGCTTGAAGGTCGAGTCCGCGTTGCTGGATGGCGAGGCCGTCGTGTTCGACGCCGAAGGCCGCTCTGACTTCCAGACGCTTCAGGGCGCATTGAAAGGCGATCCCGCCAGGATCGACTATGTCGCCTTCGACCTGCTCGAATTAAACGGCGAGGATCTGACGGGGCTGCCACTGCTCGAGCGCAAGGCTCTTTTGCGCGACCTAATGCCCCAGAAGCCGAAGCGACTCCGCTACTCCGACCATATTCGTGGGAGCGGTGAAAAGCTGCTGAACAGCTTCTGCGCAGCGGGCCTGGAAGGCGTGGTGTCGAAGCTGGCCGATGGACGCTACGTCGGCGCGCGATCGTCCGGGTGGGTTAAGACCAAATGCATCCAGCGCCAGGAGTTCGCCGTGGTCGGATGGACGCCTTCGGACAAGGCGCGCGCCTTTCGTTCCCTGATCCTCGCCGTCAACGAGGACGGCGCCCTGCGCTATGCGGGCAAGGTCGGGACAGGATTCGACGCTAAGGAATTGCAGCGGCTCATGTCCGTCATGGGCCCGCTCGAACAAAAAACGCCGACCGTCAAAGCGCCGCGCGCAGAGGTCCGGGGCGCCCACTGGCTCCGTCCCAAGCTCGTAGCGGAAATCGCCTTCACCGAAATGACCAACGAAGGCACGCTGCGTCATCCGAGCTATCTCGGCCTGCGCGACGACAAGAAGCCCGAAGCCGTTGTGGTCGAGAAGGCAGGGTCGGCCAGACAGGCGCAAGCGCCAGTGATCGTGCCGATCACAAACGCCGAGCGGATCATCTATCCCGAGAGCGAGATCACCAAGGGTCAGTTGGCGGAATATTACGCCGCCGTTGCGCCCATCATGCTGCCCTGGGCGGCCTCGCGGCCGATCAGCCTCGTTCGATGCCCGCAGGGCCGGGCCAAGAAATGCTTCTTCCAGAAACACGACGCCGGCAGCTTCGGGGAAGCGGTTCGCCATGTGGCGATCGAGGAGAAGGACGGCGAGGCCGAGCCCTACCTCTACATCGACACGGACGAAGGGCTGATGACGTGCGTGCAGATGGGCACGATCGAATTCCACGGCTGGGGCGCGCGCATCGAGGACGTCGAGAAGGCCGATCGCTTGGTCTTCGACCTTGATCCGGACGTCGGCCTCGATTTCGAGGCCGTGCGCTTCGCCGCTTTCCGCTTCCGAGACATCCTGAAGACGATCGGGCTGGAGACCTTCCCGATGGTTACAGGCGGCAAGGGCGTTCATGTCATCGCGCCGCTGACGCCGCGGGCCGAGTGGTCCGAGGTGAAAGATTTCGCTCGGCGGCTCGCCGTCGCAGTCGCTCAAACTGAGCCGACCAAGTTCACAGCCGCCCTGCCGAAGGCCCAGCGGAAGGGACGCATCTTCGTCGACTATCTGCGCAATCAGCGCGGCGCGACCGCCGTCATGCCCTACAGCGCCCGCGCTCGCGAAGGCGCGCCCGTCGCCGCGCCGATCACCTGGAAGGAGATGGAGACGATCGTAAGCCCGGCCCGCTTCCATGTCGGCGATCAGACCGAACTGCTTAAGCGCGCTGGTCTGAAGACGCTGTCGTCTTGGGGACGCGCCGATCAGGCCTTGCCCGACCTGTGAAGATAGCGACTTACAATGTGAACGGGGTCAACGGCCGCCTGCCGGTGCTTCTCCGCTGGCTTGAGTTGGCTGAACCCGACATCGTCTGCTTGCAGGAATTGAAATCCCCTCAGGAAAAATTCCCCGAAAGCGCAATCCGCGATCTTGGCTATGACGTGATCTGGCACGGTCAGAGCCGGTGGAACGGCGTGGCGCTCCTGAGCCGGGTCGGCGAAATCCACGAGACCCGCCGCGGATTGCCGGGCGATCCTGAGGACCTTCAGAGCCGTTACATCGAAGGCGCCGTCAACGGCGTGCTGATCGCGGGTCTCTATCTGCCCAACGGCAACCCTCGCCCTGGCCCCAGATTCGATTTCAAGCTGAGATGGTTCGAGCGCCTGCAGACCCATTTGGCGAGCCTCATCCGTCTCGAGGCCCCCGTGATCGTGGCTGGGGATTTCAACGTCATGCCGACGGACAGGGATGTATACGCCCCCGAGCGCTGGCGCGACGACGCCCTCTTCGCTCCCGAGGTGAAGGCAGCCTACCAGCGGTTGCTTGATCAGGGGTGGACGGACGCGATCCGCCGCCTTCACCCTGACGATGTCATCTACACCTTCTGGAAATACTGGCGCGGCGCGTTCGAGCGGAACGCGGGCTTGAGGATCGACCATCTCCTGCTGAACCCGCCAGCCGCCGCGCGGCTTGTGGCGGCCGGAGTCGATACCCGTCCGCGCGCCTGGGAGAAAACGAGTGACCACGCGCCGGTGTGGATTGAGATCGGCGAGCCGAAAGTCAGAAGGCGAAAGCCTCCTGTTCAGGAGTTGGGATGACGAAGACCGAAGAGTTCATTCTTCATGAGAATGACGGCTGCCGAACACGAGCGGTTTCCGGCTTCCTTTTTTGGGCATACCGGATGAGATCGCTGTGCGGCGGCTTCCTTGGACGCGCGGCCCAGCCTCGCTCCGTTGAAGCCGTCGCCGCCCTACGCCAGCGCCGGAACCTCAGCAGATGCCTCGCCGAGCCGAA
Organism: Brevundimonas olei; assembly: GCF_037055245.1. GTDB lineage: Bacteria > Pseudomonadota > Alphaproteobacteria > Caulobacterales > Caulobacteraceae > Brevundimonas > Brevundimonas olei. The sequence goes on from NZ_CP146369.1 coordinate 2,038,858, forward strand.
CCTGACGAAGGAAGATATCCCGCGTCAATTCCAATGAATGGAGATGAGCGAAGATCATGGACAAGACGCCAGTCTGGTTCCAGTTCGTCAGCACATCACCAGGCAGATCGCGCAACTTGGCTTGGTTGACCATCTGAAAGCCGCGGTAGACGAATGGACGCTCCGCTCCATCCTGCTGAATTGCGACCTCTCCTTCCATGAGCAAATCGTGTTGGATGAGTTCTGCTATGAACGCAGTAGTCTTTTGTCCGGCGGCCTCGAACTGCTCACAGAAATAGAGCGCCGCCTTACAAGCATCGGTTGGTGTTACGCCGTCAAACAACGCCTCTCCCTCAGCAAAGTCTCCCACAAGGTTGCTCGAGGGATCGAAACAAAGGGAAAGCTCACTCGCTTCCGGCGTCAGCTTGGCCAGAATGAAGGGATACCGTCGCGCATAGGCGGGAACGTAAAAGGAGTCTGGTAAGGCGCCCGCACTGTCGACGAAAACGTTTACACCTTCATTCATGCCCATCAGGGCCAGCGGTATTGGGTCTCGACCTGAAGAAAAAATGACCGGGAAGTGCCGCTGCGCCTGCGGAAACTCCTCGACCGTCAGTGGTACGACGTGTTGGTTCGCGAGCCAGCTCGCCTTGTCCGTCGTCCGCCTATGCCACGACGCATGATCACGGCTGTTGAGCGCCATAACCCCTTTGTAGAATACAGGCAGTTCAACTGATTGCGGCGCCGTTGTCATTTGCGTCTCCAGGATATTTTTTCATGCATTCGGCCATCGCCGCCTTTGCGGCAGGGGCGAAGATTCTTTCCGAATATTGGGGCGTCCCCTTTGGAAGGCGCCGCCCCAATATAATCAGAATGCAATGCGCAGGCCGGCATTCGCTTTCAGAATGTAGCTGTCCCCGAAGTCCTTGACGGAGCTATTGCCCGAGACTTCGCCATAGAACGTCATGCCGTTCATCCAGCTTATGCTCGCCCCCAGACCGACTTCAGTCCACAGCCCCTCGTTTGCATAGGCGATCGGCGTGCCGGAAACGCGCGTGCGTGTGCCGTCCAGCCACTCATAGCTAAGATTAACCAAGCCATAGACATGGCTGCGGCCGCCGTCCCATTCGTCCTCATGGTCGAGCGAGACGCCCCAGCGGGTCTTGAGGCTATCGCCCTTGTCTGCAGCGACAATGGCCCCGGCCGCATCGGCGAAACGATCAAATCGGACATTGGAGTACGCCATCTGAATCTGCGGCGTGACGCTGAGCTTGCCGCCAATCGGAGACTTCTTGCCGAGTTCCAGGCTAAAGGCCTCGCCGCTACCGCTGTTGTTGGCTGACAACTTGCCGAGCGTATCGGAATTGAGGTCGCTTTCATACCAGCTGAACTGCACCTGTCCGTCGGCATAGAAGCCTTGGAGCCCGTACCAGGTCAGCGTAGCGCCAACACCATAACCATCGGTCTTGAGAGAACCGTTGCCGAAGATCGACCGGACATGACTGCTCGCCTCGCCATAGTAGGCGGTAACCCCAGCGACTAACCGCTCGCCCTTGTCGGATCCTGCGAAGACCCGATCGGCACCGATCTGCATCTTCCAGCTGTTGACGTTCTGATCGGAAAGGCTGGTTGAAACTGCTGCATTAGCCCGGCTCTGGACACCTTCCATTCGCCCCCAGATGCCGTTGCCCTCAGGGTTGGCGCCGGCTGTCCAGCTGCGGTTACCGACACGCTGCTGAAGCGTGGAAAGACCGTTCAACGACTGCAGGTTGGCCCCATACGCTTCATAGATGGGCACCCCGGGCTGATATAGCGGCGGGCTCGGTTCGACCGGTTCTTCGGGGCCGCCCGGTTCGCCCGGATCGACCGGATTCAGTAGGCTGGAACGCAGATACCAATCGCCATCCGTAGGACTGGAAACGCCGCCCTTATACAGACGATATCCGAACGCGCCGGCGATGACGGCCTGTTCGCCCTGGAACACGTAGTCGCCGTTGAGAACGAACGTACCGCTGGATGCGCCGGCGACATCGATGATCTTGATGCCTTCGACGGTCTGCGCGCCGAGTCCTTCACGGTTGATGACCTTGATCTGGGTGTTGCCGGAGGTGCCGCCCCCCACCACGAGCCGATCCGTGGTCGAGTTGTCTCCGGCAAGGACCGCCTCGATCTCGAGCGTGCCGCCGTTGCCGACATAATCGCCGGCGACAGTGAGCGTGCCGATGCCGCTGCCCG